>CANJUR010000001.1 GCA_947477565.1 Deltaproteobacteria bacterium
GACCCTCCTGCGAGCATCGAATTCAGCTCGCGGGGGCATCACGACCCTCCTGCGAGCATCGAATTCAGCTCGCGGGGGCATCACGACCCTCCTGCGAGCATCGAATTCAGCTCGCGGGAGCATCACGACCCTCCTGCGAGCTTCGAAATCTGCTCGCAGAGGCTTCTTTTGCCTTGTTTCACCCTCAGTCGCCGCGGCGAAGCGTCGCCGAGTCCACCACGCCGTCGTTCGTGCTCTCGCGAAAGGACATTCGCCCTCCAGCACAGCGAACCATCGCGTTGACCCGGGGAGTGCAGCTTTCAGTGCTGCTGACGCCGGTGCCACGCACGACGCCGTCCTCGAAGCGGCAGCCCACGAAGCGGTAGACACACGTCGCACCGCTGTTCTCCCAGACCTCGCGCCACTCGCCGCAGGTCGATCCGCCCTCGCGCACCGTCACACGCAATGACCCGTAAGCCCCGGTGTTTTCGGTGATGCGTCCGCTCCAGACACCAGCACAGGCGTGCGGGGCGGGCGCGGCCGGCGGCTCGGGCTCCAGGGGCGGCGGAGGCGGAGGCGCAAGAATCGGCACCATCTGCGGCACTGGCCCCGGGGCCACCGGCGAAACCGGCACCGGGAGCGGCGTCGTACTCACCACCGGAACCACCGTGGCGATGCACGCGCGGCGCCCCTCGTCCCAGGCGGCATCGCTACGGCAGCAGTGTCCGTGCGAGTCGTGGTAGCCGTCGTCGCACTGGGAGGTCCACCAGACGAGGCACGCGACCGCGCCCACCGCGACCACGAGCGCGCCGACGCCCACCACGATGGCCGTCGCGCCGCGCGCCTTGCTTGTCGGAGCAGCCCGCAGCAACGGAGCGGGCGCGCCGGACATCATCCACGCGGGCACGTCGGCGCCCATCGCGGGCATCATCGCGGTGCCGTTTGGGGGCGGTGGCGCGGACCGTGACCACGCGACCGTAGAGCCGTGACCAACGGGTCCCTCGGGTGGCCCTGCCATCACCGACTGCGCATTCGGAACGAACATCACCGTCCGCGGCAGGGCGGACCGCGCCGGGGACTCGAAGACGGCTTCGAGCGCCGCGTGCGCTTGCGTCGCATCGGGGAAGCGATCGCCGATCGCGCGCGCCACGCAGCGGGCAAACCACTCGTCGAAGCCCGGCGGCAGCACGATGCTTCGGTCGGCCTCGCCCGCGCGCTGCGACGCCGGGGCAAACGTCCCGATGGAGATCTCCGCGAGCAGGGCAGCGAGCGTGATCGAGGCGCCTTGCGCGGCCTTCCAGTAAGGGACACCGGTCAGCATGGTGAAGGTCACCAGCCCGAGCGCCCAGATGTCCGTCGCGGGCGAGACCAGCAGGGAGGTGTCGAACTGCTCCGGAGCCATCCAGAGAGGCGAGCCCATCACCGAAGTAGTGCGGGAGGGCTGGTGCTCCTGAAGCCACTTCGCGATGCCGAAATCGAGAACCTTCACCGTGAAGGCCGAGTCGCTTCGCCGCGACTCCGCGACGAAGATGTTCTCGGGCTTCAGGTCGCGATGAACGATGCCCAACCGATGCGCCGCGGCGAGCGCGTGACCGAGCTGCTTCAGGAGTTCTCGCACCTCGCCGAGCGGCAGCCGACCGCGGCGCTCGAGCAGCTTCGAGAGGTCTTCGCCGCGCAGGTATTCCAGCAGCATCCACGGGGTGTTGTGCTCCGGGTCGATGCCCGCGCCGAGCACCTGCGCGACGTGCTCGCTCTCGATCATCGCGGCCAGTTGCGCCTCTCGCGTGAAGCGCTCGCGTGCTCGCGGTTCGTCCACGAGGTCGGCGTTCATGATCTTGAGCGCGCGCTGCTGGCCGGTGCCAGGTTGCTCGACCAGGTAGACGGTTCCCATCCCCCCGACGCCGATGGGTCGAATCACGCGAAACTGCCCAGCAAACAAGCTGTCCGGGGTGAGCGAGAGCCGGCCTAGCATCGGTGGGGTCGCATGGGCTTCAGCGTCCGTCGCGGATGGCGCGCAGCCACGCGTCGAGGGCCGCCTGGGTCTGTCCCGACTCGGCCAGACGCCGCGCTCGCCCGGCCGCCTGCGCTGCGGTCTCGTGCGGGGGCGGCGTCGGCGTCGCCGTATCCGCGGGGTGCGGCTCGAACGCGCTCTTCACGTAGCGCGTCACCGCAGCGCTCTCCGGCCGAAACACCAGCGCGGACGGCAGCAGCAGCAGCAGCGTGACCGCGAGGCCACCGAGAGAGTGCGCGAGCATGGCCAGCGGTCGTCGCCGGTCGCCCTTCAACACGATGAGCGCGATCGCGGCGGCGGCGGCGAAGAAGGGAGCCATCGAGCGCAGACCGTGGCTCCCGAGCAGCAGCCCTGCGTTGTGCGGCACAAACCCGTCGCGAATCAGCGGGAGCATCATCTCGAAGAAGGGCGCGGCGTACTCCGTCGGCACGTGCGGAAACCACGCCGACGCGGTGCCGGTGAGCAGCATCGACGCGACGGTGGCGCCGGCCGCGGACGCGGTCACGGCCATACGCAGGGCTGTATTCCCGTCGCGCCTCGCGGCGACCAGGAGCGACTCCGCGCCGGTGAGCGCGAGCATTCCGAGGGCGGGGACGATGGTGACGAGGTAGCGCGGTCCGACCTGCCAGCCGCCGCGCCAGTTGTTCATCATGCCGATCAGGTGGGTCATGCCGAGGAGGGAGAGCGCGATCGACGCGGCCATGGCCCGCTCGGACTTCGGGACCCTGGGGCAGCGGGTGACGGCCAGCGCGATGAGTGACACGGCGAGGGCGGCGATCCAGGGTCCGATGCGGGCGTGGAGGTCGGGAAGGGCGGAGGCCTTGAGCGCGATGAGAAGCTTTCCGGCGGAGAAGATCGTGGTGCCGAGGAAGGCCGCGGAGAGGACGTTGCGGCGCGAGAGGCCGCGGCGGTCGCCGGGGAGATCGGGAGCGAAGGAGGCCCCGAGGCCGACGAGGAAGAGCAGCAGAATCGGGGTACACGGGATGATGCCGAAGGCCGGGTCGAGCCAGAGCCGGAGGGCGGCCTCCCAGGAGAAGTGCGTGGCGCCGTAGAAGCCCTGGTTGGTCTCCTCGCGGAAGGTCGGGTTCTCGAGAAAGCTGTACCCGGGCTTGAACGCGCTGCCGAAGCAGCGGTGGTGATAGAAGAGCACGAGGCCGGTGGGAATCGCGCCGCCCAGGCCAGCGCCGACGAGGCGAAAGAAGCCGCGCGGCGAGAGCGTGACGGCGTACGCGAGCAGGGCCACCGCGGCGGCGAGGGCGGCGGGCCCGGGGTGGTGCTTGATCGCGAGCCCGGCGGCGACGCCGAGGGCGACGAGGGTGACGATCAGCGCGGCGCGGCGGCGTTCGGCGGCGAGGGCGGCGATCCAGAGGGCGACGGCGGCGGAGGCGATGGCGGCGGGGTACTCAAAGAGCGTTGCGCCCGCGCCGAAGAAGCCGGCGAGAAACATCCAGCCGAAGCGCACGCCGGGGTCGGTGCCTGCGGCGGCGTCGGCGGCGTCGCGCTCGCGGACGGTGGCGAGGGCCATGAGGGCTGCGCCGAAGCAGTAGGCGTTTTGCGCGTGGCTGACGAAGACGAGGGAGTAGGCGTAGAGCGAAGAGCCCGCCATGGTGCTGAAGAACACCGCCTCGCGAACGGTGGCAGAGCTTGTTCGTGCGGCGAGGAATCGGTGCCAGAACCACCCGAAGAGGAGTCCCGGAAACACCGTGGAGAAGAGCCGCAGCACGTACATCACGCGGGTTCGGTCGATGGGCTGACGCGGCGGTGGCGGCGGCCGATGGCCCGGCGCGACGACCGCTAGAGGCGGGGCCGCGACGATGTGGGAGTCCTGGTGCGTGAGGCGAGTGAGCGCCCAGTAGAAGGGCACGCCGAGGTAGCTGGTGCCGGGGGCCTTGGAGCTGTAGAGGCGTCCGGCGCGGACGGCTTTGTCGTTGACGTACCCCCACGCGCCTTCGATGCGGTTGATGGCGAAGGTGTGGTCATCGACGATCGCCACGGTCATGTAGACCCGGACGTTTTCGTTCGGGTTGCGCACCACGTCGTGGAAGGGAAACACCCAGAGGTACAACATCGCGAGCAGCAGCACGGACAGGGCCGTGCGGGCGTACGAGGTGGTTTGTGCGCGGGGTCCCGGGTCGTTCACCGGGCGCAACCTGCAACGGCGCCCGCGCGCCCGTCAATGCATGGAGGAGGCGAGTGGTGTCGTGTCGCCTGAGCCTGGGGCTGGTGCTACGGTCGCGCACCGAACTTGAGGGAGAGCATGGTGATGAACTTCGATTTCAGTGCCTACGTCGAGCGTCGCAAGACCGGGGTCGCGGGTGTACGAGGCGAGGGCTACGCCTTCGAGGGAGACCTGAAGGTGCTGCGTGCGATGCGCCGCATGCGGGCGGTCGAGATCGCGGTGGCGCAGACGGTCAAGCTCACGAAGTCACTGCTCTCGACCAACCTGCTGGGCACCGCGGTGAAGGTCGGTCCGCGGCAGTTTCCGCGCATCCAGCGCATCGTCGAGGAGTGCGCCAGCACGCTGGGGATTCCGACGCCGCAGGTCTACATCGTCCCGCGCATCGACTCGGTCAACGCGATGACCTTTGGCACCGACGACGACGCGGTGATCATCGTTCACGCTGCGACCTTCGAGCACCTCAACGATGCCGAGTTGAAGTTTGTAATCGGCCACGAGTGCGGCCACATCCAGAACAACCACGTCGTGTACCTGACGACGCTCTTCCGTTTGCAGCAGATCCTGCAGGCAGCCGGGGGCGTCATCCTGGCGCCGCTGCTCTTGCCGGTGACCATCGCGCTGCAGAGTTGGTCGCGCGCGGCGGAGATCACCTGCGATCGCGCCGGGCTGCTTTGTTGTAAAGACGCGCAGGCGGCGACCAACTCTTTTGCGAAGCTGGCCATCGGCAGTCGGCGTCTCTTCGAGGAGATGGACATGGAGGTCTACCTCCAGCAGTTGGGCGAGGGCCGCGAGGGCGTCGGACGGATGGGGGAGCTGCAGATGTCGCACCCGTACCTCACCAAGCGCATCGAGTCGCTGCGGCTCTTCAACGCGAGCGCGCTGTACCGCGGGGCGATCGGGCTCGACGGGGGCATCACCCGCGAAGAGCTCGAGGCGCGGACGACAGAACTCATCAAGGTGCTTTGAAGCCCCACGCGACGGAGAAACATCGATGACCCTGCGCAACGTGAACGAGATCAAGACTGAAGTGGCCACCGCCCTGCGCGAACTCGCGGGCCTGGCGGGCGAGTCCGGGGCGGCGTCGCTGCACGAGCGCATCCTGGTGGACCGGCTGCCGCGGCTCGAGGAGGAGCGCGCCGTGCTGGTGGTGCTCGGCGAGTTCAACCACGGCAAGACGACGTTCGTAAACGCGCTGCTCGGCGGACCGGTGCTGCCGACGGGCATCACGCCGACGACGGCGATGATTCACGAGGTGCGTCACGGAGATTCTCCGCGCGCGGTGCTGGTGCGACGCCCGACGGATGCCGGTGCGACGGCGCGACCGCTCACCGGGCCGCGTGAGGAGGTGGCATTTTCGCAGCTCAACGAGCTGGTGGCGGGCGGACGAGCGAAGCCTGAAGATGTTCTGCGGGTGGAGATCGAGTACCCGGCAGAGCTGCTGCGCGACCGCGTGACGCTGGTCGATACGCCTGGAGTCAACGACCTCAACCAGCAGCGTGCGGAGATCACCTACGGCTACGTGCCGCGGGCTGATGGCGTGGTGTTTCTGCTCGATGCAGGGCAGATCTTGAAGGAGAGCGAGCGGCGCTTCCTGCGCGACCGGCTGCTGGGCGCCGGGCGCGATCGCATCGTGTTTGCGATCAACAAGGCCGACCTGCTGAGCCCGAGCGAGCGCACCGAGGTGATGGAGTACGCCACGAGGCAGCTGTCATCGTTGGTGCCCGGCGCGCCGGTGATGTTTCTGTCGGCGACGCGGGCGCTGGCGGGCGATCGCGCGGAGTCCGGGCTCGACGCGCTGCTGGCGAAGCTCTCGTCGCTGCTGGGCAACGACCGACTGAAGATGCTCGTAGACTATGCAGCCGACGAGGGGCTGCGGGTGAGCGACATACTCGGGCGGGGCCTCGCTGCGCGGCGACGCGCGCTCACGATGACGAGCGAGGAGTTCGATCGACGGTTGAAGGCGCTGGAGGGCGACGTCGAGCAGGCGCGGACGCTGGTCGAACAGCGGCGCAGCAAGATCGACGAGGAGATCGCTGCCATCAAGGCGGTGGCCCTGCGGGACCTCGAGACGTTCACCAACGAGTTCGCCAGCGCGATCCGGTTGGAGGTGGAGAAGTCGTCCGCGGATGACATTCGGAAATTTCTCCCGGCGTTCATGGAGGAGACCTGGCGGAAGTGGCTCGAGACCGAGGCGAAGACCCTCGGCGAGCGGCTCGAGGCGCTGGGCGAGCAGATCGTCGCGATCGTGAACGAAGATGCCCGGGATGCAGCGCGCTCGCTGGACTCGTTTGCGGGCGACGCGCCGGGGCTTTTCGACGTGAAGGTCGACACGATGAAGTACGACGTCGGGGTGTTCGCGGTAGGGGCGCTGGGCGTTGGGGTGATGGTGGCGGTCAACCTCGCGGTCGGCGCGCTGGTGACGGCCGCGGCGCCCGCGCTCGCGATGCTCTTCAAGGGTTGGGTAGACAAGGAGACCAAGGAGCGAGCGCTCGAGGCTGCTCCGGCGGCGGTGCGAGCGAGCGCGGCGAAGATTGGTCCCGCGCTGCAATCGACCGTCGAGGGCTTCGGTCAGAAGCTGACAGACTTCGTGACGGCCGCGAGTGAAGAACTCCGTCGGGCCGTGCTCGAGGTGCTCGTCGCGACGCGATCGGCCCTCGCCGAGGCCGAGGCGGGCGAGGCCCCATCGACGGCCACGGTAGACGCGATGGTGCAGCGCCAGCGCGACATCAAAGAGCGCCTCGAGCGCCTCCGCGCGCAGGTCTGGGAACAATCCGTGGACGACATCGCCGGCATCCCGATGGCCATCGGGAGCGCGTAGCCTCCCGGGCCACCTCGCGTGGCCATCCCTCGCCCAACCCCTCTCCACGCCTTTGCTCTCGCGCTCGCGGCTCTCTGCGCCGCCAACGTAGTCCCGCGCCTGGATCGCTTCTCCGGCGACGCGATGATCCACCTTGCGATCGCCGAGCGCGCGGCGGCGGCGGGGTGGTTCGAGTTCAACCCCGGCGAGATCACCTCCGCCACGACCTCGCCCGCCTGGACCGCCCTCACCGCCGCCCTCCTCTCCCTTGGCGGATTCCCTCTCGCGCTGCCTGTGCTCGCGCTCGTCCCGGTCGCTGCCCTCGCAGGGACGGCGGCGCTCATCTCGCGGGCGGCCCGCCGCCTCGGCGCCTCGGCCTCTACGGCGTTGCTCGGGGGACTGCTCTTCGCGTCGCTCCCTGGCGTCGCCTTTAACGCACCGCTCGGCATGGAGAACGTCGTCTTCGCCGGCGCGGCGCTCGCATTCCTTCTGGCGATTACCATACCCGATAAGATTCGGTCGTCGGGCGTCGCCGCGGCCCTCGGCGCGCTGCTCGGACTCTGCGTGCTGCTGCGCCCGGAGGGGGTTGTTCTCGCGGTGGCGGTGGCGGTGGTCGCGCGCGACGCGGCAGGCGAAGGAGCTCGCCTCGGGCCGTCGGTACTGGCCCTGACAGCGGTCGCCGTGGTGGGGCCCGTCGCTTACGCACACTGGCGAATCACCGGGTGTTGGCTGCCAGGCTCGGGCCTCAGTCGGCTGATGGCCGCGCGCCGCGATGTCGCCTCTTTCCACGTCGGCGGACCCGTGTGGCTCTACCTCGCCACGCCCGCGCGCCTGCTCGTGCAACTTCCCATGGCGTGGCTCGCTTTCGAGGGCGCGCGCCCGCCGCGGCCCGCCCCGACGACCCGGCGCGCGCTGCTCGGCACGCTGGCCGCGGGCGGCGCTCTGTACACGCTCGTCACCGGGGCAGCACACGTGGCGCGCGTCACCGGGTGGCTGTGGGCGCTGCTCGCTGTGTTCGCTGCGGTAGGGATCTCGCGTCAGCTCGCCCTCGCGGCAGCGGGCGCTCGAGGGCGCTCGCGGGGCCTTGCGATCGCGTGCGTGGCGCACGTCGCAATCGCGTGCGCGGAGACCGTGATCCGCGCGCGCACCGCTGCGCAGTTCGGCGGAGGGATGAGCCGCGTCGCACTCCAACGCGCGATCGATCGACGCCGCGTGGGCACAGATCGGATGCTCCGTGGTCTGTGCGAGGGCGGGTGTTGTCGCGACGGCGCGGTGCCGTTCGTCGCGATGGTGGAGGTGCAGCGGCGGTTGTCGCTCGACGAGCGGGTGTCCGTAGCGTCGCTCGATGGAGTCACCTCGCCTACACGGGGACGCGCGCCCGCGGTGTCCTTCGATGCAGCGACAGGGTGCCCGCGGATGGACGGCCTGCTCGCCGATCAGCGGGTGCTCGGCGTGCTCGAGAACCCAGCGAGCCAGCTCGCGCGATGCGCTACCTCACCGCTGGCGCGGGCGCTGAGCGAGGCGTGGGACAACCCCTCCGTTCCCTCGCCAAGCGGCTGGCGCTGGAGCGTCGCACTCCACGGGTGGATGCGACGCTGCGACCCGATCGATCAGCCAGCCTCAAGCACGGCGTCTAGTATTTCGAGTGCGTCGCGCACGGTCGCGAGGCGCACTGCTGCCTCGCTCACCGCGCCCTCCGCTTCGAGCAACGAGCGGGACACGCCCAGCAGCGCCACTTTCGCATTCCACGAGTAGACCACGACGCCTCGGTCGACCACCTCGGATGCGCCCGGCACTGCCGTGAGCGTCGCGGCGATGAGCCCGCCGGTCAGTGACTCCGCAGTGCAGACCTTCACCCTCGCACGCCGCAAGCGACCGATGAGCGCCTCCGCTTCTGCCATCGTCGCTGCGTCGATCATGGCTCGAGCGTAGCGCAATGCCCCACCCCGCGACGGATGTGGCGGTGCGGCCGGAGCCTTCGGACGCGGCGTCGATGCCGCAGAAAGGAGGCGAGAATTGCGTCGAATTGTCCTCACGATCGTCAGGTGCATCGGGACCCGATAGCGGCCTATAAGACTGCGAGTACCAGGAGGTGCATTCGTGACGGATTCCTCGCTTACCCAACTGATCGAGCGCGATGGTCAGACCGTCGCGCGCCGCATGAAGACCGTTCGCGTGATCGTCCTCGACGGGCCCGACAAGGGGGCGTTTTTCGAGGGCGCGCAGGAGGAGATTCGCGTCGGTGGCGACGACGACAACGACCTCGTGATTCGCGACCCCTCGGTGTCGCGCAAGCACGCCACGCTCGTTCTCGAACACGGCGGTATTCGAGTGCGCGACCTGGGAAGCACCAACGGCACTTTCATGGGCGATCTGCGCGTTCACGACGTGGTGATTCGCGGCACCCGGGAGCTGCTCCTGGGGACGACCCTGGTGCGCGTCGAGCCGACAGACATTGCCGTGGAGAAAGAACTCTCCATGGGCATTCGCTTCGGGCGGCTGGTGGGCACCTCCACGGCCATGCGCGAGGTGTTCGCGGTGCTCGAGCGCATCGCGCCGAGCGACCTCCCTTTACTCATCGAGGGCGAGGCAGGGACCGGGAAAGAACTCGTCGCCGACGCGATCCATCGGCGCAGCCCGCGGAGTGGTGGGCCCTTCGTCGTGGTGGACTGCGGCGTGGTCCCGAGCGACCGGATCGATGACGAACTTTTCGGGCACGCGAAGACCGCGACGGCGCCCGAGTCGCAGGGGGCGATTCGCTCAGCGGAAGGCGGGATGCTCGTTCTCGACGAGATCGGCGAACTCTCCGTCACGACGCAGGCGAAGCTGCTGCGAGTGATCGAGGCGCGCGAGGTGCGCTCTATCGGAGCGATGTCGTCGGTGCCCGTTGACCTGCGGGTGGTGGCGACGACGAGCCGCAACCTCCAGCGCGACATCAAAGACGGGCTCTTCCGGCAGGACCTGTACTACCGGATCTCCTCCGTGGTGGTGAAGCTCCCGCCGCTTCGCTCTCGCCTGCAGGACGTCCCACTGCTCGTCGAGACGGTGCTCGAAGACCTGAACCGCCGCCGCGCCGCGCAGGGCCTGGCGGGGTACGGCCCGCTCGACCCGAGCGCGATGGAACTGCTCCAGCACTACGATTTCCAGGGCAACGTGCGCGAGTTGCGCAACCTCGTCGAGCGCTTCGCGGTGCTCGGTCCCGACGCTTCGGTGCTCGCGTCGAGCAGCGGCACGCCGAAGGTCGACGGACACGCGATCCGCACCGACCTGCCCTTCCACGACGCCAAGGAGATGTGGACGGAGATCTTCGAGAAGACCTACCTCACGGACCTGCTCAAGGTGCACCACGGCAACGTTTCCGCCGCGGCGCGCACCTCGGGCATCGACCGCCGCCACCTGCAGCGCTTGATGGTGAAGCACGACCTGCGCGAGCGAGACCGCGCCGACGAGGGGTGAGGCCCGCCGTCGGCGAGGGGCGCGTCGGTCAGTTGGGCTCGCCGGAAGGAAGCCCGCTGTCCTCTGCCGCCGGGCCGTGCAGCAGGTGCCGAACCTCCTCCGCCACCTGGTTGCTGATTTCCTCCTCCACCTGCTCCAGAGCGCCGCAGTTGCGCTCGACGTTGCGCTGGTAGACGAACACCCGAACAAGCGAGCGCGGACCCTCGGACTCCGCCTCGCCTTCGGGCGCGCCGAGGCCCTCCACGAGCACCGATGCACGCGGATCGACGCCGTCCGCCACGACCTCCATCCCAGGCACGTCGGCGACCAGTACGAGGGCGCCCTCGAGCGCCGCGGCCACCTCGGGTTCGAGCCTGAGAAGGGCCCGCTCGACGGTGTGATGGAAGAGATCTCTCCGGGGCGACCACGGCGCCGCAGGAACCCTCGAGTCGAGTTCGCGCGTCTCCAGGAAGGAGAGCGTCGCGCCCTTCCAGTCGCGGAGTCGGTCGCGCGTCATCGCGAGAAAATAGTGCGCGTCGGCGTTGTCGGGCTCGGCGGTGATCGCCTCGATGAGCAGCGGTAAAGCGCGCGGGAATTCCCCCGCCTCGAACCAGGCGCGCCCGACGAGGAACCCAGTGAAGGGCGCCTCGTACGGCCCCTCGGGGAGGTCTTCGAGCACCGCCCGCGCGGCGTCCTCCTGGCCCAGCGCGTGGAGCGCGTCGAACTTCAGCAGCACCGCGTCCGCGCGCTCCTCCTTCACCTCGGCGAACTCGAGAACCTCATCGCAGAGCGCGATCGCCTCTTCGAAGCGCGCCATCGGGTGGATCAACACCTCCGCCGCGTTGAGCATCGGGTCTACGTAGCCGTCGTCGAGAGAATACGCTTGCTTGTAATGTTCGAGCGCATCGTCCGCGTCGCCCTCCCGCGCGGCGGTCTGGCCAAGGAGGTTGTGCGCCTCTGGGGAGTTGCGGTCGATCTCCAACGCGCGGCGGGCGCTGGTGCGGGCTCCAGGGAAATCCCCCTGGCCGAAGAGATCCCAACCCCGGTCAAGATGTGCAGAAAGACGGTCCATGGACACGGCGGATCACCCATCGTTGGTTCGTATCGAAAAGGGCGTGGAGCATGTGGACCGATGCCACAGCGGTCAAGCGTTCTGGGTGACGTCAACACCCTGCTGGTGACCTCGGGGCCGGGGCGCTAGCGTCCTGCCGTGCTCACCTCTTTGCGCGGTGTCCGTCGTCGCCTCGGCTCGCTCTCACTGGCCATCGCGGCGCAAGCGCTCGTGGGCTGCGCGCATCTCCTACCCGGCGCTGCCTCGCCAGAGGGCGGCTCGCGCGGCAAGCCCAGCAATGGATGGCTCGCGCACGGCACACGCCTACCGGACCGCGGTCCGGGCTTCGAGGCGCTGCGCAGCGAGAGCGAGGGCGGCCTTCACTTCGGCACCGATCGCCTCGTCGGCATGGTGCGCCGCTCGGCCCGGGCGATGATGCTCGACGGCATCGCGGTGCCGCTCAAGGTAGGCGATCTCTCTGGCCTTCACGGCGGCCAGGTGACGCGGCACCACTCGCACCGCAACGGCCGCGACGTGGACCTTCTCTACTTCGCGCGCGACGCCACGACCGACCGACCAGTGATCACGCCGGGCTTCGTCCGCTACGACCGAACGGGGCAGTCCATCGGCGTGCCAACGCCGCTTCGCTTCGACCTCGCCCGCAACTGGCGGCTCATCGGAGCGCTGCTGCAAGACCCGCATGTCGGCGTGATTCGCGTGTTCTGCGCAGCGTGGATCAAGGTGCTTCTGATGGATCGCGCGCGGCGCACGGGCGCCCCTGCGTGGCTCGTCGAGCGCGCCGACCTGGTGCTTGCGCAGCCGGGCGACAGCGCACCGCACGATGACCACTTTCACGTGCGCGTGGCGTGTACGCCCAGGGAGCGGGTGCTCGGGTGCCAGGACGGCGGACCGCTCTGGCCGTGGCTCGACAAGGACTGGGACAAGACCGACGCGACCCCGATGGATGATGAATTGCTGCTCGCGTTGATGGAGTCTATTCCGCCGGGGTTCGAATACGGTCCGCCGGAGGAAATTGCGGCGAATCGCTCCGCTGCCGTGAATTCAGAATCGTCCATCGGCATGACGGCGGCAGACGCCCTGGTCTGTCGCTGAGCCCGCCTACGGGCAGGTGCGCTCCACGCGAAAACTCACCTCGCCGCGGTTGTCGCTGCACGCGCTGAGACGGGACCAGCATCGCAGTTCGCCGCCTGCGAAGGGCGCGATTGGGCGGTGCGCGGGAGCGCAGTGACCGGGTCGGTTCCTGGGGAAACGCCCGGTACACGAACGATGTTGGCCGTGTGGTCCGCGCCCTGACAGGCGTCGAGCCAGGGCACGCTCACGTCCGTGCGGAAGGATCAGCGACCTGCGGCGCTACGGGTCGCGCTGGCGCAGTCCACGTTGCCGCCGCACGCCTGCAGAGCACGCAGCGCGCACGCAGTCGCCGGAGCGCGCCTCGCAGGCGAACCCACATGCCTCGTTCGCGAGGCACTCGACGGATGTTCGGGTGACGACGTCGCAGCCCTCGTCGTTGCGACACCCGACAGCGCAAGCATTGGTGACCGGAAGGCAGAATTGCCTTGCCGGACAGGTGTCCACGGCGCTCCGGCGCTGGACGCAACGGACCGTCGCGACCTCGCAGGTAACGCCCTCGGCATGGCCTGCACAATCGGCGTCGCGAGCGCACGAAAAGAGCACATCAACCCTCCTCGAGGGGCGTCGGTGCGTCGACATCGGTGCTACCGACCGTCGAGTCTCAGTGCGTGCATCCCCCGATGCCGCAGGCGAGGAAACCAGCGCTCACGCAGTCGACGCGAGCGAGCGCGCCGCCCACGCAGAGCACGAGGGTGTTGCCCTCACAGGTTCCGCCCGGCGGCGAGGTGGTGGGATCGCACATCGTCGCCGAGCCGCAGAACGAGTGCCCGCCGACCGTCTGACAGGTGCTGCCAGGGACGAGGAATCCGCAGTCGTTGGAGTGCAGGTGCCCGCCGCGGCACTGCTGGATGCGAGTGCCGTCGCAGCGGTCAACGTCGCCAGTACATGCGCCGCCGAGGCCGACGCATTCGCTCGAGGTGGCGTCACAGGTCGTAAGCGAAGTGTCGCAGTCGAGCGTGTGGACAAACGCGCCGCCGACGCAGCGCTGCAAGCGGCCGTTGTAGCAGCGCGCTGGCGTCGCGTCGGTGCACGGCGCCGTCTCCAGGGCCTGCGGACGACAGCCGACGGCACCGACCGACGAGAGGCACTCGGCAGTGCCGGTCACGTACTGGCACTCCTCGGAGATGATCAGGCCGTTGCGGCAGGTGGTGGCGGTCGCGTGCCCCGGGGCCGGTGTGCGACACCCGATGATCGGTGACGCGCATGTGCCGCCTGGGGAGGGTTCGACGGCGATCTTCAGCGCGTCGAGGAGGAAGCCCGTGCAGCCGCCGCGGTTGAGGAGCGCGGCGCGCAGGATGGTGCACGGCCGCGACCCGATGAGCCCGCCCTGCCAGTAGCTCGGGCGAAACATCTGGGCGATCAGCTCCTGCGGCGGCTCGTTGAGACAACTTGAGGTGCGCACCGCGAGGGCGAGCATCTCTGTTGGCGTGAAGCCGCAGAACGAACGCAACGTGCGGCCCGCATCGGGTCCGGTGTCGGTCACCAGCACCACGTCGGAGGTCGGCGCGTCGAGGCGGGCGCCCGCGTCACCGGCGTCTGTTTGCACCACCGGCCGATCGACCTGGACGACATCCTGGAGCGGCCCGAAGTCCGTCGGAGGTGCGTCAGTCACGATCACGATGTCGAGCGTGCTGCCAGCGTCGGACAGCATGATGGTGCCGAGGTCAGGCGTGCTCAACACCAGGCCGCCGTCGCCCGCGACGGAACCGGGCCGGGCATCGCCCGAGCAGCCACCGAGCACCCCAACGATCGCGAAGCCCGCCAGCCAACCCTTGCGCTGCATCATGCTGACACTCTGGCAAGAGACGTCGCCACGGCGCAAGGACCGCCGTCACCTGCCACGGAAGAGCCATCGCGCGCGATTTCCAACGATTTTCCGCTCTCTCCGGGGCGCGACCCGGTCGCATATTCGCCGAGGATCTCGTGCGCTTCGAGCTGACCGCCTCGCTCTATCTCGATCTCTTCCAGCGCTGCTTGACCCGCAGCATCGCCGAGGGTGCCGCACATGCGCAGATCTCGAAGTCGGGCATCGCTTCTCCCGCCGAGATCATGCAGCACCCCATCCTCGGAAGCTGGATCGCGAGCGGCAAGGCAGAGGCGCTGCCACGCGAGCACGGTGGCCGCGTGGAGCCACAGCTGCGTGGTCGCTACTACGCCGAGTTGCGAGAAGGTCTGCATCGGCGGACACGTCCTGATCGACGACTACGGCGACATCGCCGCCTGCAAGGCCGCGGTCGAGGACTTCCGCGCTGCCCCCCGGATCACCAACCCGATCCAAACCGTCGTTTGGACGGGCGTGTTCTGCCAGCGAACGAGCTGATCGCCGCGGGCCGCGACGGCCTTGCCCTCTCCCCACGGGGTGCTGCGATACTGGCCTGATGACGCGCCCGCGCCTCGTGGTGCAGCTTGATCCCCCGCACAACACCCGCGGCGGCGACTGGTTTTATCGGATGTTTGCGCCGGGCAGAGCGATGAGCGCGCTCGACGGCGTCTACGTCGTCAACTGCGACCGCGTGCATCGGGAGGCCGCCCGCCTCGTGCGAGCCGCCGACGTGTTGGTTCTCAACAGCGTCTGCGACGCCGACCTCTTCCCCCTCCTCGCCGAGCGCGCTGCGCGGGGCGCGGTGACCGTCTTCGAGGTCAGCGATGACTTCGCGGCCATCCAGCCCTGGAACCCGATCTTCCACTTCTTCCAGTCGCCCTCCAACGTCCGGCTCTACAAGTTGCTCGCGCGAGCCTCGACGGCCATCCAGTGCACCGTCCCGGAGCTCGCGCGGCTCTACGGTCACCTCGGGCGCGACCGCCGCGTGTTCATCAACCATCTCCTGGAAGTGCCGCCGCCGCCCCGCGGGCCCGCGCGCGACCCGGATTCGTTTGTGGTCGGCTGGGGTGGTTCGAGCGGCCACCTCGAGGACATTGGTGGCATCGCGCCCGCGCTCATCCGGTGGGTGCTTGAGACGCCCCGGGTCACCTTGAGCCTGATGTGCTCAGACTCCATCTGGGACCTCTTCGCGTCGCTCCCCGCGGAGCGCAAGCGCCGCACGAAGACCGGGTCTATCGACGACTACTATCGATTTGTCAGCACGCTCGACGTGGGCCTCGCGCCGCTCGCCGACACGGCCTTCAACCGTTCGCGTTCGGACGTGAAATTCGTTGAGTACGCAGCGTACGGCGCGGTCGCGGTGCTGCAAAACCTCCTACCGTACCAGGGCGCAGCGGTGGACGGAGAGACCGCGTGCTTCTTCGACCGCCCCGAGGACCTCGTCGCACGCCTCGCGGAGTTCGCGCGCTCGCCGGACGACTGCGCGCGGCTGCGGGCGACGGCGTACGCGCAGGTGTCCCGCGACCGGCGACAGTCCGACCACGCGGCCGCGCGGGTCGAGTACTACGCGTCCCTGAACCGCGTGACGGACGCGCCCGCAGACGCCCCGGCGCGCCTCTTCGAAGAGTTGAAATCGTGGCGTGGCGCGGAGGTTCATGGGCGTCACGCGGTGCTCGGGCACACCCGTGTCGAGCAGTGCCTGCACGACGCGCTCGTCCTTGCGCAGCACACTCAGCGGCACACCGAAGCCCGTTCGCTGCTCGCCGAGGCCGCCCGCGATTGCCCCGCGCTCGACCTGCCGCACCTCTATGCGGGCAGCTTGTTCGCGGACGAAGGGGAGTTGCTTGCCGCGCTCGATCGCAACCCGCGTTCGGTCACCGCCCGTCTGGCGCTCGGCCACGTGGAGGCGTCGCGCGGAGCGATGGCGTCGGCGCTCGGTCACTTCATCCGAGCGATCGAGCTGGCACCCGGCTACGACGAGCCCTACCGCCTCGCTGCGGCCACTGCCGAACGCCTCGGGGCGACCGCCGACGCGCGTGGCCTCGTCGCGGTGGCGGACCACCTCGCAGCGGAGATCGAGCGCGGGGCAACCGCGCGGAGGGGATGATCCACGGCGTCGGGGTCCATCGGGTCGGAGACGCGTGATCCCTCGCGCCCGCCGAGCGACCGGCATCCCGAACACCCGATTGTTCCAAACTTCTAGAGGGCTTTGAGAACGTTTGACCCGGACCCTGACGATCGCGTAGACGGCGCTTTGCTCTTCGGTCTAAGCGCCGTTTGAGCCGTTTGACATCAATGTCGCGATGACAGCGTTTGGGAAGTCCGGTGCAATACCGGCGCGGCCCCCGCCACTGTAACCGGGAACGACGACGGCATTTGCCACGTAGCGCCATGCGCTGGGGAAGGCGCCGTCGAAGGATGATCCGGGAGCCAGGAGACCGGCTGTCCTCGCATCGCGCGCTGCCACGGGGTGTGGGCTGTGCGTCGGTGTCCCGTATTCCCATACGGGCTCTGCTGCCCCTCCTGTGCCTCCAACGGCCTTGCGCGAGAAACCCCACACAGTCCGCGCGGGTGCGCGCGGGAGGTTCGCCATGCGTCGTTCTCACATCATTTCCATCGGCTCTTTGTTCGCGCTCACGGTCGGTTGCTCCGACGACCCGGCGCCCGTCGATGCGTCCACCGCGGACGTCATCACCGCGGACGTGATCACCGCGGACGTCGTCACCGCGGACGTCATCACCGCGGACGTCATCACCGCGGACGTCATCACCGACCTCGGGACGCCCGACGCCTCGACGACCGACGGCGGTGCGGCGGCCTGCTCGCTCGGCCGCGCCCTCATCACCACCAGCGACTACGTGAACGGCGGCTACGCCCTCGGCCCCATCGGTCCCACCCCGATGATCACCGCCAGCGGAACCATGTCCCCGGACCAGGATCACTACCCCGTCGAGAGCGGCTGCATCGTCTACAACCTGCTCCGCAGCACCGACGTCATTGCGGTTCTCGACCCGACCAGCCTGCCCGCGATCGCGCGCCGCATCCCGTTGCGGATGATGGGCACCGTCGGCGTCGATGCGGGCGCTCCGATGTCCTATTCGGCCAACCCATACGACGTCCTCACGCTCTCGCCGACCCGCGCGATCGTGGTGAAGTACGCCCTCCCCCGGCTCGGTATCATCGACCCCACCCGAGACGGCGCTGCGGGATCCACCGGCAGCATCGACCTGACGCCGCTGCGCGCCGCCGCGGACACGGACGGCTCGCCCGAGGCATCGAACATCCTGCGCGTCGGCGGCTCGATCTTCGTGTCGTTGCAAAACCTCAACAACTACGTGCCGGTGACCAATGGCTCCCTCGCGGTGATCAACGCCGCGGATCTCACCCTGATCGACGCCGACCCGGCCACGACGGGGATACAGCCCCTGCCGCTCACCGGGCGCAACCCGGTCGCGATGGTGGCCACCCCTTCGGGTGCTTCGATCGTCGTCGCCGAGGCCGGCGTGGTGGCTTTCGCGGCGCCGCAGACGCTTGACGGACGCATCGAACGCGTCGATCCCGCGACCCTGCGCGTACAGGGCATGAGCGTCTCCGAGAGCGCCCTCGGCGGCGACGTCGGGAGCATCGTGATGCTCGACGAGACGCGGGGCTGGGCCGTCGTCGCACGCCTCGCAGTGGGCGATGCCAGCGTCGGGGACAACCGCGTGGTGGAATTCAATCTCGCGACCGGTGCAGCGGGCGCAACCATCTACGCGAGCGGCAGTATTAGCGGCCTCGCGCGCGATCCGAGCGGCAACGTCTGGGTGCTCGACCGAACCGCCGGCAGCGCTGGCGTTCGGGTGTTTCGCCCCAATGGCACCGCCCTCACGACGATGACGTTGGGCACCGGCGCGCTCCCGCCGTACGGCATCGCGTTCGTTCCGTGAGGCGAAGCTCCCGACGACGCGTGGGCATACTTGCGTTCGCCGTAGCCGCCCTGGTCGGTTGCGGTGATCCCGGGAGCGACCTGAGCGACGGAAGCACCCCCGCGGATGCGGCATCGCCGTGCGAATGGTCGGACGTCGCGACGCGCGCGGATGGCCGTGTGGTCGGAGGCCCCTTTGCCACGCTGGTAGTGTCCTTCACTCCCGGCGCGGGGGCGACCTTCGGGCACTCCGCGCTGCCCGACATCGTCCTCGGACCACCGCAGGGAGCGGGTGACCTGCGCGGGGGCATCGACGTGGTGTCCCTCGGCCGCGGAGGCGAGATCGTGCTCGCGTTCGACGGCGAAATCATCGACGGCCCGGGCGATGACTTCGTGGTCTTCGAGAACGCGTTCACCGTCCCCGGTGTGGAAGAACGCTTCTGGGAAGAGCTCGGCGAGGTGTCCGTCAGCGTCGATGGCACGACCTGGGTGAGCTTCTCCTGCGCTGCGCAGGGCGCTCGGCCGCACCCAGGCTGCGCGGGCTGGACGCCGGTGTACGCCAGCCCGACGAGCGGCCTCTGCGCGCTCGACCCTCGCGTCTCCGGTGGCGACCTCTTCGACCTTGCGGCGGTGCAGATTCCGCGCGCTCGCTTCGTGCGCATTCGCGACCTCGCGACGCAGGGAATCACGGCGCCGGCGACGGGCTTCGACCTCGACGCGGTCGGCGTGATCCACGGGCAGTGACCTGTTAGTGTCCGCGCCGCGGCGCGCGGTAGGACTGGGCCGCAGAAAGCGGTCGCGGTCGTCTTGAACAAGAACGTGATGGTCGGAGTGGTGGGCTTTGTCGTGGTGGGCAGCCTCGCCGCGGTAGGTGGCACTGCCTTCTGGATGTGGCGAAAGAACCAAACGGCCGCCAACGCCCTGAGCCGCATGCCTCCGAACAGCTTCGTCGTGGCCCGCCTCGAACTCGACCAACTGCGCGTATTTCCTCCCCTCGCCGAGCTCCGCCGCACCTTCACGCACCCCGCCCCGGGCGCCACTGCGCGCGAAACCGCCCTCTCCCGGCAGATGCAGGACGTGGTCACACGCTGCTCATTCGATCCGATCGATCACTTCCGCTCGGTCTACGTCGGCGCTGACCGCGACCTGTTAGCGGGCCGCTCGACCTCCGCCTGGGTCGCCGCAGGCATGCACGACGTCGCACCGGCACAAGCGACGCAGTGCTTCAACTCCGTGATGCAACTCATGCACGGCACGACCACCACCGCCACGGTCAACGGACACACCGTGCTCACGCCGGTCTTGCAGGGCGCGATCGCCTCGCCGCGCGACCCATCGGTGCACTTCATGACGGACAGCATCGTCGTTGCGGAGCAGGTGTACATGCCCACCGCGCTGCGCTTCGCTTATCAGGAAGCTCCAGGGCTCAGCCTGACCTCCGCGCTACCACGCATGATCGACCGCCTCGGCGCACACACCGCCGTCGCCGTCGCCGTCGATGTGACTGCGATCCGCGCACAAAACCAGCAGACCATCACCGAGTTCGCGGACGACCTCGTGCGCGCCAACCCCAACAGCTCCGACCTCACGCTGGCGCGCCAGTTGGAAACCGGTGGAATCGCCATCAGTCTGGTCAATAACGGCCTCGAGGCGGTGGCCCGCGGAGAGTTCGCGAGCGCGACCCTGGCTCGGCCCTTCACGGCGGCGCTGCAGTCGTTCTGGGTCGCGCGGAAGGCCGAGATAATCGCGACCATCGGCGAGGCCCAGCAGGGCATCGGGGCGATGCGCGCGATGGCCGGCCTCACCGGCGGCAACGACGTGGGCGAGCGCTTTCAGCGCATCGATGCGGGCTTCGTCGTGGCGCGGGCGGCGGTCGATCAGGTACGCATCACACAAGACGATCGCACCGCGGTGGTGACGCTCACGCTCACGCCGCCGCAGGTGACCACGATGGTCAACGCAGCGCGAGCCGCGAAGGACCTCGCGACGGATATGGCCAGCATGACCGGCGGGCTGCCTGGATTGTTGGGCTCGGGACAACCGGACAATTCGGCCCCCCAGGGGATGCCGGCGGGGCTGCCGCAGATCCGGTTCTGAGGCGGGTCAGGCGGTCGGCTGGAGGAGGCGCTTCACCCGCGCCTCGGCGGCCTCGACGATGAGCGCAGACTCGCTCTCGGGGATGCGCAGCAGGTCCTTGAGTTCACCGACGAAGGCCTTCTCCACGCCGGTCTGCTCGCCATCGATGTGCGTCAGCACCACCGCGTGGTTGAGCAGTGTGCGGCGATCATCCTTCGAGAGCTCCGTGATGGGGATGTCGGCCAGCGTGCGCGGGGTGGCCGCGAACTCACGCACCGTCGCGGCCTCGCCCTCGGTCGCGCCAAACGCGCTGATCAGGGCATCGAGGTGCTCGCGCTCCTCCGAAGCGAACTTCCCATCGATCCACGCCACCGCCACCAGGGACTTCAAGATCGCCATGTCCTGCTCGTGCATCGAAATAGCCTCTGCGCTCTTCGCCGCGGCCTTTCCGCAGCGCCAGGCGCGGGAGGATAGACAAGTTCGCGCGGAGCCGGAAGGGATCCCTCACGTGCATCGGGTGCGGACAGTCTATGTCCCAGCCCTGAAGCGGAGCGCACCTGAATGTGTCATGACGCTCATCCCGGAGGCAGCAGAACATCCAATGAGTTTCGGAAAGAACCCCCACGTCGCCAAGGCGACTCTCGCAGAACAGAAGGCCCGTGCCGCAGGTGACGAGGGCGCGCGTGTTTCTGCGTGGCGCGAGGCCGCCCGTCAGTGGGAGCGCGCCGCCGAGCGCGAAACCATCGACAAGCGCGCGACCGAGTACAGCAACAACGCCGCGGCCGCCCGGGACGCCGCGGACAACCCGGCGACGGCCGACGCGCCCCCGATCGTGACCGGCCCGTCGAAGGTCTACCCCACCGACCTCAACTGATCGCCCGCACAAGCCTTTCCGTCTGCCGCCACCGCGCGGCCATGAACACACGCCGCCGGGTCCGCCTGTCCGCACTTGCTTGAGGCGATTGCGATCGTTTCCTGGGTGATCCGCGAGGGCATGCCCGATGCTCCATTGGTGCTTATGGACCTCCTCCTTGCCAGTGTTCCAGGTTTGCTTTCTCTCGGCCTCTTCCTCGGGACGCTGCGTCTCGGACGCGCTCCCACTACGCCGCGCCCATGAACAGCCTCCAGCCCCTCAACCCGACTTTGACAGTTGGCCCCCTTCGCCTGGGACACCACCGTTCTCAGCCCCACGGATTTCCGCCTGATGCTCGCTGCGACCCGTTTTGCTTGCGAATAGGGCGTCCAATGGCCCCGCAGAACTCCCCGCGGACATCCCGCGCAAAGTCGCCTCCCGGCGGCCGATCATCAGCAGCACCCGGCCGACACCTCACCCGGCGTCGGCTTCGACCCGCGGCAATCTCAGGCGAAACACCGCGCCCCGCCCCGAGTCGCTGTCGAGCGTCACCGTTCCGCCGAGCGTGTGCGCCACGCGCCACACGATGGTGAGCCCGAGGCCCATCCCCTTGCCCGGCGCCTTCCGCGTGAAGAACGGCGTGAAGACCCGTGCTCGGTCTTCCGCGGAGATGCCCGGTCCGTTGTCGCGCACTGTGATCATCACCATGTCATCGCGCACCTCGCCGCTCACATGCACCTGGCCGCCATCGTCAGAGACCGCCTCGATCGCGTTTTGCACCAGGTTCGAGATCGCCTGATTCAACTCCTCAGCGACGCACTCCACGTAAGCTTCGCCATCGAGGTCGAGCACGAGTTCCACCGGACGACCGATCGACGACGCGACCAGCTTCGAGACGTCACGCACTCCCCCGAATACCTCGTACGCACGCGGCACCCGCGCGAAGCCCTCCCGGCTGTACCGACGCATGAGCGAGACCGTATCGCCGATGCGGGCCAGCCCCGCCTGGGCGGTCTCGAACATGCGGATCGTGCGCGCCTCAAGGGAAACCACCCGCGCCCGGTCGGCGTCGGTCTCGACCCTGGGGAGCGTGAGCTTGAAGGCCTCGGTCACGTCGAGGCGCACGCGGGCGAAGGCGTTGCGCACGTAGTTGAGCGGGTTGTTGATCTCGTGCGCGAGCCCGCCGGTGATGGTCTCGAGGGAGTCCATCTGCTGCACTAAGACCCGCTCGGCGGTGGCGTCGCCGGCCTGCGCGAGCTTCTGCACCGTCGCGAGCAGTTCGCGGGTGTTGAAAGGCTTTCCCATGTGCTCGGTGACGCCGGAGTCCATGCCCTGGAGTCGATCAGTGAGTTCACCGCGCGCGGTGAGCATCAACACCGGGACGTGCCGCGTACGCGAGTCTTGCCGGAGCCGACGGGTCAGCTCGAAGCCGTCCATCTCGGGCATCATCAGGTCGGTCACGATGACGTCAGGCTGGTGGAGGAGCGCAAGCTCGAGCCCGCGAACCCCGTTGGGCGCCGTGAACACTCGGAAGTGCTGCCGCAGCACCGTGTGGATGAGTCGCGTGACCTCGGGCGTGTCCTCGACCACAAGCACCGTACGGCCGCGCGAACTCTCGTCGGAGTCGCGCTCGACCACGCGCCGCTCGGTCGCATCAAAAACGTCGAGCAGGCGAAACTCGTCGCGCGACGCAAACTGCGCGGTCCAGTCGGTGTTGCGATCCGCCGTGCGCCGCTCGTTGGGCACCGCCGCCGATCGGTCCCGCCGCTCGAGCTCCTCCGCCGGGAGGTGCGCGCGACCCTTCAGCAACGTCACCGTGAATCGCGCCCCGCGCCCCGGCTCGCTGCGCGCCGTGATCGTCCCGCCGTGCAGCTCGACGAGCTCCCGCGCGAGCGCGAGGCCGATGCCCGTGCCGCCCTGCGTGTAGCGGTTCTGCGCCGTCTCGCTGTCCACCTGGAAGAAGCGCTCGAAGAGCCGCTCGGCGAGCTCCTGCGGAAAGCCCTCTCCCGTGTCCTCCACGGAGATCTGCACGTTCGCTTCGGTCTCGACCAGCGCGACGTTGATGCGCCCTCCCTCCGGCGTGTGCTTCGCCGCGTTGGACACCAGATTCACGAAGACCCGCTCGAGCCGGTCGAGGTCGCACCACACCTCCGCCCGGTCCGCCGCGGTCTCGAAGCACAGCTCGACGCGCTTGCGATCGGTGAGCGGCGCGACCTGCGCGACCAACGCGCGCAGCCACAGCACCACGTCTTGCGGGCGTACGCGCAGACGCAGCCGGGACTCCTCCAGCCGCGACAAGTCGAGGAGATCGCCGATGAGACGCAGGAGCCGCGCGCCGGACAGGTAGATCGACCGGAGCGTCGCGCGCTGCGCATCGCTGAGGTCGCCGAAGTGCCCATCGATCATCAGCTCGAGCGGCGAAAGGATCAGCGCGAGCGGAGTCTTCAACTCGTGGGTCACGTTGGCGAAGAAGCGCGACTTGAACCGATCGAGCTGCTTCAACTGCTCGTGCACGCGCTCTAGATTGGCCTTCGTCTGCTCGATGACGAGCTGATTGACTATCTGCTCCCGCTGCGTTCGATAGGTGAGTATCTGTCCGATCGAGATCACGATCGCCGTCGCGGAGAGGAATAAGAGGTTCGAGGCCGCATCCTGTCCGGCTGTCTCAGGGCGCAGAATCAGGTTCGGGATGAGGTACGAGAGCACGATCGTCGCGTGGGTTACGAGCACGACATGCGTCGGCCAGACGAAGAGCAGCCCGGTGGCGACGATAATGAGAGACAGACCCGCGTAGTACGGCGATGCGAGCCCACCGAGTACCAGCGTCATGAGCGAAATTCCGCAGGAGCCGAGGATGAGGTAAATGGCCGAGAGACTGTTGGGAAACCGATCAAACCAGCGGGTCGAGATCAGCCGGAACATCACCAGAGTGGCGATGGTGACAAGCGCCCGGGTACACCAGAGAACCCACAGCCAATGGGCTGGTGCGACCAGCCAGTCGAGCACCCCGAACACCGGGTACATCGTGACGCCGATCCATAGAACCAGCCGGGTTCCTCGCCTATTTCGCTCGAGGAGCCAGGACCTCCAGCGTGGCTCGACCTCCTCCGCGGAGATGGCTCCCTCCACGCTCAAGTCTTCTTCAGAACGACGAACGGATTGACGCCAGTTGCCTCCTGCTGGATCTCGACGTGGGCGCCTGGAACTGCCGTTCGCCCCATCGCCAGAAGGTCTTCGTGGGTCTTGTACTTGAGATTCCAGTCAAGGTTCAGTTCCATGAACCATCGATTGGGACTCGTTGGTACCATGTTGCCAATGTAGAGTTCGCCTTGCGAGGCAAGGTGGCTATACAGGCTCCGCGTGAGGGACACGGCCATAGGAATCTCCAGGTAGTCGAAGAGCCCCGCGCAGAAGATCACATCAAACCCACCATAGCGCGTGAACAGGGCCGGATCGCGCAGCAGCCGCTTGATCGAATCGTGGAGGTACGTGACCGTCACGACCTTGGACCATCGGGAGTTCACGATCGGACTGATTCGCTGATACGCGTAGGAGAGCGCGTCCTCGTCCTGGTCGAACAACACAATCTCAACGGGCGAGGCGATCGCCTTGCGTTGCTTCAGGAGTTCGAAGACCTCCTGTGCCGGTCCCGCCGCTACCGACAGGAACCGCAGCGGCCTGCCATCGGGCGAGCGTTGATCGAGAGCCGCCGAGAGCCGATCGCGCAGGAGGTTCTTGCGGAACCGCACGGAATCGCCAGCACGGGTGGTCAGAATCGCCAGGCTCACCGCCTTCGCGAAGAGCGTCGGCCCGGCAAACTGGTTCTCATACATATACTTCATTACTTCATAGTCACCCGGATAGCCGAGCGGCTTGTGAAGCGCGCGATACATGCATGGAGCCTCGACGAAGTACTCTTGAAGAAACCGCTGCGAGTACTCCTTCAACGCCGGGATATCCGCGAGCGGTACCCCTCGAAGCGTCGCGTCGATCTGCTCTGAGCGCCGAATGAACTCCACAGCAAACTCGCTGTGAACGCGCGCGACAAGGGCGTCCCGCGCGGGCGATCCGACTTCACCGTGGACAACGTTCCAGGGGAGTGCGCGCTCGACCTCGCTGAAGTGCTTCCGGGCATCCTCGAGGAAGAGCCGCAGCTCCGCGACGAGCGCCTTGAACTCCGCGTGCCCGGAGACCCTCCACGGAGCGCCCCCGAGTCCGAGTCCCCGCGCCCCGGCCGAGGCGTAGGCCCTCACGTCTCGGAGGGCGATCACGTCGTCGACGTTCATCAGGGAATCGACGAACGCCGCGCCGACGACGACCTTTCCATCACGTTGACGAACGGTATTCACCGTCGCGGCACCACTGTATGCCTCGTGCTTGTCGAAGTTCAGACTCACCTCTGAGATCTCGAGCCCGATCGCAACCTCGACCCCCGGCGGCCACTCGAACCCTACGCCGTTCTGCGAGACGTCCGTCATCTCGCACTCGAAGCGATGCCCGTCGAGGGTCAGAGAAACCACCGTGCGCACGGGGCCGAGCTCCGAAGGCGGGTAGCGGTGGGGTCGAAAGAAGACTGCGCGACCCTCGGCGCCGTCGAGATCTTCGTACCGCTTCGGCGGCAGAACGGGCCGACTGTCGCGGGCCGCCACCTCTTCCGGGCCACCCCTCGGGGCGTTCGATGGACGTGACGGCCGATCGATGTCCCGAGTCCGTGCCTCTGTGTCAGACATTCATTCCTCCTGCCAACTCGACCTCGAACCTCGCGCCCACACCGCCTGCCAAAGGCGCCACGTAGCGAATCGACCCGCCATGCTGATCCATGATCAACCGGCACATGTACAAGCCCATCCCGAGGCCCCGGGAACCCTTGGTGCTCTCGAACGGATCGAAGAGCCGCAAGGCGATCTCCGGCGCGACGCCCGGCCCCTCGTCCTGTACGGCGATGGCGACGCCCGTCGCCGTGCGCAACACCTCGACGAGAATGGACTGGGGCGCGTCCGTCGACTGCATCGCGTTGCGCAGGAGGTTCACGAGCACCTGAAGGACGCGCGCGGGGTCGCAGCGCACGCGAGGGAGATCTTCGGCGAAGCGCGTCACGCAGCGCGATCGCCGTTGCTCCATCTCGAGGCCGGCGAGCACGAGCGCGTCATGCACGACACCGGTCAGGTCGGCGGGCTCGTGGCTCATCGCAAGGCCGCCCGCCGCAAACTGGTGCAGCGTGCTGAGCGTCGCCATCAGGTTGCGCGTCGCGGAGACGCCCACGCGCAGCGGCGCCATCAGCCGCGGCGAGATGTTCTGCGCCTCGAACGCGCTCTCCAGCAACGTGAGCCCGCCGAGGGTGTTGCGCAGGTCGTGCGTGATGCCCGCAGTCAGTCGCCCGATGGTGCCGAGCCTCTCGAGATGCAGCATCTTCTGGTGCGCCGAGCGAAGCTCGTCGAGCGCGCCCTTCAACTCGTCACTGCGCGCCGACAGCGCCTCGAGCAGCCGACCGTTGAGGCGCCGGTGCTGCACCATCGCGCTCGCCTGCGCGACCGCGAGGAGCAGGTCTTCCGGCTCCCAGGGCTTGTGCATGTGCCGAAACACCCGCGCGCGATTGATCGCGTCGACCAGCACCGGCATGTCTGTGTAGGCCGTCAGCAGGATGCCTGCGACGTCAGGGCGGCGCTCGCGCACCACGGCGAGCAAGTCGATTCCGGTCATCCCTGGCATACGCTGGTCGGTAACGATCACATCGAAGTCTTCGACCTCGAGCAGCGCCAGGGCCTCCTCCGCCGAACGCGCCTCGCGGACGCCATGGTCGGTATCGAGAAAGGCGCGCAACACGTCCAGGTTGCCCACGTCGTCGTCGACAATGAGCACCCTTCCGTGGAGCGTCTCCCCGATGCCGTACCGGGCAGCGAGGGCTACGAGCGCGTCTGGTTCAAGCACGAGAGCACCTTAGACAGCGCAGCCCGAGCGCACCAACTTTCGTGCGTACGAAAGGCCCTGACACGATCGTCGCAGCCTGGCGACATGGTCGAGAATGCGATCCGCTACCTCTCGCTTGCTCATGCGCGGCGGCGGATGGACCCGGTACTGTCGTGAACAGTGTGACCCGGTTGTCGTCGCCGTTGAAGCCGTCGGCCGCGACGGTTGCCCAAGACGAGGTCACAGCCCTTCCGGCGCAGCTTCTCCTACGCTCGCTGCAGCAGGCCGCTGGTCGCCAGGGTAAAACCGACGAGCGAACAAGGCGTCCAATGGCCCATGGCCCCCGCAGATCTCCCATCGGACATCCCGTCGAACATCGCCGACGGCGGGGAAAGCCATCCGGGCGGTCGAGCATCAACTTACTACTTTGGGTAATATTTATTTCGTAAATTTTCGATGTGGTCTACGCCATCGAGTCGGGCACCCGCACGGCGCCGGCGGGTCGAGTTCGATTTTACAACATCAAGACCGGGCTCGGCGCGACGAATGCCTACTACGATGTTGGCACCAACTGCTCTGCGCCGCGCGGCGGCTCTGGTGGCGGTACGCGGGTGTCCTCTCCCTTCACGCCCGAGAGCTTCCCTCGCGGCTTCGTGCGTCTGCGCTTTCCGTCCGCTGGGGGCGCGCCGGCTGCCGGGGCCGTGCAGGTGATTGAATATTATCTCCCCCTCGAAGTGACAGTCTCGATCCTTGGCACGACCGTCATCACCGACGCTGACCACAGCGCGGGTCTGTTGCGCTACCCCACCGCCGGCTGCCCGACGGGCGAGTCGGGCTGCCTCACGGACGTATCCGACACGGTCGCCCCGACGATCAGTCGCCCCTGCGCCCCCGTCGCGGCGGGAACCGTCAGCGGAACCTCCCTCACCTGGGCATCCTGCCGCGTCTCCCCGCCCGCGCCGTGCAGCGGGACAAGCTGCGGCCCGAGCAACGCGCAACCCAACTGGGCGCAGGCAAACTCCCAGGACACCCTGTCGAGCGCAGGCTGCCTCACGAACATCAGCAGCTGGGACGGGGTGTTCTGCAGGTCGGGGTTGTGCGGGTTCGTTCCGGGTACCGGCGCTCGGTCCAACCTCACGTGGGATCAGGTGCTGCCGACGATGACCTTCGGCTCGACGGCCTACGGCGCGGCGGGTACCACGCTGACGCCGACCGAGCACATCGTCCCCGACGCCTTCAACGACGTGTGCTCGGGCGTCTCGGTGACCGCCGTCGCGGTGCGCACCGAGTGCGGCGTCGCGTCGGCCCGAGGAAACGTTTGCGCTCGCCCGCGCTGTATCGCTAGTCTCATGCTCTCACTTCGGAGTAACGAACCAATGATCAAGACGCGATGGATGGGGGTGCTGCCGCTCGGGCTCGCCTTGTTTGGTTGCAGCTCGGAGGCGACGTCGCCCGCCGACGCGGCGACCCCGATCGACACCCCGGCGATCGGCACCCCCGATGTTCCCGCTGCGGTTGATGTCCTCCCTCCGGTTGATGTCCCCGCTGCGGTTGATGTTCCGCCGGCGATGTTCACGCTCACCAGCACCGCCTACGACGAGGGCGGGACCATCCCGCGCACCCACGCCTGCACCGCGCAGATGGGCGGCAACATCTCGCCGCCCCTCGCGTGGTCGGGCGCCCCTGCCGGTGCCATGAGCTTCGCAATCTTCTTCAAAGACCAGACGACGGCCTTCCGCCACTCGGCCATCTACGACATCCCGAGTTCTCTCAGCGAACTCCCCGAGAGCGTCGCCCGCACCGCCATGCCCGCCAACGTCCCCGGAGCGCGGCAACCCCGCGGCTATCCCGGCACGGTCGGCTACGCGGGCCCATGCCCCGGCACCCGTCACACGTATCGCTTCACGATCTACGCGATCGACGTCGAGGCGATTCCCGAACTCACGCCGACCTCCAACCTCACCGCGGTCGAGGCTGCGTTCGTGGCGCACTCCCTCGGCACCGCCACCCTCACCGGTTCGTACACCCCTCCCTGACCTCGACGCGCGCGCTGCCCTTTCACCCCGCTCGCCGCGGCTGTCCTCGCAGCCATCGAGGCATACCTGCGCGGGCTCCCTCCGGGTCACCTCGCCGCCGACTACCGAAACGCACCTGCCTTCTCGCCCGAGGATTCGCTCGATCACGGCGCGCGCCATGATGACGGCGATGAAGCGGATCCTCCCCTCGCAGCGAAGGGCACGCGGGCAGATTCCAGCACCATACGCGGTGCATCAACGCGGCCCGGTCGATGCTCGCCGCGGGCTTCGCGGTTGCGGGCCAGCCGCTCAGCGTTGCCATCATCCAGCCATCTTCGTGGACGAGTCCCGTCACTGTCGCCGTCGCCGCGCCATCCTTCGTCGGCCCCGGCGCTTCCGCATCCGTCGCGCGCGCTGAAGCAACGACGCATTCACACTTCACAACCGCCAGCGGGGGCAGCGAGACGACTACCGATCGCCACCGTTGGGCGAGCCACGTCGCGCGGCAGCCACTCGCGCCCCGCGTCATCATGCGCGCCGATCACCACGCTCGCATGCAGGTCGAACCCCTCCAACGCTCCCACTTGCGCCTTCGGTGATCGTCGCCCGGAGCGCTCCGAACTGCTCACGACTCCTCGAGAAGCTGCGGTCCCAGGGCGTCGATTTCGTCGGTCTGTACTCCGCCGGCGAACTCTTCCGTCGCGGTGAACGGGCGCCCTCGAAGGCGCGAAGCAGAGAGAGCTTCGCGGTGCGCAGGTACAGGCCTCGCGGCAAAGCTTGCTGAAGAAGTTCCGTCATCGGTTTCACAACGGGTTCTGAGCATCGGTTGTTGGAGCCTCGGCGCATCGGCAACTCAAGCGGTCCGTACCCCTGCAGCCGAGCCGAACTGTCAAAGTCGGGCCCTGCGAACGCGGCGTCAGTGACTCAGGCGTCGTATGCTGTCGACCCGCGGCGCCGACCCGATAGGGCGCCGACGAGCTTCGCCGAAAGGAGTCCGCAACACCCATGTCCGAGCACCACACCGCCCTCCCCCGCGCCCCGTTTGCGCCCGGAGGGCCGTTTGAGATCGATCACGATCGCGCCCGCAAACTGCTGACCGTCGCCCTCTCGCAAGGCGGCGACGCAGCCGACCTCTTCGCCGAGTACGGCGTCGGAGCCTCGATGGTCCTCGAGGAGGGCATCGTGAAGTCCGCCAGCCGGGGCGTGTCCGTCGGCGTGGGTATTCGCGTGCAGCGCGGGTTCGCCGCGGGCTACGCGTACACCGAAGACCTCACCTGGGAGGCCCTCTTGCGCGCCGCTCGCACCGCCGCGCAGATCGCTCGCGGCGAGGCCCGCGACGTCGCCGAGGTGACCGACCGCACGCACCCCGAGCGCTACCTCGTCGCGGTCCCGTCGATCGTTGTCGCCGGGGCTGGCAAGCGGGATCTACTGCTTCAGTCCGACCGCACCGCCCGCGCCGCAGACTCCCGCGTGCAGCGCGTCGAGGCGTCCATCAACGAGTCCGTACGCGAGTTGCTCATCGCCACGAGCGAAGGGCGATTCGTGCGCGACGTGCAGCCGATGCTGCGCTTCGGCGTGCGGGTCATCGTCGAGCGCGAAGGCAAGCGCCAGTCCGGGAGCTCCGGCGGTGGCGGCCGTGTCGGGATGGAGTACTTCGACCAGCCGGGTAAGTCCGTGGACGACCACGCACGCGAGGCTGTGCGACTCGCCGTCGCGATGCTCGACGCGCGGGAGGCGCCTGCCGGTGAGATGGAGGTGGTACTCGGCCCGGGCGACGCGGGGATTCTTCTGCACGAAGCGGTAGGTCACGGCCTCGAGGCGGACTTCAACCGCAAGGGCGTGAGCAACTACTCGGGCCGCATCGGCACCGCGGTGGCTTCCTCTCTCTGCACCGTCGTCGATCGCGGCGACCTCGACCACGGCCGCGGATCAATCAACGTCGATGACGAGGGCTTCACCCCGACGAGCACGACGCTGATCGAGGACGGACTGCTCCGCGGGTACCTGCACGACACGTTCTCGGCGCGGCACTTCGGTCTCGCACCGACGGGCAACGGCCGACGCGAGAGCTTCCGCGCCACGCCGATGCCGCGCATGACAAACACACTGCTGCTGGCGGGTCCGCACGACCCCGAGGAGATCATCCGCTCGGTGCCTAACGGCATCTACGCGCGGCGCTTCGGCGGCGGTCAGGTGGACATCGCATCCGGCGATTTCGTGTTCTCCCTGAGCGAGGCGTACCTCATCGAGAACGGAAAGATTACCGCGCCGGTGAAGGACGTGAACCTCATCGGCAACGGCCCGGACGCGCTATCGAAGGTCACCATGCTGGGCACCGACCTGCAGATCTCCGATGGCATCTGGACCTGCGGCAAGGAAGGGCAGAGCGTCCCCGTGGGCGTCGGCTGCCCCACGATCAAGATTTCGTCGATGACCGTCGGCGGCACCGCCGTCCAGGGACGCTGAGGAAGACACATGGGAACCAACCAGGACGACATGCTCCGCGACCGCGCCGACACGGTGCTCCGCCGCCTCCTCGACGGCGGCGCCACCGACGCGAAGGTGGTCGCCCGCGCCGGTCAGGACCTCTCCGTGCGCGTCCGCCTCGACGAGGTCGAACTCGTGGAAGAGGCGGGCACGTGCTCCATCGCGGTGCGCGCCTTCAAGGGCAAGCGCGTCGCGACGAGTTCCACCAACGACCTCACCGCCGATGGCCTCGACCGCCTGGTGCGCGACGCCCTCGAACTCTGCGACCTCTCGCAGGAAGATCCGTACGCGGGCCTGCCGGACCCCGATGATCTAGCGAAGTCCTGGGAAGACCTCGGGCTCCACGACGCAGCGTGCGACGGCGTCGATGCCGACGACGCGGTGCGCCGCTGCCAGCGCGCAGAGAGGGCAGCCCGCGCGCACGACCCACGAATCAATAACAGCGAGGGCGCTTCCTTCGGGCGCACCTCTGGCGGCTTCTACATGACCACGAGCGGTGGGTTTCGCGGCGGCTACCGCGGCAGCTACGCGTCGCTCGCGGTCTCCCCGGTGGCCTCCGACGAGGGCGGCAAAAACCGCACGGCGGGCTACTGGTCGGCGCGGCGACAACTGGCCAACCTTGAGTCCGAGGAGGCCATCGGCATCGAGGCCGCGCGCCGCACGGTGGCCCTGCTCGGCTCGAAGCGGGTACCCACGACGACGGCGCCGGTGGTCTTCGACCCCGACGCGGCACGCGCCCTGCTCGGCGCGTTCGCGGGCTGCGTCACCGGCGACGCGATCTACCGACGGAGCAGCTTCCTGCTCGACCAGATGGGCGAGCGGGTCGCGAGCGATCTCATCACCATGGTCGACGATCCGCTGCGCCACGGAGGCCCCGGATCGCGGCCCTTCGACGGCGACGGCCTCGCCGCGCGGAAAAACGTCGTGGTGGAAAACGGCGTGCTCAAGACCTGGCTGCTGGACACCTACGGGGCGCGCAAACTCGGTCTGAAGAGCACCGGGAGTAGCGCGAGCAGCACCGGGTCGGGCGCGGGCGTGTCGAACTTCTACCTGCTGCCCGGCAAGCAGACCCACGCGGAGATCGTGCAATCGACGAAGCGCGGGCTCTACGTCACGGGAATGATGGGCTTCGGCTTCAACGCCGTGACCGGAGACTTCTCGCGCGGCGCAGTGGGCTACTGGATCGAAGACGGCGTGCTCGCGTACCCCGTCTCAGAGGTCACGATCAGCTTGAATTTCCGCGATCTCTTCAGCGCCATCGATGCCGTCGGCGACGATCTCGACCTGAAGAGCGGCGTCGCTTCGCCGACGATTCGTGTGTCTCAGATGACCATCGCGGGCAGCTGAGAAGGGATCAACGGAGCGCATGTCTCTTGACCTGGTCTGTCACGCGGCCCGACTCCCTGAGCTCGGCGCCGGCGAGCGGGACGCGTTTCTGCTCTTTGACATCACCGGGCAGTCGCCCAGCCCGACCTCTGGGCCGGGCGAAGAGGCGCGTGCTCCGTTGTGCCTCGCCATCGCCATCGACGCGTCAAGCTCGATGCGCGGCGGGCGCTTCGCGCTGGCGCTCCAGGCCACACGAAACGTACTCGCCTCGCTCGGTCCGCAAGACCGCGTCGCCGTCATCACGTTCGACAAGAGCGCTCACGTGGCGGTGCCACCGGTGCCCTTCGACGCCGCTGGCGCGGAGGCCGCCCGGCACGCACTCGACCGCCTCACCACGGGCATCGGTACCAACCTGGGCGCTGGGTGGCGCGAGGCCAGCGAGGCCGTGCTGCGTGTGGTGGTTCCGAACGCGGTGCGCCGGGTGCTGCTGCTGACGGACGGGTATCCTTCGCGCGGCGAGACCCAGAGAGATGCCCTGCGCGCACAGGTGATGGAGGGCCACGCGAGGGGCGTGGAGACCAGCATCGTCGGGCTCGGTGATGGCATCGACGACGGCCTCTGCGTGGCCCTCGCCGAGGCGGGCGAAGGACGATTCCACTACCTACGCGAAGAGAGCGCGCTGGCGGAGATCGTGAGCGCCGAGGTCGAGGGCGCACGAGCCCTGGTCGCAACGGACGTCTCGCTCGACGTGCAACTCACGCCGCGGGTCGAGCGCGCGGAGATTCTCCATCGGTACCCGTGCAAGCCGGGCGATCGCTCGCTTGACGTGCGCATCGGGAGCGTCGCCCGGGGCGCTGCGCGCGCGGTTCTCCTCTCGGTCTCGCTCAAGGACGGCACGCCCGACGCGATGCTCGGCTTCGCGACGGCGCGCGGCCGGGTGGTGCGACCTGCGACAGGTCGGCCGACGTCCCCGGGGTACGGGAACGACAAGCCAAACGCGAAGGCCGCGCTGGCCCAGCTTGAGAACATGGAAGACAGCACCCGAGTGACCCTGTTGCTGCCCCCCGGTGGCGGCCCCGAGGTGTCGCGCCGACGGGTGGCCCTCGAACTCCTGGTTCAGCGCACGCTGGCAGAGGTACGCGCGGCCTGGGACGGCCTTGATCGCGGCGACCGTGTGGCCGTGACTCGTCGCCTTGAACGCGCGCGCGGGCTGCGTCGGCTCTTCATCGAGCGCTCCCTGGTGCGCGACGAAGAGCTACTGCTGCTTCCCAACGTTGACGCGGTGGAGCGGGCGATGTTTAGCCCGGGCGCCGAGTCGAATGAGGCTCGGCGCCACTTCAACTCCCTGGCGCACAACACCCAGTTGAGCTTCATCGGGGTGCTCCCAAAACCGCAGAAACGCTAGCGCTACATCCGCTTCTGGAGCTTCGCCAGAATCGTCGCCGCGCCGTGGTGAAACGCCTGCGGAGCGGTGCGCTTCACCCACCACAGCAGTCGGCCCTCGGCATGCGGAAGCACGTAGAGTTGCCCTGCAGCAGCCCCGTCCAGAGTCATTCGCGCGACGTCGTCCGCCGTCCACTTGCTCTTCGCCATCATCTTCTCGGCCATGCCGCGGCCCTTCGGGTCACCGCCGCGCGAGCCCTCTATGATGTTGGTGGGAAAAAACGACGGGCACAGCACAGTCACCCCGACGCCCGTGTCCATCAGCTCGCCCGCGAGCGTCTCGGAGATCGCAATCACCGCAGCCTTGGTGGCGTTGTAGGGTGCCATCGTCGGCGCGCACGCGATGCCCGCGAGGCTCGCCACGTTGATGACATGACCGGTCTTCTGCCGACGCATCGCCGGGAGAAATGCCTCACACCCGTGGGCCACTCCCAGCAGGTTCACCCCGACGATCCAGCTCCAGTCGGCGCCGCTCACGGTGCCCATCTCCCCGGCGACCGCGACGCCTGCATTGTTGATCAGCAGATCGACGCCGCCGAGGCGCTCCTGCGCGAAGCGTTCGAGGTCATCGACCGATTCGCGCTTCGAGACGTCGCAGACGAAGCTTTCCATCGGCGCGCCAGGGAGCAGCGCTGCGGTCTCCCGCAAGCCTTCGTCACGAACGTCCGCACCGACGATTCGAGCCCCGCGCCGAGACAACTCGACGCAGAACGCCCGCCCAAGCCCGCTGCCCGCGCCGGTCACCACTGCCCTGGGATGCACCACCATCGTCATGACTCACCGCCCTTCGGATGCACTTCGACCCGCGAAACGTTCGGCGCCCTCGCGCCCCCACCATTCCAGGTACCGCTGTTGGGCCCGCTCGCGCTCGCGCCGCGGGAGGTTGTAGTAATACCCAAAGAACTGCCCTGTAAGCTTCTTCAGCTCCTCGCTGGCCTCGTGACGGAGCGCTCCATCGACGTGCAGCAACGAGTCGATCAGCCATTCCACGCGGTGGTGCTTCGACGCCTCGCCCCACCAGTCGGTCCAGTGTTGCGCCGTCGTTCCGAAATCCTGCCGGGCGATCAGAACGAGCGCCCGCTGCGCCGCGAGCGCCAATGGCCCATCGCGGTCGGACAGGGCCGCCATGAGCACCGGTACTGCATCGGCGTCGCGCAGTTCGCCCAGCGCCAGCGCCGCTCGCCGCCGGATGAGGGCCGAGTCTCGTGGCTCGCGCAGCGCCGTGCGAAGCGTGGCCCCGACCGCGACGAATTCAGGGAAGCGACGGTGTGCCCGCAGCACCTCCAACACCGCGGGAAGGAGCGTCTCGTCGTCCCCAAGCACCATGGCGGTCAGCGCAGGCAGCGCTGAGGGGTGCGCGACCTTGTGGAGACATAGCAGCGCGCAGAAGCGTCGGTCTGCGTCGTCGCTGGCGAGAGCCCCAAGCAGCGCCGGCACCGCCGACGGACCAAACAGCAGCGCCAACCGCAACAGCGGTCCGCTGTCCTGCATCGGAGGCATCTTCGTAAACGGCGCTGTACGGGTGAGCGTATGCGGCCCGGGAAAGAAGCGAAAAACCGCTGCGAGGGCGCGATCACCCATGCCGAGCAGCGTCGCGGCGGTGCGCTCGGGGAGCGTCCCGCTCCGGGCGACTTCTTCCACGAGACGGTCAGCCTCGGCGTCGCCACGATCGGTGGGCCGGGGCTTCACTCTGGGCTGTGCCGGGGTTGCCGCTGCGACCGACAGATTGCGGCTCGCGACCCCTGCGAACACCGCCGAGCGAAGGGCCGCTGCGCGAGCTTCGCGGTCGGGTCCGACCATCCGCGAAGGCCGAGGCATCGGCGGGAGCGTCGGCTCACGCGGAACCACATTGGGCACCGGGGCGCTCGACCGCTTGCGCTCGACGATCAGCCGCGCAAACGCCGAGGCGCAATCCTCGGCGAACAGCCCGAGGGCTCGCAGATCAAGCGGCGTGATGGCATCGGCTCCGAGGTCGGCCCAGAGCAGGAGCGTCACCCGCCCGCGTAACGTCAACGGAACCACCGCGGCCTCGGGCACCATCGGCCGTCCGAGGCGCACGGCAAACTCGCCCTCCGGCGTGCCCAGCAACTTCACGATGGCCGGCTCACGGGTGTTCTTCACGGCCGCGACCGCGGGCAGCGATTGCATCGACAGCGTCGTTGCGCGGAGCGCTGCGCCCTCGACTCCCTCGCCGCGAGCCGCGAGCCCCTCCAGCGCGTCGCCGTGGACGACACAGAGCGCGGCGTACTTCCAGTTTTCAAGGACGTGCGAGAGCAACGCGTCGATGACCTCCTCGCGATCCTTCGCGGCGACGAGCCGACGCTGCGCCTCGGTGAGGTGATCGAGCGGCGGCAGCGCAGCGCCCATCCGACGCACAGCGTCCCCGATGGGCGCTTCCGGCAGCGGACGCGTCGCCGGCGGCGGCGAAGAACGCGGCATCGTCCCGGGGACTGTTGTGCGCTGGTGAGGATCCTCGACGAACCTGGGCGGAGGAATCGACGGCCGGGTGCCCGGCGGCTTTTGACTATAGGGGTCTGTCCAAACCGATACCGGCGTCACCTCAACGGCTGGCGGCTCCATCGCGGCGAGCGTTTTTGTAACGTGAGGCGACGGATCTGCCGGGGTGGTCTGCGCGCCGACGGGATGCTCTTCGTCGTCATCATCATCGTCATCGAGCATCGCGGCGAGTGCAGCAAACGCGGAATTGGCGGCCTTCGACGGGGGTGCGACGGATGGGGGCGCGGACGGGACGGAGGGCCGTGGGCTCGGGAGGGTAATCGTCGGGGACGGACCCGCTGCGAGGCTGTTGAGCCGCTCGGCTAGACGCAGGAACCGCGGCGACAATGGCTGCTGGTAATACCGCCAGAGTGCCCACGCGAGGCGAAACGACGTCACCGCGCGCACCTCCACCGGTAGCCCCGCGGAACTCTCGAGCGCCCGGCGGGCGCTGGCGTCGAGGTTCTCTGCCGCGACCACGACGAGCTTTCCTCCCAACACCGCGAGCGGGACGACTTGATACCGCGCCGCAAGTTCGCGTGGGAGACGAGTCACCGCCGTGACATCGGCCGCGAGCACCTCGTCCCGTGCGGCTGGCGGTAGCCCCAGCAGCGCAGCGCAGTAGCCGGACAGGGTGTCCTCGCCGAGGGCATCGACCTCAAGGAGGTTCGTCTCGAAGTCGCCCCCGGAGATGACCTGACGCTGGATCGCTGCGTCGATTTTTCTCGGCGAAACGACCTGATCGTGGGTGAGAAGCGCGGAGAGTAGGGACATCGTCAGCGGCTCGCGTTCGCCCGTCAGCGACGCGGGGTTTTTCAACGATCGCGTATGCGCTAGAGCTCTGTCAACGCATCATCGCGTTGGCCCGTCGAGATCACCCCGAAGCACCGAGAGCGCGGTGAGAAACGCCGCTGCGGTGGTTTCTGCCCGCAGGATTCTCGGCCCCAGCGTCACCGGCGCGAACCCCGCCGCCAGCGCCGCCTCGACTTCCGCGGACTCGAACCCTCCTTCGGGCCCCGCCAGGACCTCGAAGGGCCGCCCCTCGGCGGTGCCCTCGACCGCCGCGCGCAGCGATGCCGTCGCGCCTTCCCAGGCGGTCAGCCGCACGGGCGACCCGATCGCGAGCCCCCCCGCGACTGCACACAGGGCCACCAGCGTCTGCGGCGCCTCGATGACTGGCACGTCGGCGCGACCGCACTGCCGGCTGGCCTCTTCGGCGATGCGCTCCCAGCGCAACCGCCGCGACGCCCACCGCTCGGGCTGCTCTCGCGGAATCGACCTCGACGTAAACATCGGAACGATCACCGCGACGCCCAACTCCGTCGCCTGCCGCACGATGAGGTCCATCTTGTCGCCCTTCGGCACCCCTTGGATCCATCGTACCCGCGCCCGGTCGGCGCCCACTCCCACGACCGCCGGACCCGTCCATCCGAGGAGCACATCGCCCCGGCCGAGGCGTAAGACCTCCGCCGGGCGCTCGCGCCCGATCCCGTCGAAGGCCGTCACGCGATCGCCGACCCTCACCCGCGTCACGCGCACAAGATGGTGCCCGCGATCGCCGTCAACCACGAGCGCCGTCGCAGCCAGTGCGGCCGGATCGACCCACACGCGCTCGCTCACGGCCGATGGAATTCCATCGCGATCCAGTCGCCCTCGCCGGTCACTTCGGCGAGCGCCATGCCTTGCGCGAGGTACGCCTCGGTGAGCAGCGCACGCTGCGTGGCGAGGATGCCGGAGAGGATGAGCACGCCCGTCGGAGCGACCCTCTCGACGACGGCCGCGGCATAGGGGACGAGAACGCTGGCCTCGATGTTTGCGACGACCAGCGTCGATGTCTCCGGGACCACGTCGAAGCCGCCCACTCGCAAGTCGATGCGCTCAGCGAACCCGAGCATGGTGGCGTTCTCGACGGCACTCTCCACGGACTCGCGATCGATGTCGCACGCGATCGCGCGGGGTAACCCATGAAGCACCGCGACGAAGGCGAGGATGCCAGAGCCGCAGCCCAGATCGAGCAGGAGGTGATGACGACCGGCGAGCGTCTCGCGCTCGACTCCCTGCGCCGCCAGGGTGGTCGATGGGTGCTGCCCGGTGCCGAAGGCGCGCCCTGGATCGAAGCGCATCAAGAGGTCACCGGGCAGCGGCTCGTATTCGGTCCAGGAGGGCACGACCACCACCCGCGAAGTGATTCGGGTCGGTTTCCAGTGTTCCTTCCAGCCGTCGCGCCAGGCGTCACCGATGACGAACTCAAGCCGCGCCTCGACCGACGGACCGAGGCTGGCCAGCGCCTCGCGCGCCAAGGACTCGTCGCTGAAGCTCGCCACCAGGGTGACCCCGCGGGCGCCGCCCTTCTGCAGCGTCGTCCCATCGCGCTCCTCGATGCACTCGGCGCCAGCCATGCTCAAAAGGCCGACCAGGGCGTCGGACTCGGAGGGTTCGGTCTCAACGATCACCAGCGGAAAATTGGGTTCGCTCATCGCGGCGGAACCCTAGTCGCCGTCGGTCGCGCGTCGCAAGCCGCGCCTGCCACGGATCGTTCGCTCCCCATCGTGAACCGGGATAAGGTCCGGCGACCATGATCGGCGACCCAGCGGAAATCCCGATCCCTGAGGCTTTGCGCACGCAATACCGGGTGAGCTTCATTCGCTTCCAGAGCCCGACCGCGGCGCTCTTCGAGGGTGTTGACCCGGAGCACGGAAGCACCGTTCTCGTGAAGGTGATGCGCCCTGATCCGACCGCCTCGCCGGCCGACCGGCAGCGCGTGCGGCGCGAACTCCAGAAGCTCGTTCAACTGCGCCACCCTGCCCTCGTCCCCATCCTCGATCTCGGCGAAGAAGACGGCCTCCACTGGATCATTCGCCCCTTCGTCGTTGGCGAAACTCTCTCGGAGCGCATCGCGTCGCGCGGTCGGCTCTCGCCGGTCGAGGCCGCCACCCTTGGTTTGCACCTCGCCGCGGGCCTCGGAGAGCTGCACCGCCATGGTTTGCTTCACCGCGACCTCCGCCCTGGACACGTTCTGCTTGGACAAGACGGCGGCGTGTATCTGATCGACGCCGGGCTTGGCCGCACGCTGGTCTCCCCCAATGGCCGCGCGCTCGTCGGCTGCCCGGGCTACGCCGCACCGGAGGCGATTCTCGGTCGGCTCATGAGCTTCCGTTCCGACCTCTACGGCCTCGGAGCCGTGCTGTACGAGGGACTCTCCGGCATGCCGCCGTACATGGCGCTCGACCCGCAACGCATGATGCAGCTTCAGTGCGAAGCCGACCCCGAACCGCTCGACGCGTCGTTGCCGCCGGAGCTCACTCGGCTGGTCTCGACGTTGCTGGCCCGCGATCCACGCGAGCGTCCGATGAGCGCCCAGATCGTCGAGCGGCAGCTTGAGCCAATGGTGTTCTCGATCTCTCCGGCCGGGCCGGAGGAAGAAAACGAACCAGGCGAACGAACCCTGATGACCGACTCGGCCGAAGGGTTTGTCAGCCCCGCAGGGCTCGTTTACGAAGCACCGGCACCGCAGATCACCGCGGCTCCACCCGTATTTCGGGTTCCAACTCCTGCACCGGCGGCGTTGATCCGGGGGCCAGTCAGCGCTCCGGCTCCGGTCTTCAAGCAAACGATGATGGGCACGTCGCCGAACCTTCCAGCAGGGAGACCTGGGCAGAGCGCCCGCGAATCGCATCGCTCGACGCCCGACGCACTCCCCCGAGAAGCGCTCGACTTCGAGGATGTCGTTGACACCCACCTGAACGAAGTTTCGCGGGTGTTCGGAATTCCATCGAACGCACGGGTAGCGGGCGGCAGCGCGATTATCCCGCTAGCGCCTGAGACGGATCCTGAGAGCGCTCCTCACATGGCTCCGCCGACGTATCAGCAGACACCGGTGGGGGCAGCACCGATGGCCTCGGGAGGGTTTCCTCAGCAGGGACAACATTCTCCTCCGAGTCCGCAGTTTGAGTCTCCCGCAAGCCACACCGTTGCGATGGACGCGCGCCCTGCGGCGTTCCTGAACTACGGGCAGCCAGGGCAACCCATGCAGGGACAACCCATGCAGGGGCAACCACACTGGTCGCCGTATGGCCCGGGCCCGGGCGGACCGGGACTCAGCCCGATGTCGGCCCCGATCGCCGCGCCGCCGAAATCAAGTGCGCTCGGACTGCTCGTGGGGCTCATTGGACTTGTGGCCGTCGCGGGCGGTGGTGGCTACCTCGCTGCGCGCGCCCGACGTGCGCACAACCCCACGACCCCGGCACTCTCGGTTACGCCAGAGAGCCCGCTCGTACAGCTGCCCATGCCCGTGGAGCCGTCAGCGTCCTCCGATGCCGAAACGTTGCTCGTCGCGACGGATGTCCCCTCGTCGGCCCAACCCGACCTGCCCCCTGTGGTCGTCGCCTCCCCAGAGGTGGTGCCCGCGATCCCCCTGCCTATCCCGGTTCCTGTGCGTGCCGATGCAGGAACCGTCGCACCATCTCCGCGGCCCGCACCCGTCGCGCGCGTCCACCCTGTGGCGCACGTCACTCCCCCGCGGCCCGTCGTGTCATCCCCGCGGCCCGTCGTGTCATCCCCGCGGCCCGCGCCCGTCGCGCGCGGCAACTCGGTGGCGCACGTCACTCCCCCGCGGCCCGTCGCAGCCGCGCGGCCGACAGCGACCGGAGATGCTGGGGTGGCCGTTACCCCGCTCACCGACGCGATTCGTCGGCAGGACTGGACCGCGGCCCGGCGACTCCTCGCCGATCAGCTCCGCGCGCACCCAAACGACGCCGCGGCGCACGCTCAACTCGGGTACGTCCTCGATCGACTGGGGGACTCCTCCGGGGCGCTCGCGGAGTATCGCTCGGCCACCCGGCTCGATCGACGCAATACCCGCTACTTCCATCGCCTCGCGGACCTCCAGGTCGCCACCGGCGATCGGGCGGGTGCCATCGCGACGCTCCAGCAGATCCTCCGGATCAACCCCGCGGAGCCCGCGGCCCGAGCGAGGCTCGATCAACTCCAGGGTGCACACTGACGTCTTGGTGCTTCGCAGGCGGAGCCCGCCGGGGCTACGATGAGTCCATGCGTATGTATCGATCGGTCCGGTTCTTCGTGGTGGCGGGCGCCCTGTCACTCGGCTGCTCGTCGAGTTCACCCGAACCGATGGTGGACGCAGGGTCTACAGACCTCGGCTCAACAGACACCGGCACCGTGACCGATCGCGGAACCGTCACCGATCAAGGCTCCCCGGATACCAGCAGCGCAGCGAACTGCGGCGGCACCCTCGGCGCGTGCAACGTGGTCACCAATGCGAACTGCGCCGCCGGGGAAGGCTGCTACGCGGGCCGCAACGCCGACGGTGGTGTCGGCGCGAGTTGCGCGTCTGCAGGCAGCCGCGGGTGGGGCGAGGCGTGCTCCTCCTCCAACGGTTGCCGAGAGGGGTTCGCGTGCCTCGGGACACCAGGATCCTGCGTGAAGCTCTGCTGTCAAAACGACAACGCATCCTGCCGTGACTCGACGCGCGGCGGACGGCCCGGCGCGGTCTGCGCAGGCACGGTAACCGGCAGCGATATCCGCACATGCATGGAGATTTCCAGCTGCGATGTGTACGCCGCGAGCGGCAACCGCTGCCCGGTCGATCGGCCGCGCTGCGACATCATCGCCAGCGATGGGACGACCAACTGCTTTCCGCAGGAAGCCGGCGCCGCGCCGGGCGCCGAGGGCACCGTGTGTTGCACCAACAACCGCTGTCAGCCAGGGCTGGTTTGCGTCCCGCGCGACACGACGATGGGCGGCGTCGCGTGCGTGGCAGCGATGCCCAACCGGGTCTGCCGACGGGCGTGCAATCCCACCCTCACCGGCGCCGATGCGGGCGCCGTGTGTCCCGATGGTCAGGCCTGCTCCCTGCGCTTCAACGACACGCCGGAGACCTACGGCGCCTGCGCTCCAACGCCCTGAGCAGAAGCGCGCGGCGGTTCCGTAGACGCCGCGCCAGAGTCGAGCCGACACCCGATGCGCGCCAGCGCAAGGCGGCGGCGAACAGCATCGGAGCCTGAGTCCGACGCGATCCACGCCACGACCGCGCCGCGCGGGGTCGCGCTGATCGCAAGGTCTACGATGCCCTCCGGGTCCACGGGGGCGACCCCGAGGTCCGCAAACCAGCGCATCGGAGCGCGGGGCGAAGCACTCCCGATCGACACCAGGCCGCGCGGATCGTCCGAGGGCGAGGCCCGCTCGCCGAGCACCAGCGCGCCGTTGGGGCTCCAGGCGATCAGCGGATCCCACATCGAGCCAGCGCTCCGACTCGCGTTCGGGCCCGCCGCGGGAAGCACAAGCACCTCGACAAGGCCACCTTCAGCACCCAGCGCCGGGGCCGACCGACGAGCGGTCAATCCCCAGGGCGAGACCGCCGGACCCCAGTAGCCAGGACCCGCCAGAACCCGCGTGCCGCGAGACAGATCTAGCGCGGGCGATCGCATCATACCTGGCAAGGTATTCCTTGAAGTACTGAGGGTGATTCCCGCTTGTGTCCACACTCCCGCAGCGGCGCCGTCGGCGACCGTCCATGCTGCGATCAGGCCATCGCTCGTGACGGCGAGGCTCGCGCTGGGCTCGCCGCGGCCGTCGTCGCGCGCCTCGTGGGTTAACTCCAGAGGGGCGCGCACGGACCGACCATTACCGTCGAGAAACCAAAGGCTTTCGCGACGCGCAGGGGCGATCCCGGGCCCCGTCACCATGGACTCACCGAACACCACCGCAGTGCCCCCGGGCCAGGTCACCGGGGCAGCATCGATGTCCATCGCACCCGTCCCTTCGATGGCGCGGGGAGGGAAGAGCAGCCGACCGTTGACGCCGAAGCGGGTCAGTACAATCCCGCGGCCCGCGGGACCGCTCGCGTCATGGGCATCTCGCTCGTACGAGAGCACCGCGGCGTCGTTTTCGCGGAGCACCAGCGATGCGTCCGGCGCGAAGCCTGGTCCGTCCGACACGGTCGGAACCTCGCCCTCCCACTCGACCCACCGTGATGCCGGGAAGGAGAAGCCCTGTCGGCCCCGCAGCGGACGGCCGAGCGTGACCAGCGCCACGGAGCGCTCCCCACGGCTCGCCAGCGCCACCTGCAACGGAATCATCGAGCCAGTGTTGAGATCAACGAGACGGACCGGTCCGTCCATGGAGCAGGAGGTCCAGGGCGCCGGGAGCGCGTCCGGGGCGACTGGGAGCGACGCGCTGCCGTCGGCCACGGCGAGAGCGGTGCGCTCGAGAAGGAAGTCCTCGGTGGTCATGTCGCCAAATCGGGTGAGCCGCGCACCGACCATGTCGGTCACCCCGAGAGCCATGGACTCCACCAGCGGCGAGGGCTCCCTCGGGGCGTGCGGGCGCGTGGCCGGCTGCGCCGATACGATCGACGCAGCCAGCGCCGTAGTCGCAGTGGCGAGCGCGATCCGACGCATCTGAGCTGAGCCATTGGGCACCGTGCGAGATGCTCTGGCAACTATCCAGCGGTGACGTTCGGACGCCGGAGGCATTGCCGGACGGTCTACACTGATTCCGTGACTGCACTGACCGTTGACCATGTCGCCCGACACCTGGGCTCTTCGCAGATCCTCAAGGACGTTTCCCTGACCATCGACCTCGGCGAACGCGTCGGGCTCATTGGCGCCAATGGCTCGGGCAAGAGCACGCTCGCGCGCATCCTCGCGGGCGTCGAACCGCCAGACGGGGGCACCGTCGCGCGCCGTCGCGGGCTGCGCACGATGATTCTCTCGCAAGAGCCCGAACTCGACGAAACCATGACGGTCTTCGAGGCCGCCGAGTCGGGCCTGACACACTGGCGCGACGCGACGCTCCGCTTCGAGGCCATCGCGCACCTCATCGAGCAAGCGACGCCCGATCGGGATGCGCTCCTCCACGAGCAGTCCGAGCTGGCCACGCTCATCGAGACCCTCGGCGGGTGGGACCCGCGGCACCGAATTCAGTCCTTCCTCGATCGCCTCGGGCTCACGCGACCCAACGACGTCGTGGGAAACCTCTCCGGCGGCGAGCGTCGGCGCGTCGCCCTCGCCCGGCTGCTCGTCGCGGCCCCGGACATCGCCATTCTCGACGAGCCCACCAACCATCTCGACGCCGACTCCGTGGCCTGGCTCGAAGAGTGGATCATGCGGGAATTCCGCGGCGCGATGATGATCATCACGCACGACCGATACCTCCTCGACCGGGCGGTCACCCGCATCGTCGAACTCGACCTCGGTGCGGTGACCTCGTACCCCGGCCGGTACCGCGACTACCTCGCGCTGCGCGCCGAGCGCCTCGCTCTGGAGTCACGAATCGAGGCGCGCCGGGTCAACACCCTGCGACGGGAGCAAGAGTGGCTCGCGCGTGGCCCTGCGGCGCGTACCACCAAGCAGCAAGCCCGCATCCAGCGGGCGCACGAACTCTCGGACGTGATCGCCGGCGCGAAGCGCGATGTGGTGAAGATCAACCTCGAGGGCGCACTCGCCAGGGGCGGCAAGCGCATCCTGGAGTTTCGCGGAGCGGGCCTGACCCTCGGCGGGCGAACGATGTTTCACGACCTCGACCTGATACTCACGCCGGGCGAGCGCATTGGAATTGTCGGGCCCAACGGGGCGGGCAAGACCTCGCTGTTGAAGCTCATCCTGGGCGAGCTCGCACCGACGACGGGCGAGGTCGTGGTGGGCCTCAACACGAAGGTCGCTTACTTCGACCAGACCCGCGGATCGGTAGATCTGGAGAAAACGGTACTCGACCACTTCACCGCCGACAGCGACCGGGTGCGCGTGGGCGACCGCTGGATCGAGCCGCACGCATGGCTCGACCGCTTCGGCTTCGACGGGGCGCGGCAACGACAGAAGGCCGCGATGTTGTCCGGCGGCGAGCGCGCTCGACTGGCCCTGGCGCTGCTGCTGCGAGGCGAGGCCAACCTGATCCTGATGGACGAGCCCACCAACGACCTCGATCTGGCGACGCTCGCGGTGCTGGAAGATTTTCTACTCGACTGGCCAGGCACGGCGCTCGTGGTGAGCCACGATCGGTACTTCCTCGATCAGGTCGCGACGTCGATTCTCTCTTTCGAGGGCGAAGGCGATGTGGTGCACGACCACGGCGATTGGGACGCCCACCGCGAGGCCCGCGACCAGCGCCGCGAGGCCCGCAAGGCAGCCGCGCGAGGCCCGGCGCGCACCGCCGATGCGCGACGCTCTGCGTCGTCGGAGCTAAAGGCTGCGAAGGCCCTGACGCCCCCGGAGGTGAAAGAGTTGGAATCCCTCCCGACGAAAATTGACGCTGCCGAAGCCGAGGTGTCGCGCCTGGAGGCGCTGCTCGCCAGCGCGGATTTCTACTCGGCCAGTAGCGGCGACGCGGTGACCGTCACGTTGGCCGCCGCGGACACTGCGCGTCAGCAAGTCGAGACGCTCATGGCCCGCTGGGAAGTGCTCGAACTCCGCCGCGCTCCGCGCTGACCGCAGCGCAACGCGCAACTGCTTCGGGCCGCGCCTCGGCACGAAGAATCAAGACCTCGTGACGCCCCGGTGGATCAACCTGGGCGTAGTGGTCGCTCTGGAAGGCGCCGTGAACGACGAAGCGCCACCCGGAGGAGAAGCGGCCCATCGAGGACGACGGCACGACGAACCACGTCGGGTGCCGCGCGAGCAGGAGGTGGCAGAGGCGCGCCTCGCCCGCGATCGGTAGATGGACGAGCGTGTGGTCGTTGAGACCGACGAGATCGACGGTGACCCGATCGCCGAAGTAGCGGGATGCGCCGGCCCCCTCGACGGCGACCACCGCGTTGGGCGCAGTGTGCGCCGCGATGATCAGCGCGGGCGCGGTGTGGAAGGTCGCGATGTCTCGGCACTGCGCTGCGTGCAGGGCCCGCGCAGCGAACAACGAAGGCAGCACCGCGAACACCGCGGACGCGGCAGCAAACCCGGCGGCGAGCCGCGGACGAGGGAGTTTTTGGGCGGCGACGGCATCTACGATGGACTGCATACCGAGCGCCGCGGGCCACCAGAGCAGCAACAAGAAGGGGTAGAGGTAACGCCGGAGATAGAGCAGCACCGCGGGGTTGAGCGCGCGACTCGCGAGCACGCCCAATGAGGGTGCGATGATGAGCGCCGCCAAGGCCCATCCGGCCCGCGGTGCACGGGTGCGCGCTCGGACGAATCCCGCAACCACGAGACCGAGCATCAACACCGCGACAAGCACGCCGTCCTCCGTCAGCGTGGCCCACACGAACGCGACGGAACGGGGCAGATCGACGTGGTGGGCCTTCGCGTAGAAGGTGTTGGGCAGCGGGTGCCCGGTCACGACGAGATCGTATGTCATCCATACCATCGCCGCGGCCGCCGTCGGCGTCGCGAGCGCACATGTCTGCGGGACCATCGCGCGCCGCCCCGTAGCCCAGCCCAGGACCAGCAGTGCAGGGGCACACGCCGCGCACTCCGGTCGCGCGAGCGTGGCAAGAGCGAGCATGACGCCAGCGCGGAGGGGACGGCCCGTCAGCAGCGCCGTGAACGTCATGGAAAGAAGCAGCGCCGTGAGGGTGACCTCCATTCCGCTCGCGGCGCTGGTCGCCCACCAGGGTCCGAGCGGGGCGATGATCGCCATGAGCAACGCGACGCGGGCAGAGGCACCGTGACCCACAACGCTCCGCGCCAGGACGCCCGCCGTCACGCCGCCGATCACTGACGCCGCACCCTTGAGAAGGAGCACGACAGAGAGGCCGGTGACCTGCGCGATGAGCAGCACCCCAGCGGCGCAGAGCATCCAGAGAGGGCTACTGAACCCGGCCTCCGGATCCGCGGGATTGTAGGTCGGCAGACCATCCCGAAGCAGTCCCCGCGCGTAGTCGAGATGGATCCAGGCGTCGTCGAGGGGAAACTCCGCGCGGGTCACCGTGGAGGCCCCGCACAGCACCACCGCGCAGAATCCGATCACCGACGACAACAGTCCGCCGAGCAGTAGCGTGCGCCCGCGGATGGCAGGGCGCGCGCCACTCACACGCACACACCCGCCCGACACACGAGCACCCCACAGCACCCCAGGCTACCGGTGCATGGCCCCCCGGCGGCCGCGCAGCAGCGGAGCGTACCCACGACATCGGTGCACTCCCGCGCGCCCGCACAGCACTCCGGCGCCGCCGCCCCGGGCGTACAGACAACCGCCTCGCCCAGCGTGCACGGCGCCACCTGGCACGCGCCACCCCGACAATCCAACGCACCGCAGCAGTCGCCCGCAGACGCACACGGCTCGCCCTCGACGTTGCAACACCGACCCGCCTCACAACGAAGCGCCCCACAGCAGCCGTCATCGACGGTGCACTGCGCGGCGGTCAGCCCGCAACAGCGAATCGCCCCCCCGCGCGCCGCACAAATGCGCCCCCCGTTGCAGCACGCCACCGCGCCCGGCGTGCAGACCTCCCCTGCGCCGATCGCGCATGCGGGCGGGCGACACACGCCGGCCGTGCAGGTGAGTCCGGCGCAGCAGTCTGCGGCGCTCGCGCAGGTCTCGGCGGACGAGCGGCAGACGCACCGACCGCCCACACAACTCAGCTGACCACAACACTCCGCAGCGCTCGCGCAGCCTCCCTCGGCCGCGCGACAGCAGACGCCGGAACCCACCGCGCCGCCGCAAACAAGCCCAGCGCAGCACGCCGACGCGGCCATACATGGGCTTGCGACGGCACCACACGCAGCGACCACCCGGGCGCAGCGACCGCCCACGCACCCAAGCCCCGCGACGCATGCGCCGCCCCGGACGCAGCACGCCTGCCCCTCGGCGCCGCACGTCGTCGCCGCGCACGCACCCACGTCGCAAAGATTTCCCGCTGCGCAGGCCGCGCCGCAGAGGCCACAATGTCTGGCGTCTCTACGCACATCGACGCACCCGCCGCCGCAACAGGTCAGTCCGGTGCCGCAGGCGGTTGCCCCGGCGCAGCACGCCTGCCCGCTGCCACCGCAGGTGACAGCCGGCCGCGCGCACACTCCACTCTCGCAGGCCAGGCCCGCGGCGCAGGGCGATCCTCGGGCGCAGCACGCCTGAGCCTCTGCGCCGCACGCCACCCGCGGACGACAGACGCCCACGAGACAGTCGAAACCACCGTTGCAACGGCTGCCCTCACAACAGTCCTGACCGCTCGCACCGCAAGGCGGAATCGGCGCGCACGCGAGCGCCACGCACCGAAAACCCGCAGCGCAAAGATCACTGGCGCAGCACGGCTGCCCGGCGCCGCCGCAGGTCACCGGGGTTGCGCAGCCGCCGCTCAAGCAGACGAGGCCCTGGGCGCAGCGCACACCGTCACAACACGGCTGCCGGACGCTGCCGCAGCTCGGGGCGCTCACACAAATCTCGCGACTGCACGCCGAGCCCTTCTCGCACGCCTCGCCGGTACAACAGAGCTGACCGACCACGCCGCAGAGCGACGACCCGCGGTCGAAGCCACCCGCGTCCAGCACCCCAGGATCGCCCCGAGCGACGCGCCCCTCCGCACAGCCACAGAGCACCGCGAGGGCCGCCAGGATCCATCGGCCCGCGCTCCATATCGTCAGCATCTCCGTGCCGCTCTCTACGCGCTCCCTGCGTCCGGGGACAACCGCCACCCTGCATTCGCTCTGGTGTATGGTGCGCCGATCATGACGCGTTCACGCCACTTCGATTGCCGCCGCCTCCTCGCCCTCTCGCTCGTCCTGGGCGCGTGCGGCGGATCCGCTGGCTTCAACCCACCGGTCGCCTACACCTCGGCACAACTCAACAGCGCCGCTCGGCCTGGCCTCCCCGAAGAAGACGCTTCCTCCCCTGCCGCAGTCGCTCGCCCCACGTATCCAACGCCCGGCGAGGCAGTCGCGGCGCCTCGCCCAGCTGCAATCCGTGTGATTCACGCATCGCCCGATCGCGCCGCCGCTGCCGTTGACCTGTACTTCGACGATCTTCCCACGCCGATCGCCACCGCCGTCGCGTACCGCTCCATCGTGGGTGCCGTCGAGGTACCCGCCGGTGAGCACGCCATTCATGTTCGCCCCGCAGGCGCGGCGGTCACCGTGCCCCCGGCCTTCACTGGCCACACCCCGGCGCTCGAAGCTGCCCATCGATACACCGTCCTCGCGCACGGCCTCGTCGGCGGCGCTGCCCCGCACGCCCTCGCCCTCACGGCCGACGCCGACGCCACCGCGGTCCCTGCTTCTGGCACCGCCCACGTTCGCTTCTTCCACGCCGTCGTCGGCCTCGGCGCGATCGACCTCTGCATCCCAGGCTCCCCGGCACGCCCGGCCATCGCCGCACTGCCCGCCGTCGGCGCACGGCCCGCCGTCGCCGCACAGGCCGCGCACCCGGCCGTCCCCGCCGCCGCCATCGTCGAAAACGTCGCCTACGGCGCCTTCGCGAGCGTCGATCACGACGGTCAGGCCAGCCATTACGTCCCGGTCCCCGCGGGCACACCGATCACCCTCCAGATTCGCGCCCATGCCCCGCGCGCCTGCGCCGGCGCCCTCCGCGGAACCGTCGTCGTCCCTCGAGCCGACCAGTCCGTCGCCACTTTAGTCGCGGTCGGTCGCACCACGGCTCCGGTTTCCCCCCGCTCGCTGCTCGTCTGCTCCGACGGCACCTATGAAGGCGCGCCGACCTGCACGCCTGTCGCGATTCGCTGACTCAATCGACCGGGCGCACCGCCGCCCGGAGCTTCGCCACCTCACCCCGCTCGCCCAGCACGATCAACGTGCTCCCCGGCGTGAGCATCTCCTCGGCGCCCGGATTGAAACGATACGTCCCGTCTTCCGCGCGCACCGCGACCACCAACACGTCACAGATCTTTCTCAGCGACGCCTTGCCCAGTGAGTGGTTGGCCACGGAGCACCCGCTCGTCACCGTCGCCTCCTCGATGCGCAATACGTGCTTCGGATCGCGCAACATGTTGTCCAGAAACTCCGTCACGTTCGGCCGAATCATCTCGCTCGCGAGGCGCATTCCACCGATGCGATGGGTCGAGACCACCTTGTCCGCGCCGGCCTTCCGGAGCTTTGGTTCGGCGCTCGTTTCGACCGCCTTGGCGACGATTCGCAGCCCCGGATTGAGCCCGCGGGCGCTCAGCGTGATGTAGAGATTCTCCGGGTCGCCGGTGACCGCCGCGACGAGTCCGAAGGCGCGGTCGATACCGGCCGCCTTGAGCGTCGCGTCTTCCGACGCATCGCCGACCAGATACAGCAAATCGCCCTGCTCTTTGTACAGTGCCTTGAGCGCGACTTCGTCGGCGTCGATGACCACGAACGGCGTCTGCGTAAGACGAAGCTCGTTGATGACCTGAGAGCCCGTGCGACCGACGCCACACACGATGACGTGCCCGCTCATTCGATCAATGGTTTTTTGCATTCGATTGCTCTTGAAGAGATCACGCAGCTCACCCTCGACCACGAGGGCAGTCACCACCGACGCGAAATACACGACGGTGCCGGTGCCGGTGACGATGAGCAACATCGTAAAGGCTCGAGCCCAGGTGACCGTCTCCATGCCCGGAAGCTCGCCGAAACCGACCGTGCTCAACGTGATCACCACGTGAAACAAAGCCTGAAACCACGTCCACCGCCCGCCACCCAGATGGTGAATCACCATCGTGCCGCTGATGATGGTGAGGAGCAGCAACCCCGACGCGACCTTGATTCTGCTGGTAATTTCGCGCATCGCCGGGGACATCCTTCGAACACACCCGAGGGCGCGCTGTCGACCCCCACGCCAGCCGAGCGAGCGCGCTTTGCCAGGTTTTCGACCACCCCAGCGCGATCACCCTATAGGTCGTCGCAAAGGACATCGCACGCCCCTATGCCGACCAAGGTTCATGTCATCGATCACCCGTTGGTGCAGCACAAGCTCTCCCTCATGCGGAGGAAGGAGACCCCGACGAGCGAGTTTCGCGCGCTCCTCGAGGAGATCTCGATGCTGCTCGCGTACGAGGCCACCCGCGACCTCGCGCTGACAAAGCAGCGCATCGAGACCCCGCTCGAGTTTGTCGATGCACCCGTGCTCGACGGCAAGAAGGTCGTGATCGTATCCATCCTGCGCGCAGGCAACGGCATCCTCGATGGGATGCTGAAGATCGTGCCGTCGGCGCGGGTCGGGCACATCGGCCTCTACCGCGACCACAAGACCCTTCAGGCCATCGAGTACTTCTTCAAGGTTCCGTCGGACATGGCCGACCGTGACGTCATCGTGGTGGACCCGATGCTCGCCACGGGCAACAGCGCCGTCGCCGCTCTCGACCGGCTCGTGAAGACCGGCCCCCGATCGATCAAGTACGTCTGCCTGCTCGCGGCCCCGGAGGGCATCGCGGTCTTCCATGCGCAGCACCCCGACGTGCCGATCTACACGGCCTCCATCGACCGTTGCCTCAACGAGAGCGGCTACATCCTCCCCGGCCTCGGCGACGCAGGCGACCGCCTTTTCGGCACGAAATAACCGCTACCGCGGCGTCGCGAAGCGCTCCTTCAAGAGCGCTCCGACGGCGTCGCGCGCGCTGTCGTCGTCGTACCCGAATCGCGCCTTCAGCACTGCCAACGTAGAATTCGCCCGCGCCAGCGCGTCGGGTTCGAGCCCGCCCGCACCCTCCGAGAGAATCACCTCGAGGTCGCGCGCCACCGCCGTCACCTGCGTGCGGTGCTCCTCAAAGAACACCTCCCGAAGCTTCGCAATGTGCTGGGGAAAAAGCCCCTTGCCGGGCAGCATCTGCCCCGGGTGGTCAATCGCCCACGCGGCCACGCGCGAGATGAGGTTGCGCCGAAACTCCTCGTGCGAACCGCCGAAACCCAGCATGCGCTCGATGTCCCGCATCATCGTCTCGTCCGCAGGCTCGGACTTGCGCGAGACACGGTTCTCGATCGTCTCGCCCTTGGTCCAGGCCGAAACGTGGAGCACGTAGCGCTCGAAGACATCGTCGTAGCGGGCCTCGTCGGCGAAGCCCGTGGCGCTGCGCAACTCGTCCTCCAGCGAGTCCAGCAACCGCCCGCGCAGCGCCTTCAAGAACCACTTCGGGTCCTGGTATCCCCCCGCGGCGGTCTCCTGCCGCAGCCACTCGAACTCCCCGATGCGAGCGCTGAGCTCCGCTAGACCGTCGAGCACCGCGAAGGGCGACAACACCTTGTACGCAGGCACCTGCGCGGCATCGAGAATCAACCCGCGAATCTCCCTCGGCGAAGCCCCGCTGCGCCCCTCGTAGTTCGCCTGCCGCTCGGTCTCCCGGTACACCGCCTCGATGCCCGCGCGTAGCTCGCGCGCCTGCTCCTCGACGTAGCGCGACGGAACCTTCCCGAGCGCCAGCAGGTCAGCTTTCTCCATCGGATCGAGCGCCCCCAGGACGCTCGCCAGCGGCTTCGGGAAATCCGCCAACGTCGGCTTGCGCAGCCGCGAGAGCACCGCGAAGAGCGCAGCCATCTCCGTCGCGTGCGGGGCCACCGGACGGCCTACTCCAGGCGCAACCTGGCGATCGTAGATCTCCTTCTCCAGGGTCCAGTCGAGGAGGTACGGCGCGCGCACCAGCTCGAGGCGACCGCGAAACGACGCGTACTCCGGGTGCTCGCGAAACGCCTCGAGATGCCCCTCGTTGCTGCTCCCGATCATCACGAGATTGGGCACAAGGTTGGACGTCGTGAGCGCGACCTCGCCGGTCTCGATCATCAGCAACAGGTACTTCCATGCCTCGAGCGGGCGCTTGAGGAGGTCGGAGTATTCGAGGAGACCCCCGGCGGCATCGACGAGCTCGCCGAAGGGCTCGAAGAGCGCGCTGTTCTGCAACGACGGCGGCAGCGCACTGAGCGAGCGCGAGGCCGTCACCTGCCGCTCCTTGGCGTCAACAGCCATCTGCGGGCCGAGGGTCACCGCACCGGAGCGATACCGCCGCGACACGTACCAACGCTCGACCTGAACGTGCGCGTACACCCGCCGGAGATCGCCCCGGTACGCGGTGAAGAGCGCCTCGAAGACCTGCTGCGACTTGTGCGACAAACCGCCGCGCCACAAGAACTGCGGCGGCCCCTCGCCGTCGCGCTCGCCCCCCGCGAAGGTGTCCTGGAGCAGCTGCTGGCGCACCTCCCGAGGCAATAGCAACAGCGGGTGGTCGCGCAGTTCGCACAGAACCTTGGCGTCAATGTCGCGTTCGTCGAGGTGGGCGTACGTCTCGCCGGGCGCCGGACCATCGTCCTTGCCGCCGCCGCCGAACCCGAAGCCGATCTTCGCGTTGTCGGTGCCGCGACCCCGCGGAAACACCCAGTTGAACTGATAGAGCGCGCCGTCATCGGAGTGCGAGTACGCCTCCATCGCGCGCATGACGCTCGCCGCGAAGGTGCTCTTGGCGCTGCCGTTGGGGCCGTGAAGAAGCACCAATCGGTTGACCGCGCCGAGCCGCGCGAAGTTCGCCAGCGCCCGGTACACCTCGGCCTGCTGGGTCTCCTGCCCGATGAGCGCATCGCGCTGCCCGACGTCGTCCTCCCAGGGCAGGTCGAAGAGATTCCATCGGGTGAATCGACCGTACGGGCGCACGACCTCGTGGGTGCCGTAGTGATCGAAGAGGTCGCGCAGCCACCGCGCGGCGTCGCGGCCGTACCGCCGGGGGGTCGCCGCATACAGGTCGAGGTACTCGTCGAAGCTCATCACCCGGCGCGCCCCCGAGAAGCGCTCCCGCTCCCGCTCCAGACCCGCGCGCACGGCCTCTACCGGGTTGTTTTTCATGGCCTTCGAAAGGTACGCGAGGCAACCCTCGGAAGCCACGCGGTTACGCCCGCCGCGCGGCCTCCCACTGCGCCGCAACCGCCCGAAGCGCCTCCGCACGGGGTCCCGTCGCCGTGAGCGCGAGCGACCGCTCACCGGGCCGCGCGGGCGTGAGCGTCGCCCACAGGACGTCACGCGGCAGAACCCCCGGGAGCCGGTCGGCCCACTCGACCAGGAGCAACCCGTCCGCCGCCCGCTCGACGAGACCGATCTCCGCGAGTTCATCAGCGTCGGCCAGACGGTAGAGGTCGGCGTGGTGCACCGGCAGACGCCCCGAGTGCTCGATCACGACCGCGAACGTCGGAGAGGTCACCCGGATCGTCGGTGGGACGCCTGCGCCGCGTGCGATGGCCTGCGCGAAGTGGGTCTTTCCCGCGCCCAGGGCGCCGAGGAGGGCGATGACGTCACCGGCCTCCGCGGCGACGCCGAGAGCGCGGCCGAGACGACGGAGCGAGGGTCGGCGAAGGAGCAACGGAGCCATCGGGGATTACGGTCCTTGGTATGGGCCGAAGGTGGCGCGGAGGAAGGTAAAGACGTCCGCGCGCTGGGCGTCTTCGAGAGCGATCATCGGCATCCTGCGACCGCCATCACGGACGATCCGCTGGATCGACTCGTCGGTGCTCGCCGGCACCTCAAGACGCAGGTCGGGCCCGTCGCCCGAACCCGCACCGCGGGCGCCATGACAAATGGCGCACGAGCGGCGAAACACGACGCTTCCGCGGGTGACAGCGGGGTCGATGTCCGTCGGGATGTCCGCGCCCTGATCCGCCGCGTCGAGCACCGTGTCGAGCGCCGCGGCATCGGACGGGCTCACCGCCGCGGGCACCTCACCCGCGCAGGCCGAGAAGAGCATCAGGACGAAGAGTGTGAAGAGAGATCGCACGATGGTGAGAGGGCACACCGGCGGTCGAGGGGTCGTCAAGAGAGTCGTACCGGCGCGGCAACCCAGGGGAGGGTCGCGGTGCCGGTGTTCATCCGTTCGGCGCTGACGCCCGACAGGGCACGCAAGATCGCGTGAAAGTTGCCCGTCGCCGACCAGGCCCCGGCCTTGAGGCGGGCCACCGGGACGCCGTCCTCCACGGCCACGCCACCCTGAACCGGGTTGTTGAAAGCCCCGGTCGCCTTGTTTGCCGAGTGGATGCCGAGCAGGTCGGTGAGCACCACCGTGCGCCCCGGCGCCAGCTTCATTCGCGGCGTGTTTCCCTCGGGCATGTCGAGGTGTCCCATGCCCACCCGCACCGGCGCTTCGCTCGCGTCTTCGGCCATCAAGGGCAGCCGGAATCCGTTGCCCGTCGAGGCGCCGCCCCAGGCCACCTTCGCCGAGCGGCGGTCGGCCAGCAGCGTTCGCAGCACCCCGCGCTCCACGACGGTCTTGCGCTGTCCAATGACGCCCTCGTCATCGATGACCGCACCGGCTAGCGACGCCGTCGCGCCGCTGTCATCGAAGAGGCTGAAGATCGGCGAGCCGACCACGTCGCCCACGGACGCGCGGGACAGCCCGGAGACCACCCGATCGAGCCCGACTCGCTCGAGAAAGAGCGAGCGCAGAAGCGACTCGAGGAGCCGCGGATCGATGATGACGGTGACCTCGCGCGGACCGCCCAGCCACTCGGCGACGGTGACCTCCCGCGGCGGCAGCCCCACGATCAGCTCGCGCCCGAGCGAACGAACGTCCTGCTCCGTGGGCGCGGCGGTTCCGGAGAGGGAATCCCACTCGTTGCCATCGACCATCAAGAACGCCGAGCCCACGGTGCTCGCGGACAACACGGTCGCGCCGCGCGCCGTCGCCATCGCCCGCCACGTGCGCCCGACCTTGAGAACCCCATCAAGGACGACCTCCGGGCTCGCCGCGGCGGCGCGGGCGGCCTCGGCCATGCAGACGGCGAGCGCGCGAACCTGCGCGGGCCGATCGATCATCGCGGCGACGGCGTCGTCCCATCCGCGGCCGTCCGGCGGCGTCTCGTGCAGCACCGCGAAGTCCTCGAGCGCGTCGGGCTGTGCGGCGGAGAGCGACCGCAGCAACGCGCCCGCGGCGTCGTCGATGGATGATCCCGTCGTGGCAGCGATGGCCAACCGACCGCCCTTGCGGGCCCGCATCGCCACCCGCCACGTGTCGCACTGCAACTCCGGGATCAGCGCCCGACCTTCGATGGCATACGACACCTGATCGGCGCGCTCGACGCGCACTTCGACGTCATCGGTCACTGCGGCGACCCGCGCGCGAACCGCCTCGGCCAGCGCACGCACGGAAGCGAAGGCAACGTTCATCGAGGTCATCGTTCAGGCCTCAAAGGTGAGGTTGACCCATGGGGAAGCGCCCAGGCGCACGAAGGTCGGGCCGCCCTCGGTCACCCGGCGCAACTGCGTTCCCTTGCCGCAGAAGCCCACGCCGTGGCAGTCGATCGGACCTGCATAGCCCTCCACGGTCTTCAGGCAACCTGCTGTAAGTGCAGTGAAATTCCCAGGAAGAATCATCTCTCCGGTCAAGCTCCCGTCGCGCACGAGGTAACCATACTGGGTGGACGACGACATGCCCTCCTTGGACACCGCGCCGCCCAGCGAGCCGTGGAGCACGACCCCAAGCGTGACGCCCCGCAGCAGCTCTTCGAGGCTGTCCACCCAGTGCTCGCCGCGCTCGGGGCAGAGCACCGTGTTGCGCATCCGCACGATGCGTCGGTCGCCCAGTTCGGAGAACCCGTTGCCCGTCGGCGCCACCCCGAATCGGTGCGCCGTTTCTCGGGAGTGCATCATCCCGACGATGTGACCGCCGGAGACCAGCTCCGCCGCCCTCACCTCGACCCCTTCGTCGTCGATAAACTCCGTGCCGAAGCCCTTGTCCGCGACGGGTGTTCCGTCGCCGTCGGGCGCCGCGCTGTCGATGATACGGACCACCGCCGACCCGAGCGGAGACACCAGCGCGACGCCCGCCGGGGAGACGATGGCGCTGTTTCCCGACCGCACGATGTCGGCCTCGATCGGGTGCCCGAGACCCTCGTGGATGAACACCAACGCCGACTTGTGCAGCACGTAGTGGGTCACCGCAGTGAGCTCCTCGGCGGTCATCGGCCGCGCGTCGAGAAGGCGCACCGCGACGTCGCGTTCGTCGGCCAACTCCTGGGCCACGGCAGGCGCGAGCCGCCCCTCGACGTCCACGTACTGCGCCAGACCGCCGACGTCTCCGAAGCGCACCCGCGTACGCGCCTGCTGCTCACCGCGCAGCGCGCGAAACACCACCTGCACGAACCCGATGGTCATCACCTGGGTCTTGAACACCCCGTCGGTGTCCGCGATCCACTTCTCCTCGACCTGCTCCCAGGCCCATAGCTCGGGCACCACCCGCACGTCCGACGTCGAGCCCGCCGCTGCGAGCGCATCCACCGCACGCGCAAGAGCCTCGAGGCGCGGCGTCAGATCGACGTCCCGCGGGTCATCCGTCGGGGCGATGCCGTATCTCTCGCGGGTCGGGTTTGGAATCGCCGCGAGCCCGAAACCGGGGTCTGCGGGCTCCGCCGCGAGCGCCTCCACGCCGCGATCGATCGCCGTGCGCAGCGTCTCGACGTTGGCGTCGCCGGCCTTGATGCCGACCTGGCGTCCACCCTCCCCGACGAGCCTGATCTGCACGGCGCTCTTGACCGAGGCGGGCTTCACCATCCGCTGCCCGGACGCCAGTTGGTGCACCTCGCACTTGAAGACCCGCTCGTACACGGCGTCCGCATAGGTGGCCTTGGTTCGCGCGTAACGGAGCGCGGACTCCAGCGCCGGCCGCACCGCCGCGTCGCCGCGCGGCACCGGCGCGTCATGGCTATTCAACATCGGCGACAGGGTATCAGGTTCCGGCGTGATGGCAGAGCGCGACGGAGCGTGGCATCACGCCCCGCAGCGATGAACACCGCAGCTGCACTCGTTACCGATGACTTCACCCATCGCACCCTGCAACGCGTCGGCAAGCGGGTGCACCGGATGGGCATCGCCTGCAACTACGGCCTCGACGCAGACGGCTTCGCGGCCGCCCTCGACCGCGGCGCCAACTACTTTTTCTGGACACCCATGCGCGCCGGAAAGATCACGCCGGTCTTGTGCGAGGCGCTGCGGCGAGATCGCGAACGCTACGTGGTGGCCAGCGGCCCGACGCTCGCCGTCACCGGCGGCAACGTCACCCGCGGCGTCGAGTCGCTCCTAAAGAAGCTCCGCACCGATTACCTGGACGTGTATCAATTGTTCTGGGTGGGGGTGACCGCCTCTTGGCGCGACGCCACCGCAGACGCTCTCGCGAAGCTCAAGGAGCAGGGAAAGATTCGCGCGGCGGCGGTGTCCATCCACGACCGCCCGCGGGCCGCCGAGCTGAGCCTCGACGAGCGCCTCGACCTGCTGATGATCCGCTACAACGCCGCGCACCCCGGCGCCGAGCGGGACATCTTCCCGCGCTTCGAGGTGCGCCGACCGGACGTGGCGGCCTACACCGCGACCGACTGGCGCAAGTTGCTCAAGCGCCCGTCCGGCTGGGTGGGAAAGGTCCCCGACGCCGGCGACTGCTACCGCTTCGCGCTGTCGAGCCCACACATCGACATGGTGATCTCCGGCCCCGCCGACCGCGCGCAAATGGAGGCAAACTTCGCCGCCCTCGAGCGCGGACCGCTCAGTCCAACCGACGATCAATGGCTGCGCGAGTTTGGAAAGATCGTGCACGGATGATTCCTTCGAGAAATATCTTGCGTCCCTGCGCGGTGGGTGTAGAAGGGCGGTCCCTCACGGGAAGCCGTGCGTGGGTGGTTCGGGGCGTAGCGCAGCCTGGTTAGCGCACTTGACTGGGGGTCAAGGGGTCGCTGGTTCGAATCCAGTCGCCCCGACCATTTTGGTGGTCGGCCCACTCCACGCACGGTTCTCCGCGAAGGATCCCCTCCCTGAATGTCCGGGAGAGGGATCACCGCGGGCCTTCGTTCAATCCACTCCCCAGCTCCACCCCGGTGACGCATGGACCTCTTACCTGATACGGTAATCCCGATGCCCCCGCTGTTGTTGCTCAGCAACGACGACGGCGTCCACGCGGAGGGCCTCCGCCTCCTTGCCCGCGCGGTCGAGCACCTCGGCGACGTGGTGATCGTGGCCCCGGCCTCCGAGCAATCGACCCGCTCCCACGCGCTGACTCTGCATCGTCCGCTTCGGGTGCTGTCCGTCGGGGCCGCGGTCTGGTCCGTGGACGGCACGCCCGCGGACTGCACGTACGTCGCGCTGCACCACCCGACGATGCTCCCGCGACGCCCGACGCTGGTGCTGAGCGGCATCAACCACGGCTCCAACCTGGGCGGCGATGTCTTCTACTCGGGCACCGTCGCGGCGGCGCGCGAGGCGGCCTTCCGGGGCGTCCCGGCGATGGCCCTCTCGATGCCATCGGGCGCTGACCCTGCGCTCTGCGCGGCGCTTGCGGTGCCGTTCGTGGCTCGGCTGCTCGCGGCGCTCGCGCAGACGCCCGGGGAGCCCACGCCACTGCTCAACCTCAACTTCCCCAACGGCGAGCCAAAGGGCACTCGCAGCACGCGCCTCGGGGTGCGGGCGTACGAAGATCTCGTGGAGGTCCGGCACGACCCGCGGGGCCGCCAGTATCTCTGGATCGGCGGCCCCAGCGTGGACCATCCGCTCGTCGTGGGAAGCGACACGGAGGCGTTCGATGCTGGGTTCATTTCGCTCTCGGCGCTGCGGCTCGACATGGACACGACCGCCTTCGCGCCGCTGCTCGACGCCGTCGCGGGGTAACGCGGAGAGGTTGCGCGCGAGGGTGGGTACGGGCACCAATGCCCCACCATGACCGACCTGTTCGCACTGGTTCGTGACGTACCTGACTTCCCCAGGCCCGGTGTCCTCTTCAAGGACCTCACCCCGCTCTTCCGCGACGCCGCGGCTTTTCGGACGCTTATCGATGCACTCGCAGCCCCGTACCGGGACGCAAAAGTCGATGCGGTGCTCGGTATCGAAGCGCGCGGCTTCATCCTGGGCGCGGCGGTGGCGCTTCGCCTCGGGGCCGGCTTCGTCCCGGCCCGCAAGCCCGGCAAGTTGCCCGCGCTCACCGACCGCGAGGCGTACTCCCTCGAGTACGGCCACGACGCCCTCGAACTCCACGTCGGCAGCTTCGCCCCGGGTGATCGGGTTCTGCTGATCGACGACGTCATCGCCACCGGCGGAACCGCCCGCGCCGCACTCGCCCTCGCTCGCCGACAGCAGGCAGAGATCGTCGGCGCGGCGTTCGCAGTGGAGATCGACTTCCTCCGCGGACGGGATGTGCTGCCGATCGACGTCGCCGTCACCAGCCTTTTGCACGTGTAGAAGCCGCGCGGCGGTCTGCGCTACCATCGGCTCGTGCAATGGATGGTGTTCTCCCTCCTGGTGGTCGGTAGCTCGGTTGCTTCGTTCGCTGCTCGCGAGCGACGGTTTCGGCGTCGGTGGCAAAATGTCGAACTACCCGCGATCACCGTCGGCCGCGGCGCATACCGCGAGGGGACAGCCTCCGGCGCGATGATGCCGAGCGCCCCGCTCGCCCTCCGAATCGCCGCCCTCAGCTGCCTCGTCTACGGCCGCGGCGTGACGACGGCGCTCGTCACCACGGCGCTTTTCCTCGCGGGCCTGCCGCTGCGCGCGGTCGCGGAGACAACGCTCCACGGCCTTCTCGGCTACCTCGCGGGAGGCTACGGTTTTGGCGCCATCGCGGCGATCGTCCTCGCGGCGCTGGCCCTCGGCGCGGGCAATGACCTGCTGTTGCGCAACCACCGCCACGCCTTCCGTCGCACGCGCAACATCGCTGTGGCATCGCTCGCGCTGCACGGGCTCGTCTGGGCGAACATCACCTTCCACGGTCACATCGTCGCAAGCTCGGCTCGAGACGTCGCGACCTCCCTCGCCCACGCACGCGTCATCGCCGCAATGGCGTTCGGGCACGCAGGGCTGATGCTTGCGCTGGCCTACGCGTACCGGGCGCAGCTCTCGGCCCTGACGCCCGCCGAGCGCAAGTTCGAACTCTAGCCAATCAGCTCTTCGCGATCGCCACGTCTACGAGCGTCGGCGTGAGCAGTCCGGACAGCACCCGCGGATCAAGCCCCAACAAGAACCCACGACTGCCGCCGTTGAGGTACACGCGCGGCAGCTCGAGCACCGTGCGCTCGACGTACACCGGCATCGCGCGGCGGGTGCCCAACGGGCTCGTTCCGCCGACCTGATAGCCCGAGTGCCGATCGGCGACCTCGGGCTTGCACGCCTGGACGCTGCGCGCGCCGACGAGCCGTGCAAGTTCCCTGGTGCTCACCTCGCAGTCGCCGTGCATCAGCACCACCAGCGGGCGCTTCTGGTCGTCTTCCATCACCAGCGTCTTGATCACCGCGTGCTCGTCAACGCCCAGTTCGCGCGCCGAAACCCGGGTGCCGCCCCGGTCTTCGTAGCGGTAGAAATGTGCGGTGTAGGCAATGCCCTGCTGCTTCAGCAGGCGCGTGGCGTTGGTGCTCGGCGCGCGCTCCATCGCTCGCTCACCGAGGGAAGAGGGCGACGCGCAGACCGTGGTCGGCGACCGTCGGCGCACCCGACCCACGGGTGCATTGCATCCGCATCGGAATCAGGTCCTGGTACCAACTCACCACCACCGCTGATTCACCCGCGTCCACGGAGATCCAGCGCAGACCGACCTCGCGGCCGATGGCGACCGATCCCTTCAGTTCGGCCACGTCGCGCTGCACGCGGTAAAGCTCGACGCGGGCGTCCGCGCAACTGCCGCGCGAGACCGCCGCCCAACGACCGGCGACGTCCTCCACATCGAGGCCCAGAGCAGGCTCGTAGCCCAGAAGGTCTACGCCCCGCGTCAACTCTACGTCCGCCAACAGCGCCACCGGAACCGTCCGTCGCGGCTCGACACGCAGCACGACGCTCGCCCTCGTCACCGCCGGCGCAGGCTCGATCACGCCCTCCCTCGAGCGGCGAAGCATCGACGTCAGCGCCCACTCCGACGCCGCGGCCTCCGTCGCGCTGGCTTCGCGCTCGTCTCCCGCAAACCCCGTCGAGGTCACATCAATCGCGCGCCATCCCACGCCCGCATCCCCCGCGGCACCGGGCCAGACCACTGTTGCCCCGCCGGTTCGCGGCAGCAGCGACATCGTCGACCCCGGTGGTATCCACCGCACCGGGTGACGTGCCACCACCGCCGCGCCCGAGGCGCTCCACAGCACCCAGCGCATCTCCGCGCCGGTGGCGTCCTCCGCAGGTACCGCCACCGCGCTACGAACCTCCCCCTCGATCCAAAGCGAGGGAGAAACCGCGGCGGTGCGAGCCTCGGCGGACTGCCATGGCCCCTGCACCGCGACCAATGGTGGCGGAGGCGGAGACGCAGTCGTCGGCGGAGGCACGTCCGTCGTCGCCACATCGACCGGAGCCACAGGCATCGGCACCCGGGGCACCCGGGGCACCCGATGACGGCAGCCCAACACCGACGCGAGCGCCACGGCGAGCACGGAGACCCGAAGGTTCATCCGTCTACCCTGAGCAGGCCGGGGAGCAGCCCCGCAATGCGTTCGCCGGTCACTACGGTGTCGTCCTCTTCGCTCCGCGCTCGCGTGAGCAACACGGCCTCGCCGTCGCCGCACGCCACCACCACGCCGCTCGGTAGCCACGCCACGTCGCCCGGCTCAAGGCCGCGCGGCGGGTTGGGAAAAGGCTCGGCTTCGAGCACCACGAGGGTTCCCTCGCCCAGGCCCGTGAAGGCCCCGGGGTCGGGTGAGGCCGCCCGGATGCGGGCGATCACCCGCGACGCTGGATGATCCCAGAGGATCTCGCAGTCATCGTCCGTAGGCCGCGGAGCCTCCGTCGCGCGGGCACTATCTTGAGGCGTCCCAGGGTCGGTGTACTTCCCCTCGGCGATGCCGCGCACCACGTCGCGCACGGCCTCCAGCGAGGGTCGGTCGAGCGCGCGCGCGAGCATCCATGCATTGCCCCGCGGCGGCACCGGCACACGGCGCTGCAGGAGTATCGGCCCGCTGTCATACGCATCCGTGATGCGGTGCACGGTCACCCCGGTCTCGGCGTCTTCCCGGTAGAGCGTCCAGAAGTACGGATCGGCCCCGCGGTGCCGCGGGAGAAGCGAGGGGTGCACGTTGATGCCACCGTGCGGCGCCAGCGCGATGAGCGGCGCAGGAATGCGTCGCGTCCAGAACCAGCTGACGATCAGGTCGGGCTCCGTCGAGGCGAGCAGCGCCTGCACGCTGGGCTGGGTGACGTCGGGCCGCGCCAGGAGCGGTGCACCGGTCTCCGCGAGCGCGCGTCGCAGACGGGAGATACCCGGTGAATTGGGGCGCGAAATGCACGCGCCGACGAGTTGATAGCCTTCGCGCAGGAGCATCAGGGCGCCGAGCGGCATGCCCAGGTAGAGAATCCTCATGGTTCGTTTCCCCCGAAGGTGTAGAGCCCCCAGGGGACCAGTTCGGCGAACGGACACTCGCCTCCCAGCACCCTTGGCTCAAGCGCGCGATCGGGCTCCGCCGCGCCCAGGTCAGCCATCAACAACAGCGCCGTGCGGCCGCCGAATCCCCCCGCCAGGGAGCGCATCGCGACCAGGGCATTTTGCTCCGCGCGGAGCACCGCGTCTTCGAGCGAACCCGGCTCCGCGAGCGCCTGAGCATAGGGAGTGAGCCGCGTCGCCTCGGATCCCCCGAGGGCCACTCGCGACGACGACTGCGCCGCCGTCGAAGCCGCCGCGAGCGAGCGCGTCACGCCGCCCTCGATGCGACGAAAACCGAGCGGCGCCAGCACTCGCGACTCCAGCCGCGCCATCAGGTCAACGCGAAGCCCGGGGAGAATCCACCAGGCCGACGCTCGCGCGGACTCTTCTTCCGCCACGCGCCGCAGCCGCGCAGTCCACCCCGCGGGGTTGTCGGACTCGCCGCGCACCGCGGTCCAGGCCGTGCGCAGTTCGATCAACGCCGCGCGGGTCGCGAGCTTCATTCGTTCGGAGGGCTCGCCCAGGGACGAACCCCGCGCCAGCGTGTCGCGTAGCCAGGGAAGTTGCATCGGCCCGGCCACGAAGCGGGCCACGAAGGCGTCACGGTCGGGTGCCGGGTGCGTGCGAAGCGAGCGGATTTCCGGGAGAAGCGCGATGACCCGTACGGAGCTGGACAAGATCGTACGCCATCGAACGATCTCCCTCGCATCGACCGGCGCGGCGGAGGGCGGAATCGACGGTGACCGCACCGGGGCCTCGGCCGCACGGGACCAATCGAGAGCCGCGGGCTCGGGCACGAGCGGCGGCGTAAGGGGAGAGGAGAATACGACTACGGTGTCGTCGTCGACGCGGTCATCGGTCGGGTCCGGGAGGTCGAGCCAGCCGAAGACCGCACGGGTGAGCGCGTCGGGACTGAACGACCGCCCGGCGAGTGAAGAGACCAGCGAGGCCGGGTCGCGGGTGACCGTCGGCGGTGCGCCAAGGTTTACGTGTTGGGTAAAACCGTCCCGGAGCGCGGGGGCGAGCGCGGGGATCCCGGCAGCGGAGGCGGCGGAGGCGGAGGCGACCACGGAGAGAGCGCGCTCTCCGCAAGCGGCCAGGAGCGCGGCAAACTCGGCGACGCCAGCTTCGTCGGCGCGTCGGCCACGGCGATCGATCTGCCGATGCAGTTCGTCAACGACCAGTACGAGGCCGGAGTGGCCCACGGTGCGTGCGCGGAAGATCCAGCCACCGAGGTGGCGCAGGAGACCGCCACCGCGATCGTCGTAGAGACCGCCCGGCGCGCGGGCCTGTGTGAGCGCGAACTCCACAGCGTCGTGGATGCGCGCGACGATTTCCTGCATGGGGGCATCGCCCGGGCGGAGTCGCACAACCAGTGGCGGGTTCGTCTCGGCACTCAGGGAGCGGGCGATGTCGTCGAGGTGACCGACGCGCACGGCGCGGGAGCCGCCGACGAGAAGCAGGGTGGCTCCGCCGTCGGGCCGAGGACGCAGGGACTCCGAAGACGGTACGGGGGCGCTCACGAGAACGGCGCGCAGGGTAGAGGGCGTGGGCCCACCGTCGCAAGGGCAACGACGAACTGGATTGTCCATCGGACCAGCGCTCCCGTAACATTGGGGTCCATGGCGATGACTCAGCCTCCTACCTTGCGGACCATCCGGGTCGTGGCCGCGGTGATCGAGCGTGACGGCCGATACCTCATCACCCAGCGGCGTCCGACGGCAGTTCTGCCTCTTTTGTGGGAGTTTCCGGGAGGGAGGGTCGAGGAGGCGGAGTCGGACTCCGCGGCGCTGCGGCGCGAGTTGCGCCACCGGCTCGACGCGGACATCGATGTCGGGGCGCTGATCTCCTTCGTGACGCACACCTACGAGACCTACTCCGTAGACCTGCACCTATACGATTGCGACCTTCTGGGCGACGGTCTGCGGGCCGCGGCCGTCAACGCCTTCGAGTGGGTCAGTTCAGCGGACTTTGAGCACTACCCCTTCACGCCCGCAGACGAGGCCTCGATGGCTCGACTGTTGGGCGTCGATGGCTGATTCTGCGCCCGGTACCCACCTCCCCCATATGGCGTCCTCAATGAAGCAGTGCACGGTTTGTGGCGCGCCGATGCCGCCTGGAGAGGGGGTCTGCGGTCATTGCGGTCGCGCCCATTACGCCGCGACCTGCGAGCACTGCGACCAGCCGGCTCCGACCCTCGTCCGCGGAGGCACGGTGATCTGCTCCGGATGCGGCGGCACTCGCGGTCCCCTTTCCAGCGTGCCGCTCAACCTGGTGGGATCGGCGCATCGCGTCGGCGGCGTGCTCACCAGCGTGCTCGCCTGGGCGGTGCTCCTCGGAGGCATCGCCTTCGGTGGGCTCGTCGGCGTGGTGGTCGCGCTTTTAGCAGCAGCGCTCAGCGTGTCCGCCTGGGTGGGCTTCGGCACCGGTGTCTTGCTCGGTGGCATCGCGGCTCTCACCGGGCTGCTGCTCCTCTCGGTGAGCCGACGGCTCCGGGCGCACGGCGTCGCGGCCCAGGATTCCGCAACGGAGCAGGCCATCCTGGCGATGGCGGTCTCTCGCAAGGGGGTGCTGACCACCACCGAGGTGGCGCAAAACCTCCGACTGCCCCTGCGAGATGCCGACCGACTGCTCTCGTCGATGAGCGAGCAGGGCCGGGCGCAGCTTGAGGTCAACGGCGAGGGGTTGCTGCAATACACCTTCCGCGGGATGTCCCTCGGCGAGCGCACGGGCGTGCGTATAGACAGCTCCGACCCTGCGGCGGAGGCGCGAGCGCGGGTCGATGAGGAGTTCGAGGCGATGTCGGCGCGGCACCGTGAGGGGCGTTTCTGATCTGCCCTCTGCCCGAATCGGGACGAGCCGCACTCGGTGGGCTACGGTTACTTTCATGGGTGCGCACCGCCTCTTGCTGTTGATTTTGGGTCTCTCGCCTGGGTGTGCGGACTCGGCCGCTCGGCCACCGCCCCTGCCCTGCCCGGATGGTTCGTCTTGCATCGGCACAAACCCCACTACAATCGGTGGCGGAACGGTTCAGGCCCCCGACGGCGGAACCCCCACGGGGGGAAGCCTCGCCCGCTACAACCTGGCCGGTAGCGTCGTCGTGCTCAACCAGGTTCCGCCGACCGGGACGGTCACCCGAACGGGCGTAACCGGCTGGACGATTCGCGCCGTCGATGATCTCAGCGCCACCGCGATGACCGGCGCCGACGGGACGTTCACGCTGACCGGGGTGCTGCCCACGCTGGCCGATGCGGGCGTCCCCGTCATTGGCGTGCGCGCCGTCCCGACGAGCCGCGCCTCCTTCGGGGCATACCGGGAGCTGCGCGCAGGGGGCGGGAGCGTGACGCTCGAGACGTTCGGATCCGAGCGCGTGCTGGAGTCTGTCGCAGGACAAGGCGGCGCACCCTCGGCAGACCTCGGGCACGTGGTGGTGCAGATCGCCGAAGCAGCCGATCCGGGCGTCGGTGTGTCGAGCGCGGTGGTCAGCGCGAGCACGGCCTCGACTACGTTCTATGACAGCGACCTGATTCCGGGACAGCTGACGCCGTCCATCGCGGGCACCGGACGCCGGGGCTTCGCGCTGGTACTCAACGTCCCGGCAGGGGACGACACCAACGGCTCCACCGTGACCCTCCGCTTCCAGGTTCCCGGTGCAACACCGGTTCCCGAAGCGATGACGGTGCGGGTATTTCCCAACACCCTCAGCTGGGTGACGGTCCGCGTCGCTCGCTGACCGCCGCCGTCACGCGCGCTCGGTCGGATCAACCCCGGCCGCCGACGGGTTCTGTACCGCAGCGAGGCGTTCGAGCAGCGCGCGTCGGATCGGCCGCTGCCAGATCGACCCAAGGGCTGCGGCGGAGACGATGCGCGGGGTGATGCGCCCACGCAGACGGGCAACACGCTCCGCGGCGAGACGGAGCCGTTCGGCAAATGCACCATCGGCCCGGGAGCGGGCGGCGAGCGCGCAGTGGGCGCGGTCCTGAGCATCGGGATCGCTGCAGATCAACAGCAAGTCGCACCCCGCGCTGACGGCGAGGATGGCGGACTCCTCGACGGGCCAACGGTCACTGACGGCACGCATCAGGAGGTCGTCGGAGACCACCACCAGGTCGGTTCCGCGGGCGAGGTCGTCGCGCAGCAGCGTGGTCATCACAGCGTGCGAGAGCGTCGCCGGAACCGTCGCGTCGAGCGCGTCGAAGCGCACGTGCGCGGTCATCACCGCATCGACTCCCGCGGCGATCGCCGCACGGAAGGGCGCAAGTTCGACTTCCTCCAGACGGTCCAGGCCGTGCGGCAGCACCGGGAGTTCGTGGTGGCTGTCCGTCGCCGTGTCGCCGTGTCCGGGGAAGTGCTTGGCACACGCGAGCACAGAGCCCGCCTGGAGCCCAGCGATCGCCGCGGTGGCGTGGCCCGCGACCACGGCAGCCGAGCGCCCAAAAGCGCGGTCACCGATGACGGGGTTCGCAGGGTTGCTATCGACGTCGCACACGGGCGCGAGGTTGAAGTTGATGCCGATCGCCGCAAGCTCTTCTGCGAGCGCGCGGTGGAGATCGTATGTGAGCGTACGATCGTCGATGACGCCGAGGGTGCGCGCAGACGGCAGCGTGACGACCGGATCGCGCAAGCGGGTGACTCGACCGCCCTCCTGGTCGAGGGCGATGAGCGGTGTGAGCTTCGCCGCTGCCAGGACGGCGGCGCAAAGGTCGCGCACCTGCGCTGGGTCGGTGATGTTGCGACGAAAAAAGATGGTGCCCGCGAGGCGACCCTCGGAGAGGCGCGCGGAGATGGCCGCCGGGAGCGCGAGGCCATCGAAGCCACCGACGAGAACAGCGCCCGCGGCGAGGTCGTGGGAGTCCATGCGCCGCATCGAAACACGGATGAACCCGCGGGTGGAGCGCAGTGTTCGCGGGAGACTCGTTGCCTCGATGGGGGATCCTTCCCTATACTGGGAAGCGGTGCTGCTGCTTCGTCGTTCATCCTTGTTGGTCGCGTGTCTCGGGTCGCTCGGCATCGGCTGTACCGGCGCGGGGCCAGACGCCGTACTCGACGCGGATGTCGTGTCGCGCTCCGAGGGCATCGTGTTCGTCGAGCGGGTCAACGACGGTGGCGGGGCACGCGTGCACGTCGGCGGACGCTTCTTCCGCTCGCAGGGTGTACGGGCCGAGGCGCTGCCCGAACTGGTCGGAGCCCCGCCGAGCGCGGTGGGCGGTGGGTGCGTCGAGCGTGGCGCCATGGGTGAAGGGCTCGACTCGACGCAAGCCGAAGTTCAGTTGCTCGACGTGGGCGCCATCGACGCGCGCGCCGAGGCCCTCACCACCCGCATGTCGCCTCACCGCCTCCCCGACCTCTGGAACGTCGTCTCGGGCGTGGTCTACGGTCTCGACGGGGAGCTCCCGCAGGGCGCGTGGCAGTTCAGCAGCGCAGGGGACTCTACGACGCAGCGCGGAGCGTTCGACGTGAGCGGTGCACCGCCGGAGCCCATGGCCGATCTGCGCTTCGGCGACGATGCGCTTCCAGTCTCGGTGGGTTCGGCGGTGGCGTTGCCCCGCCACGGTGGGCTCTCGCTGCGCTGGTCCCGCGGCGCCTCGACGGACCGCGTCGCTGTGGTCTTCGAGGGCGCGGGCACGCTGTCCTGTAGCGCGCGCGACGACGGAGTATTCGACTTGGAGGCATCGCATGCCGATCGCGTGCGAGAGCTCCTGCGGCAGGGCGGCACCGTGTCTGTCCATCGGCTTCGGGTGATCCCTTTCTCGATGAGCGGCATCGACCGCGCTTCGCTGGTGTTCGATCAGGTCGTACGCGTCCGCGCGGAGTGATCGGTCGGCGTTTAGCGACCGCGTAGGGCTGCGAGCGCTTCGGCACGCACAGTCGAATCAGGGTCGTGGTCGCGAACCTGCTGCAGCGTGGTGGTTACCAACGGATCGGTGCGCTCCGCGAGAAGTCGCAGCGCGGCGCGCCGAACCCATGCGTACGGATCGCGCAACGCGGCATCGGCCAACGTCGGCGTTGCATCGGGGGAGCGAGCGGCGGACTCCACGGCATGCAACCGATCGGACCAACTCGCGCGACCCTCAACCCGGGCCAACACGGCGGGTAACGCGCCCGAGGATTCAATCGGCGCAGGCGCCTCGGCGAGGAAGCGGGTGGCGATGAGCCGCAGCGTAGGGTCGTTCGAGTTGGCGGCCCCGCGAAGGATTGCTCGCCCCGCGGGGTCGGCGGTCTGGCCGATCAACCGCAGCAGTGTGGCATCCGTCGCTCGCGGCGAGATCGGCCAGGCCGAGACCAGTGTCGGAGCGAGGCCGGCGAGTACGCGAACGCGGGCCGAGCGAACGGCCGATGTGGTGTTCGCGACGGGTTGCGCGACCAGTGGGGCGAACGCCGCAGGGCCATCGAGGGCGTCCAGAACCACTGCGCGATGTGCCGGATCAGCGAGTGCGACGCGGAGGGCCGACCCCGCGAGCGACTCGTCGCGGAGGAGCACCGCCACGGCATCCTCGGCGGACGGCGGCAGACGGAGAAGCGAAGCCATCATCATCGGCGCGCTGTGCGCGGAGCCAACGTCGCGCCATGCGGAACCCTCGAGTAGCGGACGCCCGCGGGCGCTGCGAGCGAGCGCGCTGGTGGCGATGTCGGGAAGGGAGGTTCCGGCTGGGGCGGCGGTGTGGGACGGAAGGTACACAGCCGCCCACAGCGAGGCGCGAAACGCGGGCAGCGCGAAGGCGAGCGGTCCCTGCGCGGCGAGCGCGGCCCCGCGCGACCATGGTCCCGATGCGCCGACGGACGAGAGCGTCGCGATCACCTCGGCCCCGGGCGGAGAAAGCGCCGACCAGGCGACGACCGCCGCCGCGCGGACCACACCATCGGGCTCGCGCGCAATGACCGACGCGAGCAGCGGACGCGCAGACGTCGCGTGGCGAGCGGCCAGGGCGAGCGCAGACATCGCCGCAGCGTCGGCGGAGTCCGTTCGCTCGACGGCCGCGCGCAAAGCAGGCTCCACCGACGGCCCCGGGAGGCGACCGAGGGCCCACGCCGCCAGCGTCGCCGCGACGGCGTCGTCCCCGCGAAGCATCGCAACCAATGGCGGTACCGCGCGCGCATCGGCGCACGCCACTGCCGCGCGTAGCGCCTCAACGCGGGTGGTGCCATCGACGTCCGGATGGGACGCGACCCCCAGCAGCGACTGCACCGCGTCGGGCGTCTGCAGTGCGCCGAGTAGTTTCACCGCCAACTGCTGACGCTCAACGCCCGGCTCACCGAGCGCGTCGAGCAGTGGCCGCACCGCGCGCGCAGACAGACGCCGGAGTCGTTGCCGCGCCGCCGTCCCGCGCTCGGTCTCGCCCTCCGCGAGGGCCTCCACGTCCGGGCGCAGCCAACCCAGGAAGAGCTCCGTCTGAAGTCGGCGGAGCACCGCGCGGCCCGGCGTCGCAGCGCTGGCAAGCGCAAGATCGCTCGCGAGAGCGTCGGCGTTGTGAGTCGCGATGGCGACCTGCACCGCGATGCGACCGGCACGCCCGACAAGGTCGTCGTCCGACGAACGACGCACCACGCTGCGAAGCTGATCCACGGCCTCGGCCGCCTCGCCGCGCGCCAGATAAATGTCCGCGAGACGCAGCGCGCTGCCGAAATCGCGGTCGTTGAGCGAGAGGGCACGGCGGTAGGCGCCGACCGCGCGATCCAACTCGCCGCGGGCGCGATAGAGGTCACCCAACTCGCGGTGGCCGGACGCGTCGTCGGGGTTTAGTTCGACAGCGCGCGCCGCGAAGGCCACTGCATCGACGTCCCGGTGCAGCGCAAGCGCGTGACGAGCCAGGCGCGGGAATAGCTCTCGGCCGCGACGTGGATCGATGCCGATCACGCGTTGTAGGGCCTCGATCGCGCCCGCGAGGTCGCCCCGCTCGGCGCGCACCCGCTCGATCGCCAGCCAGGCGCGCGCGTCCGCGGGGCGCAGTGCCACGACGCGAAGCAGCGCCCGCTCGAGGTCGGCCTGCCGATGCAGGCGGGCGTAGACCTCCACGAGATCGAGCGCGGACTCCAGTGCCGTCGCATCCGCGGCAAGCGCCGCCTCCAGCCGGGTGGCCTGGGCAGGGAGAATACCAAGGAGATTCCATAGGTTGGCGACGCGGGCGCGGGCCTCGCCACGGAGATCCGCGTCGACCGTCGGTAACGCGATGAGCGATCGCCAGGTCACCACCGCACCCGCGAGGTCGCGCGACTGCTCCTGCGCCTGCGCGAGAAGCCGAAGCGCGGCGGCGTCGTCGGGCCGAGACTGCAGCGCCGCGCGGAAAGATGCGATCGCCTCGGGCAGCAGATCGTGCCGTACGTACACCTCCCCCAGCGCTCGGTGGCCATCGTGCGGCGTGCGCGCCCGATCCCGGATGCGCTGCCACATCGCTACCGCCCGCGGCCGATCGCCCTGCTCCCAGTACCGCTCGCCCAATGATTCCAGCGCCGACGAATCACCCGGATCGATCTGCACCACCCGCTCCGTCTCCCGCGTCGCGAGATCGCGCGCCCCGAGGGCCGCTAACGCCTGCGCGACCTGCTCGTGCGCCTCGGCATCGCCGCCCGCGCGCTGCCCCGCAGTCATCAGCGTCGCAATCGCTTCGGCGCGGCGTCCGGCGCGAGCGAGATCTTCCGCGAGGTCGATGACGTAGCGTACCTCCCGGGGCACCGCCGCCGCCAGCGACCGTCGCGCCGCCAGGGCCTCGTCAATGCGACCCGCCTGCGTAAGCGACTGCACCAGCGCCACGTGCAGATCGACGTCGCGCGGACGCAGCGCGAGCGCCCGACGCAGCGTACGGACAGCGGCATCCACCTGGCCGAGCGTCCCGTACCGACGCCCGAGGAAGGCCCATCGCTCGGCGGTCGCGCCAGGAAGGCGTTCGAGCGAGGCGACCCACTCCCCGAGGTCTTGCCGCTGCTCATGGATCTCCGCGAGGGCTTCGTAAACGTCTCGCTCAAGGGCGGGCGACGAGGCCGATCCGACGAGCGCCCTGCGCAGCGTGGCCTCCGCCTCCGCGGGACGACCCGCCCGTAGTTGCGCGACACCAAGCTGTCGGAGCACCGCAGGCTGCACGCGCAAATCACCCGCGAGGGAGCGCGCGACGACCTCGAGTTCGGTCACCGCCTCGGGCCACCGCTGCCGCGCCACGAGGAGGTCTGCCAGCTCACGTCGCACGGACGCGCTACCGGGCTGAAGCACCGCAAGTTCGTGCTGCACCGCGTGGGCGCGCGGTAGGTCGCCGGACGCCACTGCGAGATCCATCACTACCCGCAAGATCTCCGCGCGGTCGTCGCGCGACACCGACAGCGCGAGCGCTCGCTCGTACGCAGTGCGCGCTTCAACGGGGTGTTCGAGCTGCCGATGCAATGCGCCCAGCGATCGCCACGTCGCCGCGCGGGTCGATCGTTCGACCACCGAACGATCGAGCGCCGCGAGGGCCTCCTCGAAGCGCCCAGCGTCGCGCAGAACCTCCCCTCGGAGGAGGTCCGCGGTGCCCGGTGCGGCGCCCGCCCGGCGGGCCTCGAGCGTCGCAAGAAGCCCATCCGACGAACCGTCCCGCGCGCGCACCATCCGCAGCAGCGTCGGGAGCATCGGGAGGCCCTCCTCGGGATCGCTCATCGCCAGGGCGGTGAGGCGCTCGATCGCAGCATCGCGCGCGGAAGTCCCGGCGACCGGCGAAGCAGGCGGTGCAGCCAATGGGCGCGACGGGCGCGGGGCAGAAGGAGCGCGGACGCGAGGGCGGACAGGGCTGCGTGGGCCGACGTCCCAGTCCTGCGCGGCCGCCGGGGCGGCGATCACAACGAGGAGGGAAGCCAGGGTCCAGACACGACGAAGACGGGCACTCACGGGTGCAGTCTAGCGCCCGGCGCTGGCGATCCACGCGGCTCCAGTGCGAACCTTTCCGCCGTGACCGACCTCACCGTCCACCCAACGCCGCTCGTGCTCGCCGAACAGGTCTCCCGCGCCGTCGGCTGCGACGTCTGGGTCAAGCGCGACGACCAGACCCACCCCCGTTACGGCGGAAACAAGGTGCGCAAGCTGATTCCGCTGCTGGCGGAGGCGCGGGCGAGCGGGGTGACCCACGTGCTCACCGCGGGCGCCGCCGGGTCGCACCACGTGCTCGCGACGGCCGTGCACGCGGGCGCCCTGGGCCTCCGGGTAGAGGCCGCCCTGGTGCCGCAGCCCGCTTCCCCCCACGTCGAGGAGATGCTCCGCGCCTCCGCGGCCCAGGCCTCCAGGCTCCACCCGTGCGCCAATTTTCCCGCTGCGTTGGCCACCCTCGCGCTCCGAGCCCTCGCGCTGCGAGCCCGCGGTGCACATCCACGCATCATCCCGATCGGCGGCAGCAACGCGCTCGGCTCCTCGGGCTACCTCGACGCGCAGTTCGAGCTCGCTGCGCAACTCACAGCGATGGGCATCCCCCGGCCCGACGTGCAGGTTTGCGCCCTCGGCTCCGGCGGAACGCTCGCGGGCCTCCTCGCAGGCTGCGCCCTCGTCGGGGACGTCGGCGAGGTCTGGGGCGTCCGCGTCACACCACCCCTCGCGACACCCGCCTGGCGCCTCCGCGCACTCGTCCGCGCAACGCTTCGCCTCCGGGGATCGCACCTCGAACCTCCTCCGCTGCGCATCTTCGAGGACGCACTCGGTGGTGGCTACGGCGTACCCACGGACGATGCCCGCCGGGCCCGTGATCTTTTCGCCCGCGACGACCTGATGCTCGACGACACCTACACCGCCAAGGCCGCCGCCGGGCTGCTCGCCCTCGCCCGCCGCACGCCACGCCGCTACCTCTTCTGGCAGACCCTTTCGTCTGCGCCTCTCGGTCCCCTCGTCGGGTCGCCGGCGCGCGCGCTCGGCCCAGATCTACGTTCATTGCTCCGATAATTCTCCCGATCGCAGGGAGAAACCCGCCCGTTCGGCACGGGGCAACGCGACCGCCCGCCCGATCAGACCATCCAACTCGGCATGCAACCGAGCACCCAGGGGTCGCTTGACACCACGGCGGAGTCCAAGGCTTGTCTCGCGACCGTGATCTCCACCCACCTCGCCGACACCGTCCCGGGGGCTCTCTCGACGGGCATTTCGGAGCCCGTGGGGGTCTTCTTCGCTGCGGTGCGCGCCCGCGTCGATGCCCGGCTGCGTGAGGTCATCGCGGACTGCGAGGCCTTCACCCGCGAGGCAGCGCCGGACGCCATCGGCATGGTCGAAGCGGCCCGCGATCTCACCGTTCGCGGAGGCAAGCGCCTGAGGCCCGCGCTGCTCGCGGCGGCCGTGACGTGCATCGATCCGAGCGCCTACCCCGACGCCGTGACCGATCTCGGCGCCGCCCTCGAACTCCTCCAGACCTACCTCCTCATCCACGACGACTGGATGGACGACGACCCCGTGCGCCGCGGCGCCCCGTCGGTGCACGTCGCCCTCGCCGCACGCTTCGGCGACCGTCACATCGGTGCGAGCGCAGCCATCCTCGCAGGCGACCTCATGGGCACCCTCGTGCACGACCTCGTTGGGCGCATCGAGCTTCCCGCACTTCGACGGCGTGCCGTGCTTCGCGCATTCACGCGGATGGAGCACGAGGTGATTCTCGGTCAGTGCCTCGACGTGACCCACAGCCCGGACACCGACCGGGTGCACCATCTCAAGACCGGAAGCTACACAGTGCGCGGTCCGCTCGTGCTCGGCCTGGAGGTGGCGGGCGGAGGCGATGACGCGAGGCGCGCCCTCGACGCCTACGGCACGCCACTCGGGGTGGCGTTTCAGCTCCGTGACGACATGCTCGGCGCCTTCGGAACCGAAGCCGAGACCGGCAAGCCCGTCGGCGGTGACTTCCGCGAAGGCAAGCACACCGCACTGGTGCAGCACGCGGTCGCTCACCTCGGAACCGCTGGCGCGGCGGAGCTGGGCTCGCTCCTCGGCCGACGCGACGCCACCGACGCGGAGATCGCCCGCGTACGTTCGCTCATCGAGGCCTCCGGTGCACGGGAGCAGGTCGAGGCGCGCATCCGTGCGCTGCGCGAGCAGGCTGTCGCGGCGTTGCACACCGACGCCTTGCGTCCGGCAGGCCGCGAGCTGCTCACCGCGTTCGCTTCGCTCATGACCGAGCGGCGGCAATGACATCGACCGCGCACGGGAAGGTCATCCTCCTCGGCGAGCACGCGGTGGTGTTTGGCGCCGACGCCCTGGCCGCGTCGCTCTCCCCAGGGGTCGAATGCATTGCGCGGCCCTCCCCCGGCGGGACGGTGCTCGCCGTCGCCCCGTGGGGGGTGTCATTTCGTCCCGATGATGGCTCCGAACTCGGGCGCGCCGTCGGTGACCTCTGCGCCGCAATGGGCGTCCGAGACGCGGCGCTCGCGCTTACCCTCCACCTCCCCGGCGGCGGCGGGCTGGGATCGTCCGCGGCCATGGGCGTGGCCTGCGCGCGCGCCCTCGCCGAGATGCACGGACGCACCCTCCGCGACGACGAGTTGCTCGCCTTTGCGCTCGGCTGGGAGAAGGTCTTTCACGGCAACCCTTCGGGGGTGGATCACACCCTCGCGGCGCTCGGGGGAATAGGGCTCTTCAACCGGGCCACGGGGCTGCGACGCGTCCCGATGCGCGGGGCGCTGCGGTTGTGCATTGGGGACAGCGGCGAGCGGGCCTCGACGCGGGAGATGGTCCATCGCGTGGCTCGCCTGCGAGAGCGCCTCCCGGCCGCGACCGACCAAACCATCGAGTCCATCGGAGCGGTCGCGCGCGACGGGGCGCTCGCACTCCAGGAAGGCGACGCGAAGTCCCTCGGAAACTTCATGAACCTCAACCAAAACCTCCTCGCCGCCCTGCTGGTCTCCAACGAGCGGCTGGAAGACCTCTGCGCGGCAGCGCGGGCGGCGGGCGCCCTCGGGGCGAAGCTCACCGGCGCGGGGGGCGGCGGTTGCGTGATTGCGCTGGCCCCCGGCCGCGAAGACGATGTACTTGCCGCGTGGCGGGCAGCAGGGGTCGATGGGCGGGTGGTGGAGGTGGGACGGTGACGGAGTTCTTCGCGCGAGCGCGCGCCAACATCGCGCTCAGTAAGTACTGGGGGAAGGCCGATCGGGCGCTCAATCTACCGGCGGTTCCGAGCCTCTCGCTCACCCTCGACGACCTCGTGACGGAGACCACAGTGGCGCGCGACGCCTCCCTCGCGCACGACCACATCGAGCTCGACGGAGTGCTCCGCGCCGGCGACGAGGCCGGCACCCTCAGCGCCTTCCTCGCGCTGGTACGTGCACGCGCCGGGGTGCCCGAAGGGGCACCGGGGACCTTCCTCCGCGTCCGTTCGCACAACCGTTTTCCGACTGCCTCGGGCCTCGCGTCGAGTGCCTCGGGCTACGCCGCCCTCGCTGCAGCCGCCACCGCGGCGTACGGTCTCGCGCTCGATGACCTGGCCCTCTCGGCGCTCGCCCGGCGGGGCAGCGCTTCGGCCGCGCGCAGCGTGTTTGGCGGCTGGGTAGAGCTGCCCGCGGGCACTCCGGGCGACGACACCACCGGCGCGCGCCCGCTCTTCGCGCCCGACCACTGGGACGTCGCCATGGTGCTCGCCCTCGTCGACCGCGGACCCAAAGACATCGCCTCCCGCGACGGCATGCGCCGCACCGCGGAGACCTCCCCCTACTACGCCGCATGGCTCGCCACTGCGCCGCTGCTTCACGCCCGCGTCCGCGCCGCGGTGACCTCCCGCGACCTCGAGGCCACCGGCGACGCGATGGAGGCCAGCACCATGGCGATGCACGCCAGCGCGTGGGCCGCGCAACCCGCCGTGCGCTACGCCCGCGGAGTGACCCTCGACGTTCTCGATGCCGTGCGCGCCCTGCGCCGGGAGGGCGTCGGGGCGTGGGCGACCATGGACGCCGGTCCGCACGTGAAGGTGCTCTGCGCCGTCGGCGAGGCAGAATCCGTCGCGGCGCGCCTCCGAACGACGCCCGGCGTGCTGGAGTCGCGCATCGCGCGGCCCGGTGCGGGCATCGAACGTCCGTGATCGTCAGCGCTCCGGGAAAACTCATGCTCGCGGGGGAGTACGCCGTCCTCGACGGTGGCGACGCCTGGTGCCTCGCCGTCAACCGCCGCGCCCGGGTCGATGCCGCGCCCGCCCCTGAGGCGTTTACTCCTCCCGAAGCGCGGCAGGCGTGGGCGCGCGCGGTCGCCAGCGGGCTCCTTCGAGAGATGCCCACCGACGGTGCCGCCCGATTCGACCTGAGCGCCCTCGGCGGCGGCGGACGGAAGCTCGGCCTCGGCAGCAGCGCCGCAGGCGCCGTCGCCGGGCTCGGATGGGCCGTGGCGCAAGAGCGTGGGGCGGCGGCGCTGCGAGATTTGATCCCGCAGATGGCGCAGTGCGCGCGAGAGGGCCACCGCGCGGCGCAGGGCGGCGGCAGCGGCGTCGATGTGCTCACCGCCGCATACGGCGGCCTCGTGTGGGTGCGCTTCCCGGAGGGCCCCGGTGGGGTTCCTGCGGTGGAGCGGCACGCGCTGCCGGAGTCACTGGTGTGGCGGGTGTTCTGGTCGGGGACGGCCGTGCGTACGTCGGAGATGATCGCGCGGGTGGAGGCCCTCCGCGCGGCGGATGCGAGCGCCCATCGCGGGGTGATGGACGCCATCAACGCAGGGACGACGGACTTCGGGCGCGCGGTGTCGTCGGGAAATGCGGCGGCGGTGGTGGCGGCCGCGCGGGCGATCGGCGCGGCGATGGCGGCGCTCGGAACGCGAGCGTCGGCGCCGGTGGTCACCCCTCCGATGGCGCGGCTCGCGGCGCGCGCAGAGCAGTTCGGGGCCGCGGTGAAGCCGTCCGGCGCGGGAGGCGGAGACGTGGTGGTGGCCTTCGCGCAGGATGCGTCGGCGATGGACGCGGTGCGCGCCGCCGCGATCATCGAAGGATTCGAGGAGGTCGATCTCGCCGCGGACGGCGACGGGGTCGTCGCAACAGACACACGAAACGGGTGGGTGGCATGAGTCGGACTTCAAGAATCCCGGGCTTCTACAAAGAGTCGGTCGAGTCGCGGCGGCGACTGCTGGCGGAAGCCGCGGACCTCGATGGACCGGAACTCACCCGCGTCCTCGCCGGGGGCGGTCTCGACGTCACCACCGCAGACAAGACCGTCGAAAACGTCGTCGGCGTCTATGCCCTGCCCTTCAGTGTGGGGCTCAACGCGCGGGTCAACGACCGGGACTTTCTCGTTCCGATGGTGGTCGAGGAGCCATCCGTGGTGGCCGCGGCGAGCAATGCCGCGCGGATGATTCGCGAGGGCGGTGGGTTCGTGGCGGAGAGCGATCCGCCGTGGATGATCGCGCAGGTGCAGCTCTGGGAAGTGGCCGACCCGCGCGCGGCGGAGGCCCGCATCGTGGCTGCACGCGACCGTCTGCTCGCCCTCGCGGACAAAGCCGTGGCGGGCCTGGTGGCGCGCGGCGGCGGGGCGCGGGAGATCGAAGTGCGCGACCTCGGCGACGGGCTCTTCGTGGTGCACATCCTGGTGGACGTGCAGGACGCGATGGGCGCCAACCTGGTCAACACCATCGCCGAGCGCCTCGCGCCGGAGATCGCCGCGCTGGCCGGCGGGCGCGTCGGGCTGCGCATCCTTTCGAACCTCTGCGATCGGCGGTGCGTGCGGGTGCGCGCGCGGGTCCCCGCGGCGATGCTGGCAACGGACGCGCTGCCCGGGGACGCAGTGCGCGACGGCATCGTGCTCGCGTCCCGGTTTGCCGAGCGTGACCCCTACCGCGCCGCCACGCACAACAAGGGCATCATGAACGGCGTCGATGCCGTGGCGATGGCGACGGGCAACGACTGGCGGGCGATCGAGGCCGGCGCGCACGCCTTCGCGGCACGCAACGGGCGCTACGAGCCGCTCTGCACCTGGCGCGCAGGCGACGACGGGGCGCTCGTCGGGACGATGGAGATCCCGCTGGCGTTCGGCATCGTCGGGGGGACGCTGCGGGTGCACCCTTCGGCGCGGCTCGCACTGAAGCTGCTCAGCGTGCGGTCGGCGCAAGAGCTCGCGATGGTGGCAGCCTCCGTCGGGATGGCGTCCAACCTTGCGGCGCTTCGGGCGCTGGCGACGGAGGGCATCCAGCGCGGGCACATGTCGCTGCACGCGCGCGGAGTGGCGATGGCCGCCGGGGCGAAGGCCGACGAGATCGAGCGCGTGGCGGAGACCATCGCGGAGGCGTGCAACGTGACCCTCGACGCGGCGCGCGCGGCGCTCATCCGGCTGCGGGCGCCCCTGGAGACGGGGGCGGCGCGGTCTGTCGGTCGGCAAATAGATTGATCGCGGGGCGTGCGAGCCCGATAGGGTGCTGAGCGATGATGTCCTTCGAGAGCTTTGTTCGGCTCGGCTGGAGCTTCTTCCGGACGGTACTGCGGGGTCTCTTCCCGCGCCGGTCGCAGCTCCCACGGTTCGAGGCGCAGTACCGCCCCGATGGGGTGCTAAGCACTGCGCCTGCGGAGGTCGCGGTGCAGGAGCAGGCACAGCGCTGCTTCGCGTGCGGGGCGTGCGATGTGGTGGCGCTCGAGCGCGGGGAGTTTGGCGCCCTCGGACCAGGCGGCCCGATGGGCTTCGTGGTGGGCGTCACTCGCCAGGCGGGACTCGACCTCGGGGCGGCCGCGGACGTGACGCCAGCGCTGCTCGGGGCGCTGACCGAGGCGTGCCCGGTGCAGGTTCCCTTCGTGGCGCTGGTCGATCTGGTGCGGCGGCGGCGCAGTGAGGCCGATGGCGTCGCGCACGCGGCGGGGACGGCGCGGACCGCGCTCCCGGGGGCGTAGTCGAAGCGTTCGTCCCCGGTCGACCGTCGTCCGCCACACCGCCCCCCCACCGGTGAATCATTGAACGCCCGCCACCGCTGGCGCATCACCTCTCCCATGTGGCACTGCTCCAACCGCTCCGCCCATCTCCGGCGCACGGCAGCCTTCCCGCTGGTCGGCGTCGAGCAAGCACTCCAAACGCCCACTCGATGAACGCCCCCACCCAGGACGCCCCAACCCGCCCTTCTGCCCTTCCGGGAAACCCGATGGGCCTCGTCACGCTCTTCCTGCTCTTCATCGTTGGCATCTCCTACATCGGCCTGGGCACCGAAGATGTCCGCGCCCCTGGGATGTTCTCGGTGATGGTCGAGTACAGCGTCTGGATCGGCCTTCTCCTGGTCGCGATGCTGCGTTCGCCGGGCGCGACGCTGCGGGTGAGCGACCCTTACCTGATGATGCTTGGCCTGGGGTTCAACTTCCTGGTGACCCCCGGAATCCTCTGGCTGCACGGCGCTGAACTAGAACGACAGTGGTTCGAACTCGGTCGCATCCGGATGGAGATCTTCATCCAGCTGCAGTGGCTGCACGTCATGTTCATCCTCGGGCTGAGCGCGGCATACTTCGCCCTCGCGCCGCGGCATCGCTTCATCTCCATCGCCCGCGATCCCGACGTCGCGCTCCCCAACAGCACCCCGTGGATCGTCATGGGTCTTCTGCCCTTCCTCATCGGCGTCGTGCAGCGCGTGATCACCACCGGCTCCTTGTCCGCGACGCAGAACTACGGCGAGATCTGGGCCAACGACTACGCCGCAGCCACCGCCGTCCACGCCGAGGGCGGGAGCGCGCTCGTGGCCTCGCAGTTCGTCGGCAAGGTGTGGTTTCTCCCGTGGCTGGCGCTGGGCATCGGCGAGGGGCTTCTGCTCGCCAGGCTCCTGCGGGAGAAGCGCCTGCTACCGCTCGTGTTGTTCGCGCTACAGGCTCCGGTGCTGCTCTTCCTCAACTCCGGCGGTCGCAGCGTCATCGCCGCGCCCTTCCTCATCGCGGTGCTCGTCGCCGACGTGCTGGTCGGACCCATCCGTTGGCGCTGGGTGCTCAGCATCGGCGCCGTCGCGATGGTGTTTCTCAACTTCTTCGGCATCTACCGGGCCTACCGGGAGCGTGACTTCGGCGAGGCCTTCGCGATCGCCAACGAGCGCTTCAGCTCGGTCTCGCGCACCGAGAGCCTCTCCGCGGAGGGCCCCATCATGCTGATGAAAGAGCACTTCGCCATCGCGTGGACCGACGCCACGAACTACACCCGCGGGGTCTCGTACTTCAGCGAGTCGATTCTCTCGCTCCTGCCGCAGCAAATCGTCCCGGAGAAGCTCCGGTACATGAACACCTCGGCCTTCCTCTCCCGGGAGTTTCTCGGCGGGGCGGCGGACGTGGGCGCGGGCATCGCCGGGGCGATCATCGCCGACGGCTACATGATCGGCCGCGAACTCGGGGTGATCGTCCTCGGGGTGGTTCTCGGCGGCATCGGTGGGGGCATCAGCCGCGCGCTCGCCACGGGTAGCCAGCAAGCGGACGGGCAACCGATGCTCTGGCAGGTGGTGCTTCTGGTGTCCTGGTCGCTCCAGGGCATTCCCTTCTTCCGCAACGACCTCTCGGTGGTCGTTTCGCAGCTGGGCTCCGTGGTGGTGATCCCCTCGGTGCTCTTCGCGCTCTGGGTCGGCCTCACGCCCAACAGCCCGTGGGCGATCCGCGTCTCCAACCGGGAATGAACGCGCTCGCTACGCCGTGGGCGTAGGCGTCGGGGCGCTGGCCTTCGCCGTCGTCCGGGGGCGCGGGAAGTACCCCTCCGCGGCCGAACGTCCGATCTCCTGCACCAGCGCGCCGTAGGTCTTCTCGACCTGTCGCCGCCACGCGTCCGTCGCCTTCGCCACCACCGTCGCGGCCTTCGCTGCCTCGGTGCGGGCGTCGTCCACGGCGGTCACGCCCTCGCGCCACGCCTTGAGCCCCGCGACGAGCGCGGGCAGCAGCGCCTTCCGTGCCTCGTCGGCCTTCGGGAGATGGGCCTCCGCGCGGTCTTTGAGTTCCTTGTAGCGCCGCTCCTGCTCGTCGAGCGTGGCGGCGGTGTAGTAACTGATCCCGTGGGGGAAGAGGTCGGTGTAGGGCGCCTCCCGGGCCGAGTGGACACCGCGGCCCGCGAGGCGATTGCGCGCCTCCTGGGTGGCCGTGTCGAGCGTCGCGTCGGCGGCGTCGCGATCGGCGAGGGCGTCTTCGGTCGCCTCGTCGGCATCGGCGGCGGCGCGCGCACTGGCCTTCAGCGTCGCGGTGGCCCCCGCCACGGACTCCGACAGCACCGCAAACCCCGCGCGCCGCAGCCTCCTGGCCACGTAGCGCCCGTACTTCACCCGCACATCCGCCACCGCACTGTCCCTGGGAAAATGCATCGACCGATCTCCATCCCTCCGAAGGGCCGATCGGCGACACCGTGCCGCCACGCCCCCCGAAGATGCCTCGACCATATCGGCGTAGCGCGACGCTTCGCAAGCGCCTTACGGCCCGGTTGGCAACCTGGTCACGCTGTACCAGAGCGCACATGGGCCCGTGCAGCGGCCCGGTCACGCTGTACCAGAGCGCACAAGGGCCCGTGCAGCGGCCCGGTTACGCTGGACCAGGGCGCACACGGGGCCCGTGGGAAGTCTATGCACGGGCCGCAACCGCCGAACCCGGGGGATGGAGCGCGCCGTCCGACGCCACGCGACCGCTCTCCCCGTCGAGTGCCCACCCCACGGAGAGAACCCGCATCGACGGCGCGGGCGATGGTGATAGCGTCCGCGGCTGTGAAGCTACGGGTCCGATCGCTATCGCGGCGCTACGAGGGGGTCACCGCCCTCGACGACGTCACCCTCACGATCCCGGAGGGGCGCACGGCGCTGCTCGGGCCCAACGGCGCTGGGAAGAGCACCCTCCTCAAGTGCGTACTGGGCCTCGTGCGCCCCAGCAGCGGCGAGATCGAGGTGCTCGGCATCGACCCGCGGCGCGATCCGCTCGGCGTGCGCGCCCGTATCGGGTACATGCCCGAAGACGACGCGCACCTGCCCGACCTCACCGCCGTCGAACTCTGCGCATACGGCGCCGAACTCGCGGGCCTCCCGCCCAACGAGGCCATCGACCGCGCGCACGCCGCCCTCTTCTACGTCGGCATCGACGACAAGCGGTACATGCCCGTGCAGGGCTACTCCACCGGCCTCCGCCAACGCACCAAGCTCGCCGCGGCCATCGTCCACGACCCCGAACTTCTCTTCCTCGACGAGCCCACCAACGGGCTCGACCCCGCCTCGCGCGAAGAGATGCTCTCGCTCATCGCCGACCTGCGCGACCGTCGCGGGTGCAGCGTGGTGCTCTCCACGCACCTCCTCGCGGACGTCGAGCGCGTCTGCGACCACGTCGTCGTCCTCAACGCCGGCAAGGTCGTCGCCGACGCGCCGCTCGCGGAGGTGCTGGGCGTCGGCGATGGGCGGTACCTTGTGCGCGTGAAGCCCGTCGCCGAGCGCTTCGCCGGCTTCGAGCGCGCCCTCCACGACCGCGGCTGCAGCAGCACCCCCTCCCCGGACGCCCGCGGCGAATGGATCATCCGCCCCCCCACCGTCGATGACCCGACGCCCATCTGGGAGGCCGCACTCCAGGCGGACGTTCAGGTGCGGCACCTCGCTCTTCGCAAGGCCTCCCTCGACGAGGCATTTCTCAGGCTGCTGGCGTGACCTCACCGATGGCAACCCCCACTACGAAGCCCGCTGCCTCCCCCGTCGGGGTGGTTCACTCCCTGGCGTACTCCCGCTACGCCGGACCACGCCGCTCGCCCAACTTCACCCCGCTGGTCATCGCGAGATACGCGTTGATGGCGCAGCTTCGTCAGCGCGGCGTGAAGGTGGCACTGCTCCTGGGGGTGCTGCTGATGGCCATCTTCGCAGCGGGAATGGGCTTCAAGTGGGCACTGCCCACGCTGGCGAGCGGGGCGATGTTCGGGGGGGCGCAGAGCAACCCCGCACAGCTTGCCGCGATCGTGCGGGAAGGCGAAGCGGACGTCCTCTCCATGACACTCCGGACGCAGTTTCTACCGACCTTCCTGTTGGTGCTCTGGTGCGGCGCGGGGGCCATCTCCGCCGACCTGATGGCGGGCGCTTTCCAGTTTCACTTCTCCCGCCCGGTGAGCCCCGGGCGCTACCTCGCCGGCCGCATGCTCTCCGCCTCCGGATGGTCCCTCGCGCTCTCCTTCGGAACACTCCTGGTCTTCGCCCTCGAGCGCCTCGCGTTTCAATCGACGCCGCTCGGGGCTGCGCGGGCCTTCGGCCTCGGCGCCGTGGTGGTGTTTCTCGAACTCTCTTCCCTCTCCGCGGTCGCCCTCGGGGTGTCCTCCCTCACCCGCCGCAAGGGGCTGTCGCAGGCCATGTTCGCGGCCATCGTCTTCGCTGGGTGGGTGCTCTTTCGCAGCCTCGGGGCGCTGCTCCGGACGCCGTGGGTGAAGACCCTCGATCTGGTGTCCTGCGTCGATGCGATGGTGTCGCAGTTCAATGGTGACAGCCCACTGCACGGCGCGCGGGCGGCCATCCCGGCGCTCGCCTGGTTGGTCTGGACGGCGGGGTCGCTCGGCCTCGCGGCGTGGCGGCTGTCCCGCGCGGAGGTCAACCGGGGATGAGTGCAGTGCTGGAATTCGTGGGTGTCTCGAAGTGGTACGGCGCGGTGCTGGGGCTGCGCGACGTGAGCGTGCAGATCGGCGCGGGCATCACCGGGCTGCTCGGTCCCAACGGCGCGGGCAAGAGCACGCTGTTGAAGTGCATGACCGGCGAGGTGCGACCGAGCCGCGGCGAGGTGCGGATGTTCGGCCGCCAGGTGCCCGACACGGAGGTGTTTCGTCGCCTCGGGTACGCGCCGGAGATCGAGGTCTTCTTCGAAGAGCTGACGGGCCGCGAGTTTGTCGCCCACCTCGCGGAGATCTCGGGGTACGGGCGCGCCGAGGCCGACCGCCGGGCCGGAGCGGTGCTGCAGCGCGTGGGCCTGGAGTCCGCGATGAACCGCCGGGTCAGCACCTACTCCAAGGGCATGCGGCAGCGCACCAAGCTGGCGCAGGCGATCCTGCACGAGCCCGAGGTGGTGCTTCTCGACGAACCCATGACGGGCCTCGACCCGCTCGGGCGAGCGCAGATGGTGGCGTTGATTCAGTCCCTGGGCGCAGAGGGGCGCACGGTGGTGGTGTCGAGCCACATCCTCGACGAGGTCGAGGTGATGACCCGGGAGATCGTGGTGCTCTACCAGGGACAACTTCTCGCGCAGGGCGACCTGCACGCCATCCGCGGGCTCATCGATCGGCACCCGCACCACCTCGCGATACGCACCCCGAAGCCGCGCGAACTCGCCGCCGCGCTGGCCCCGGAGGCCTTCGTGGTGGCGCTGCGCTTCGAAGGCAACGATCAGCTCATGGTGGAGACCCGCGACCCCGACCGCTGCTACTCCGCGGTGCCGCGCATCGCAAAGGAGCACGGGGTTCCGTTGCTCGCGCTCACCTCGCCGGACGACAACCTGGCGGCGGTGTTTCGCTACCTGACCCTGGGCGCGCGCGGGGGTTCGGCGTGAGCGCGGCGCTCTCCATTGCGCGGGTATCGATTCTGCGGGCGGTGCGTCGGCCGAGTTCATGGTGGCTCTCCGCGCTGGCCTTCCTGCCGGCGCTGCTGGGCGGATGGCTCGGCGCGACGGGGTACGACGCGCTCTCCGTCCCGGCGCCGCTGCTGGTGTACGTGGCCGCACCCCTGCTGGTGGTGCCGTGGGTGGCCGGCGTGCTGGGCGAGGCCTTCGAGCGACGCACGGTGATCTATTGGTTCGTGCGGCCCGTGGCGCGGCCGACGGCGCTGCTGGGCGAGTGGCTTGGCGCAGCCGCCGCCGTCGGGACGGTGCTGCTGCTGGGCGGCGCGATGCTCGCGGTGGCCAACGCCCTCACGGGCAACGCAGCCATCTCGTCGCTCGCCCGCTTGCCGCTGGCGATGTTCGCGGAGGCGGTGGCCCTGGCGGGCTTCTCCGTCGGCGTGGCGGCGATCGCGCCGAAGCACCCGGTGTCCGTGGCGATCGGCGCGCTCGCGGTCACCGAGGTGGCGCTCCCGTCGCTCTGGGGGCCGCTGCAGGGCGTGTCGCTCTCGCGGCAGGTGTTGATCCTCGCGGGCATAGACGCTGCGCCGCTGCTGAGCAGCCTGGTGGGCGAGGCGCCGACGCCCTCCCTCGCGATGGCGCTGTTGGTGCTCGGGCTCTTCGTGGCGATTCCGCTCGGTCTGGCGGTGCGCACGGTGCTCGACCGCGACCTCTGAGCGGACTCTCCCCCGCCGGGCCCTTCGCGGGTATGGTCCGGGTAATGAAGCTCGCAACCGGACAAATCGCGCCCAACGCCTCGGGGATGCTCCCCGACCACTCGACCTTCAGCGTCCACGGGGCGCGGGGTAAATCGTTGGTTCTCTTCTTCTACCCGAAGGACTTCACCCCCGGGTGCACCCGCGAGGTGTGCAGCTTCCGCGACGCCTTCGGCGAGCTTGCCGCCGAAGGGGCCGTGCGCGTGGTCGGCGTCAGCCGCGATGACGTCGAGACCCACAAGCGCTTCATCGCCGACCACGGGCTGCAGTACGAACTCGTCGCCGACCCCTCCGGCGAGATGGCCCGGGCCTTCAATGTGCTCCGCCTCGGAGGGCTCATCCCGTTCCAGAAGCGGGTCACCTACGTCATCGACCCGGCGGGCGTGATCCGCGGAATCTTCCACCATGAGATTGCCGTCAACGCCCACGTCGATGACGTGCGCCGCTGCCTCGCCTCGCTCCGCACCGCAGTGGTGTGAAAGGGGTGAGCGTGAGCGACCTGCGCTTCAGCGTGATCGTGCCGGCGTACAACCGCGCGGGGATGATTCTCCGCGCGCTGCGCAGCGTGCTCGCCACCGGCCGCGACGACTTCGAGATCATCGTCATCGACGACTGCTCGACGGACGACACCGCCGCCGTCGTCGAGGCGCTCGCCGACCCGCGCGTGCGCTTGCTCAGGCAACCCCTGAACGGCGGAGTGTGCGCGGCCCGCAACGCCGGCATCGACGTCGCCCGCGGCCGCTGGCTGGTGATGCTCGACAGCGATTTCGAGCTGCTCCCGGGCGGGCTCGACGCGCTCGCGGCACGCTGCGACGCGGCCCCGGCGGACGTCGGTAACGTCGCCACCGTCTGCCGCTGGGATCACGGCCCGGACACCCCCGAGCCCACCCCGACGACCTCGGCGGTGCTCGACTTCCCGGGGTACCTCCGCTTCGTCGCGACGCTCGCCGTGAGCGAGTGGTTCAACTGCTACCGCCGGGAGGTCTTCGCAACGATGCGCTTCCCCGGCGGCCGGGCCTACGAGAGCAGCTTCCACCTCGCCGCCTCCGGCCGCTGGCGCTTCTGGATGTGCATCGACCGGGTGGTGTTGATCCACACCGACGCGACCAACCGCATCACGGCCTCGCCGCCGTTGGCTTTCGCCCGCCGTCAACTGCGCGACGCCCTCGACGGCGCCGCGGACGCCGACGCCGTACTGCGCGCCTGGACGCCGGAGTTGCGCGCGCACGCCCCGCGGATGCTCGTGCATTACGAGACGCAGCGCGTGGTGCAGCACCTCCTCGCGGGCCACCGGCTGGAGGCCCTCGACGCATACCTGCACGGCGACGCCGCCCTCCGACGCTCGGCCCGGCTGACGGGCTTCGTCGCGCTCGGGCTCGTCGGGCCGCGCGCGCTCGCCTACACGCAGGCTTTCGTCTCCGCGCAGCTCCGGCGGCGACGCGAGACCGCGACCCACTGAGGCCCCGCCGGTGTCCCCCACCGTTGACCAGCTACGAACCTTCCTCACCATCGCCGAAACGCTAAGTTTCCGCTCCACCGCGCGGGCGCTGGTGGTCGCCCCGGCGGTGGTGAGCGAGCGCGTGCGGCAACTCGAGGCGACGCTCGGGGCGCCGCTCTTCCGACGCACCACACGGTCCGTCGCTCTCACGGCGCAGGGGCAGGCGTTGATCCCGTTTGCGCGGCGGGCGGTCGAAGCGATGCTCGACTGCGCACACGCCGCGGGCGAGCGGCTCGCGCCTCCGCACGCGGAGGTCACGCTCGGCGTCGAGCCCGAGGTCGCCGCCCGCTGGGTCGCGCCGCTCCTCGCCCGCTGGGCGCGCCTTCGCGCAGACCTCACCGTGCATCTCCATGTAGCCGACCACGACGCCCTCCACTCGGCGCTCGTCCGGCAGCAGATCGACGCAGCGGTGCTGGGCCCCACGGTGCGCGACCCCCGGCTGCTCGCGGTTCCGCTCGTGGGCATCCCGTGGCGCATGGTCGCCGCACCGTCCGCGCTGCGGCGACAGGCGTTGCGCGTCGCCGAGGACACCGCGGCGTTTACGTTGCTCGACCGCGCTGCGGCGCTGCCGTGCTTGCGCCCGTGGCTCGACGTCGCGCCCCCGCGGCTGAAGGAGGTGCGCTTCGGCCGGGTGCTCCATCTCGGGAGCCTCGCGGCCATGGAGCGCGTGGCCCTGGAGGGCGGCGGCGTGGCGGTGCTTCCCGCGCCGATGGTCGCTCGCCACCTTGAGAGCGACGCGCTGCGGGTGGTCTTCGCGGCGGTGCAACCGTCCACCGCACAGCACTTTGCAGCGCGCCTCGACGACCCGCGGCGGCCGCTGCTCGAGGCTCTCGCGGCGCTCTTGCGCGACGCCCCGTGGACCAGCTGAATCAGCCCAGCAGGCCGCGCCAGACGAGCATGCGCAGGTCGGTCATCTCCGCGATGGACGAGCGCACTCCTTCACGCCCGTGGCCGGAGTCCTTCACGCCGCCGTAGGGCATCGCGTCCACGCGGAAGGTCGGCCCGTCGTCGAGCACCACGGCGCCGACCTCCAGGCGCTGAAACGCCTTCGTCACGAGGGCCAGATCGCGGGTGAAGAGCCCTGCCTGGAGCCCGTACCGGGTGGCGTTGACGGCATCGATCATCGCGTCGGCGTCGCGCCACGGGTGCAGCGTCACCGCGGGGCCGAAGAGTTCCTCGTCGCAGAGCTTCATCCCCGGAGCGGCGTCCGCGATCACCGCCGGCGCCACGCGAGCGCCGTCCTGCGCGCCCCCGACGAGCACCCGCGCACCGCCTGCTACGGCCTCGTCGATCCATCTGCGCACGCGGTCTGCGGCACGGCGGTCGATGAGCGCGCTGCAGAGCCCGGCGGGGTCCATCGGATCGCTCACCGCGAGCGCCGTCACGCGCGCGCAGAGCCGCTCGGTGAACTCCTTCGCGATCGCCTCGTGGAGGAAGATCCGCTGTGCCTTGATGCACACCTGCCCGGCGTAGCCGTACCCGCCAATGACGGCGCGATCGAGGGCGCGGTCGAGGTCGGCGTCCGCGGCGACGATGAGCGCGGCGTTGCCGCCGAGTTCGAGCACCGTCCGCTTGCGCGACGCGAGGGCGCGCAGGTGCCAGCCGACCGCTGCGCTTCCGGTGAAGGAGAGCACCCCGAGGCCAGGATGGCGCACGAGCGACTCCGCCACGTCCACCGCGCACGGAATCACGGACAATATGGCCGCGGGCACGTCGGTCTCGGCGCACGCGGCAGCGACGACCTGGGCGAGCAGGGCGGCGGCGAGGGACGCCTGCGGGGCGGGCTTGAGCACCACCGGGGCGCCGACGGCAAAGGCCGGCGCCAGCTTGTGCGCGACGAGGTTGATCGGAAAATTGAAGGGCGTGATCGCCAGCACCGGGGAGACCGCGACGCGCCGGGTGACCGCCCCGACGGATGCGCCCGCGGGTGTCTGGTCGAGCGGGATCATTTCCCCACTGACGCGCGTGGCCTCTTCTGCGCCGAGGTGGAAGGTCTGCACTGCGCGATCGACTTCGGCGCGTGCGAGGGCGATGGGCTTGGCGACCTCGCGAGCGATGAGGGTGGCGAACTCCTCTCGACGCGCCGCGATCGCGCGCGACACGGCCGCGCAGAGGGCCGCGCGCTGGTAGCCCGGGAGCCGCACGGTGGTGGCGAACGCTGCCGTCGCGAGGCGGACGGCCTCCGCCGCGGTGGCTGTATCGGCGAGGGCTACGCGCCCGAGGAGGGCGTCGTCCCAGGGGGCGCGCACGTCTTCGTGGAGGGAGGTTTCGATCGGTAGGCCGGCGAGCCAGAGGGGAGCGTCCACGACCGGAGTGGTTGCGCGTCCCGGCGGCGGACGCAATCTCTTCAGTCGGGGTGTAGCGCCGCTGCGATCTGTCGCGCCGACTCTGCGACACGCGGACCGGGACGCAGAAACATCGGATCGCTCAGCGTGGTGACCCGATGCTGACGAACCGCGGGGACATCGAGGCCTGCGAGTTCTTCCCCGAGTTGCGCCCCGTCGGCGTGACCGGTGAGGTCGAGAATCGCCTCCGGGCCTAGCGCCGCGAGGGCCTCGCGCGGAATCGTCGGGTACCTGCCTCCCGCGGTGACGGCGTTGCGGCCGCCTGCGAGGGTGAGCACCTCATCGATCCATGAGCCGGGGCCGGCGACGACGAGGGGACGCCGACCGAGGACGACCAGGGTGCGCACCCGCGGTCGCCCCAGGACCCGCGTGCGGACGGCGTCGAGATCGTTCGCGATGCGCTGACGGAGCGCCGCGGCCTCTGGAACGCGATGCAGCAGACGGCCCAGCAGGTCGACCCCGGCGAGCATTTCGGCGACGGACTCGACGCGCGGAATCACCAGGCGAATTCCGAGCGTTCGCAGCCGGCGCAGCGCGGTGAGGTCTGTCGGCCCTTCGACGCCCACGACGGCGTCGGGCCGTAGCGCTGCGATGCCCTCGAAGGAGGGGTTGGTCATGCCACCGATACGCGGGAGTCGTGTGACCTCCGGGGGGTAGTCATCGAAGGCCGACACGCCCACCACGCGATCGCCTGCGCCGAGCGCGAAGACCAGTTCGGTGGCGCTCGGGACGAGGCACACCACTCGCCGCGGCGCTGGGTCCCGGTCATCGAGGGCGGTAAACGACTCTGGCCTCGCGTCGCGCCCGGGCGCCCTCCCCTGGCATGCGCCGAGGGCGAGCAGCAGCCCCACGGTGCCTCCGAGGAGGCGTCTGCGCGCGGGGCTCACCGCGCCTCCAGAAGCGCGTCGATGCGTTGTCTAAACTCGCCGAGCGGGCGCGCGCCCGACATGAAGTGCCCGTTGACGAAAAACGCTGGTGTTCCCATGCGTAGCCCCGTAGCGCTGGCCGCGGCGATGTCGGCATCGATGACCGCGCGGTGCCGATGGTCTTCGAGGGCGAGGCGCAACCGGGCCCGGTCTGCGCCCGCTTCGACCGCGATGCGCTCGATGCTGGCGGGGTTCAGGCCGTCCTCGCTCGACTGCGCGGCGAAGAGGAGGTTGTGCATCTGCCAGAAGGCCTCGGAGCCATGTTGGGACAGCACCTCCCGTGCAGCCTCGGCGGCCATCAGGGCGTGAGCGTGGCGGGGCAGCGGCAGGTCGCGCCAGACGATGCGCAGCCGGTCGCCGTAGTGAGCCTCGAGCGCGTCGAGGGTGGGCCGGACGCGCGCACAAAAAGGGCACTCAAAGTCACTGAACACCTGGAGCACCACCGGCGCGGTGGTGGGTCCGCGGACGGGCGCCGTCGCGGGCACTGGGAGCAGGTGCAGGTCCGCCCACGGATCGACGCTGGCTCGGCCCACATCGACGCCCGCCGGGAGGGCGACCGACGCGCGCACCATGTCGGCGTACACCCGGATCGGGTCGGGCATCGCTGCAGCCCGCGTGAGAATGAGCCGCGCCGTCGATTCGAACACGGAGAAGGGCTGCAGTCCGACCACGGACGTCCCGTTGAGGACAAACGCGGGGGTGCCGTTGACTCCGATTCGCTCGGCGAGCGCGATGTCGCCGTCCACGGCTGCGCGTTGGCTGCCCTCATCGAGCGCCTGCGCGAAGCGAACCGGATCGACGCCGACCGCGCGGGCGTCGCGCCCGAGGCTCTCCCGGGAGAGTTCGGCCTGGTGTGCGAACACGAGGTCGTGAAACCGCCAGAAGGCTTCGTCGCCAGCCTGCGCGCGAACCTCCATCGCAGCCTCCGCGGCCTGGTGCGCCATCGGGTGCCGGAGCAATGGCAGGTTGCGCCAGAATACCCGCACCGACTGCGGGAAGAGCGCCCGCAGGTCGCTCACGACGAGCCGGGCGCGCGCGCAGTAGGGGCATTGAAAGTCACTGAATACGACGACGGTGAGGGGCGCCGAGGCGGGCCCGAGACGGGGCGCGTCGGCGGTGGGGAGACGGTCGCTGTCGAGGAGCTCCGTGGTCGGGGCGACGACCTCCGGGGCACGAGACGGACATCGCGCGGGCGGCGCGTAGCGGGCGGCGCAGGCGGCGAGGAGAGACAACGCGACGAGCCGAGCGAGGCGATTCATGGTCGGTGGCAATACCGGAGCGGGGGGGCGGGGGAAGCCGAGCGCAGTGGGGTTGCACGCGGCGCACGCAGCGGTCAACCAGGGAAGACCGGAGCTCTCGGGTGGAGCGGGGTAAATGTATGGATTTCTCTTCTGATTGAGACATGGACGATGTGGTTCGGGGGGCGCCCACCGGGCCCGGAGGGGCGCTGATTACTGTGCCTATCGGTGACAATCGACTGTATTCTCGCCCGGGACTGATGAGCGTGCTGCTGATGGGGGCCAGTGGTTCCTGATCAACTTGAGCGCAGTAGAAACAACCGATCGCCGCGAACCTCGATGAGGTACGGACGGTCACCATCAATGAGGGCGACGGGATGAGCACAGGATCGAACCCAGTAGGAAAGAACACCGCGAAAATGGCGGGCATCGTGGCCGCGATGGCCGCGGTGATGAGTGTTGCACCCGACGCCAACGCACAGGTGCTCTCGCGCTTCGCCCTTCGCCTGGAGGGCGGTGTCGGCACCATGTTGGCGACCCACCAGCGCGACACACTGGGGTTTGACGGTCTGGGTATCCAGGCGTCCGCCCGGTTGGGCTTCACCATCATCGACCCGTTGGTTCTCCAGGTCAGCCTGGCCAACTGGTGGTTTCCGAGCGCAGTCATCGGCGCGGACGGCTCGAGCCAGACGGGCCGCGTTTTGGCCCCGATGGTCGGCCTCCGCTTCGAGCCGCGCATCGGAAGCGTGGGTCGGCTCTTCCTCGACGGCAACGTCGGTCTGGCCTTCACGGGCCCCGATCAGCGCATGACCTTCGACGCCGGTCTCGGCTTCGAGTTTGCCGTAACCCCCTGGCTCGGCATCGGCCCGGCGCTGCGCCTCGGCATGGTTTTCCAGCAGGCCACGGTCGACAATATTCCTCAGAACTTTGCGGACAAGGACGCGATGTTCTGGAGCGGCGGGCTCTCCATGACGCTCCGCGTACCGACGGATGACGCCGCCTCGGCCCGCGACACAGACAACGACGGGGTGATGGACCCGGATGACCTGTGCATCGACATCCCGCAAGGTGATCACCCCGACCCCGCGCGCCGTGGCTGCCCTGTGGCCGACACCGACGGCGACGGCGTCTATGACAACGAAGACCTCTGCGTCAACGAGCCGGCCGGGGCGACCCCCGATCCGGCGCGGCGCGGATGCCCCGTGAGCGACCGTGACGCCGACGGCGTGACCGACGCGGATGACCAGTGCCCGAATGATCCGCAGGGCGCTACACCCGACCCGGCGCGCCGCGGTTGCCCGCGCATGGACACTGACCATGACGGCGTGTTCGACGACGAAGACCAGTGCCCGACCGAGCCGGTCGGCGCGCACCCGAGCGCCAGCCGCCGCGGCTGCCCCGCCCCGGATGCCGACCATGACGGCATCATCGACCAGCCCGACGGTCCCGATACCTGCCCGACGCAGCCGGAGACCTTCAACGGCCGCGACGACGAGGACGGCTGCCCCGATGGCGAGTCCCTCGCTGTGACGGAAGGCAACTCGATTCGCATTCTTCAGCAGGTGAACTTCCGCACGAACAGCGACGTGATCGTGGGCCGCCAGAGCTTCCAGGTGCTCGACTCGGTCATCTCGATTCTCCGCGCGATGTCCACCCTCTCCGTGGACATCCAGGGCCACACCGACGACCGCGGCGTCGCGGCGCACAACCTCGAACTCTCCAACCGCCGCGCGCTCTCCGTGCGCCGGTACCTGACCGAGCACGGCCTCGTCGAGAGCCGCCTCGAAGGCCACGGATTCGGCCCCAACTGCCCGCTCATCCCGGGGAGCACAGCGCCGGCGCGCGCCGCCAACCGGCGAGTGCAGTTCGTGATCGTCACCGAGGGAAGCCCCGCGGGTCAGTGCCCCGTCGCGATCCCTTCAGGATCTGGTCCCGCGGCGATCTCCATCGCAGCACCGGTTGAAGACCTCGCCCCCGCGGGGCGTCGCGGTCGCCGCGGCGGCGGTCACCACGGCGGTGGTCATCACGGCGGTGGTCACCACGGCCGCCACTGATCCGGCCTGACACGGTCACGACGACCTGACCGAAGGCCTCAACGGAGATGATCCGTTGGGGCCTTCGGTTATTTCAGCGGGAGTGCAGAGGGAGAGAGCGGTGGCTCCCCGCGCGGGCGCGAGAGGGGAGCCGCGGAGTCAGGCCCAGCAGCGCAGGAGGTAATCGGCGATCCGGACCCGATGCGCTCGGGACAGGTCGACGAAGCGCATCCCGACGCCGCGGTTTCGATGCGTGCCGGTGACCTCAGCCTCGATGCATAACGCGGCTTCGCGGTCGGGCAGGCGTAGTTCCAACATCACCCGAGTCCCCATCGGCTGCGGCAAGCCGCGGTCCAGCATCAGGCCGCCCAGGGAGAGGTCCATCGCGCGGTAAGCATGCGGTCCGCCGCCCTCGTCGGCGTCCACCCAGATCTCCACGTCGGTGCGCTCACTCGTGCGTCGGTCGGAATCCAGGCACATCGTTTCCATCATCGTTGCTCCTTTCGCGCGAGGCGGTGCGAGGCTTCGGGGGCGGGCGTCCCGAAGAGGCCCGGATCACCAGCGATCACCGTCTCGCCGCGCAGCCGCCACGTCCCCGTGCGGCTCTCCCACTGCTCCTCGACCAGGCTGTTCTTCACGTCGGTGGAATCCCCTGCGTGCACCCAGGACACCCGCAGCCGCGCGCTCCCTCGATCGGAGGTCGATCGCAAATTCTCGACCTCGACGTCGATCACCTGCACGGACTCTCCCCAGCCCCGGTGATGCGCCTGGAAGGCCGCGCGCATCTCGGTGTCGACGGCGGTCTCCGCCGCAGGGAGACGGCCCCACCGCAGGTCATCGTGGAAGACCGCCGCGGTCTCGTCCAGGGTCTGGCGCATCGAGGTCGCGCACCCTACTGGCACGGTCGCCAGCCACCCCGCGCACATCAAGACTCCCGGCACTCGCATGCCCGGCGCGTAGCACCGGCGCCTCACGGGATTGAAATTTCCGACGAGGTTCGCCCGACCCAGCGTGCGCCGCAGTGACCTCTTCGAGGACGCGAACTCCGTACTCCAGAGACTCGCTCGCATGAAACCTCCCTCGGAAGCGTTGCGCTCTCCTGGAGCGTGATGCGCCTCGCTGGTCTGCGCAGCGGCGCAGAATTTCGTCACGACGAGCACGTGTGGTTCACGCTTTACCCGCGGCACGGGCTGTGACATTCCATGTCCGCCATGCCGCGTCGCCCTTCTCCCGGCCGCCCTTCCGGGCAGTACACTCAGGCGGTGCGGCTCTTCCAGCTTCACCAATTGCTGGAGACCAACGTGGAGGGCGTGCGCATCGAGGAGATCGCCCGCGACCTCGGCGTGACGCCGCGATCGATCCGGCGCGACCTGAAGGCGCTGGAGACCGCGAGCATCGAGCTGGAGGCCGTCGATGTGGCGGGCGAGCGGCGCGTTCGCCTGGTGCGCTCGGGCAAGGCGACGGATCCGGTGCGGCTCACGCGCTATCAGCGCTACTCGCTCGCCGCGGTGCGGCGGATGTTCGACGTGTTCACGGGGACGCCGCTGCACGACGACTTCTCGCAGCTGTTCGCGAAGCTCTCCCCGCCAGGCGACGAGGAGGGAGCGATGGCCGATCGCTTCCATTACATCCCCGAAGCGCCGCGAAATTACCGCAAGCTCAAAGACCAGATCTACGAGGTCTACGACGGCATCCTGCGGACGCTGACGCTGCAGTTTCACTACGAGGGAGGCACCACCACGGGTCTGCGCAAGATCGAGCCCTACGCGCTCGTGCTCTATCAAAATCGCCTCTACGTGGTCGGCCGCGACGTGCAGAAGGACGCCGACCGAACCTTCGCCATCGACCTGATGAAGCGCGTGCGTGCGCTCTCCGCGGCGCCGTTCAAGCGCAACCCGGAGTTCAACGTGCAGCGGCTCTTCGAGGGGGCGTTTGGCATCTACGGAGGCGGCTCCGAGCGGCAGCACGTGGTGGTCGATTTCGACGCGCGCGTCGCGCAGTACATCGAGCCGCGAGAGTGGCACCCGACGCAGAAGACCTCGCGGCTCCCAGGCGGCGAGCTACGCATCGAGTTCGACGCGACTGGGCTGACAGAAGTCGTCGGATGGGTGCTGCGCTGGGGATCCGCGGCGGTAGTGCGCGAGCCCGACGAACTCAAGAAGCGCGTGCGCGAAGAGCTCGCCCGCGGCCTCGACCGCTACGGCGGCGACGACGCGGCGGGGTGAGCGAGGGGCAGTGGATCGTGCGTGCGCGCCCGGGCGAGCATCCACACGCCGAGGACGAACATCCCGAGGCAGGCCCACTGCGCGGGCGTGAGGCCGCCGTAGCGGGGATCGCTCTCCGGTCCGAGGTCCGTGGCGCGAAGAAAATCCAGGGGGAAGCGCATCAGGGGGTAGGCCACTGCGAGAGCGCCGGAGATCATCCCGGGGCGGCGCGTGCGGCGAGCGACGACGAGCACGAGGACGAGGAGCAGCGGGGTCAGCGCTAGCTCGATGAGCCCGAGATCGAAGCGCGTTCCGGCCGCGAAGCGCACGCCGAGGGCGGAGTCCGTGAGGCGTCCAGGGTGATCGTGCACGACCGCGCAGCCTGTGCGGCCGAGCAGCCAGCCGAAGGGAAACGAGTAGTTTGCGAGGTCCGTGAAAACCCACGGATTGAGCTTGTGAATCCGCACGTAAGTGAGGCCCGCGATTACCGCGCCAGTAATGCCCCCGAAGGATGACAACCCGTGGTGGAGCATGAACAACTCCCAGGGATTCCGTCGCAAAACCTCCGGGTGATAGAAGATCGCGTCGAGCATGTGGCCGCCGAGGAATCCTCCAGCGAAGACCACCAGGGTGAAGCGATCGACGAGGGCGATGGAGGCGAGTCCGAGAGCGCGAGCGCGCATCACGGCGACCTGGTGGCCGAGCAGGACGCCCACCGCCACAAGCAGCCCGAAGGAGTGGAAGGTCACACCGAAGACCCGAAAATCCGCGAGATCGATGGCTGGAATCACTGGGGTGCGCGGGGCATAGCGCGAAGCGACCGCCGTGTCAGACCGGACGAGCCTCAGGTCGGTTGGAGGCCCCGGTGAAACTCCCTGGCGCGAGCGAGCAGCTGCCCGAGCGCGAGCGGGAAGGTCATGTGTCCACCGGGAATCCACTCGATGGGCGGACGCCCCCACTCCTCCCACTGCTGCTTCACGAGCGCGGCGGTGATGTACACGTCGTCCGTCGCGGGGATCCATAGCTGCCGCTCAGGCGCGAGCCTGGGAAGCAACGTGTCGAGTCCAAGACGCCGGAAGAGCGCACGACGCTTGTCCCGATCGAGGCCGAAGCGCTCGAGATCGGAGCGCATTCGCCAGAGAATCGGCGCCTCCTCGACGGCCTCGCCGAGCTTGAGGTGACCGATGATCGGCATGATGTAGTCGGGCGTCGGGGCGACGCACGCGAGCGCCATGGTGAGGCCGCCGCCGAGGCTGATGCCCGTGACGCCGATCTCCTCGTAGCCCTGCGTTGCACGCAGCCATGCCATGAGCGTGCGCACGTCGATGACCGACTGACGCACCGCCTCCATCGTCCGAACGAGGTCGGCGCTCCAGAAAAACTCGCCGTGAAAGAGCGCGCTCTTCGGATTTCGGCTGCCGTGGAAGGGCAGTTGGACGTGAAACACATCCACGCCCAGTTCGTCGTGGAAGCGCGGGAGCAGCACGGCCTCCTCCACCCACGGACCAGGCTCGAGCCAACCGTGCACGTAGATGAGCGCCTGTCGCCGCTGGCCGCCGCGCGGATGGATCCACCGGGCCGTCACTCGCTGGTTGAGACGGTATTCGCCGGCGTGTCGGGTGCGGTAGTGCGGACAGAGCGGGACGTGCTGGCTGGTCCAGCGCAGGGTCTCGGTGACGCGCGGGCCGAGGGCGAGACGCGGACCGTGGCGTCGCACGTCGCGCGGAACAGCCGGCGTCGGAAACAACGTCTCAAGAGGCGCGTCGAGGTACGGGCCGAGGTCGCCGACGGTGTCCTCATGCACCCCGCGAATCCCATGCAGCAGATGCGACGCGATCCCGACGGCGCGGTCGATGGCTTCTCCGAAGGTCAGCATCTCTCGACAGTAGGTTTGATCGTCTTCCGTGGCGACCGGTGCGGCGCGAAGGCCCGATGCCGTCGTGGCTCACTCGAAGCTCCCGTCGACGCGAAGACTCACCGCGACCTGTCCCGCGCGATCCGTGCGCAGCAAAGGAATCCTTCGACGGGCGAAGCGCTCGACCACCACCGGGTGCGGGTGATTGAACGGCGACGGGTGCCCGCTCGACACCAGCGCCACGCGCGGACGCAGCGCGTCGAGGAAGGCCTCCGTGGAAGAAGTCCGGCTCCCGTGGTGGCCCACCTTCAGCACCGTCACCGGTGACAACCGCGCGAGCAGACCGCGCTCGCCCGCGGCCTCCAGATCGCCCGGCAGCAACACGCTCGCCCGGCCGAAGTCGAACCGCAGCACCAGCGATGCGTCGTTGGGCGGCACGGTGGGGTTCATCGTCGGGCACGGCGCCAATACCGTGACCGTCACCGCCCCCATCGCTCGCGCGCCGCACAACTCTGCCGCCGTGCGGTGGATCACCCCGCGCCCCGCCGCCGCCGTCGCCGCTGCGCGATAGAAGCCCCCCATCCCGAGCGCCTCGCCCTGCCCGGTCTCCCAGAATTCCTTCACTGCGACCCCCTCGAAGACCGCACGCAGCCCGCCGCCGTGGTCGGGATGCGGGTGCGTGAGGGCCACCACCGCGAGCTCCGTCCGCCGCGTCGCACGCAGCCACGGAACCACCACCGACGCCCCCGGATCGGCCTCGCCGTGCAGCGCCCCGCCTGCGTCCACCAGTATCGTGCGCCCGTCCGGCAGATCGACCACGATCGCGTCCCCCTGACCCACGTCGAGCGCCGTCACCCGCAGCGCGCCGTGCGCCCCGTGCGTGTGTCGCAGCAGGAGTTCGAGCGCCGCGATCGCCACCGCCGCCGCCGTCCCCAGCGCCGCCCGCGCGCGCCATGACACGACCCACCCCACCACCAGCGCCGCCGTCGCGATCGCCGCCTGCCCCGGCGTCGGCGTAGGCCACACCGCGGACGCCCACGGCACTCGCTGCGCCCACGGCGCCAGCGCGAAGAGCATTCGCAGCGCGTGCCCGGTCACCCACGCGAGCGGCACCGCCAGCGTCGGAGACAGCATCGCCAGCGCCGCCGTCGCCAGCGCGAGCGGGAGCGCGATCAGCTCGGCCAGCGGCGCCGCCACGAGGTTGACCAGCGTCGCCAGCGCGGGCGCCCGCCCGAACCGCAGCGCCAGCAGCGGCATCACTGCGAGGCCCACGCGCACCGTAGCGCGCAGCGCCTCGAGGGCCCACGCCCACAGCCGCTTACCCCACTGTGTAATCTTCACTGCGGCAACGCGGTCTGTCGGGGCGACGAGCGCGGCGGTAGCCACGGCGGAGAGCTGCAGCCCCAGATCGTGGGTCATGGCGGGCTCTCGCAGCGCCATCACGAGCACCGTCAGCGCGAGCACGTCTAGCGCGCGCGGGTGCCGACCGCAGAGCGAGAGCAGCGCCACTGCGGCGCCAGAGAGCAGCGCGCGCACCGAGGCGGGCGACTCGCCGGTCATCAGCACGAAGAACCCTGCCAGCGGTATCGGAACCACCCTCGCCCAGCGCCACCCGAGCCCCCGCGCTGCCATCCAGCGCACCCGGTTGCACAGCCAGCAGACCACCGCGCCGAGGCCCCGCAGCACCACCGCGACGTGCGCGCCGCTCACCGCCAGAAGGTGGGCCAGGCCGGTCTCGCGAAACGCCTCCACGGTCGCGTCGTCGAGGCCCCGCTCGTCGCCGAAGAGCAGTGCTCCGGCCTGCGCTGCGCCCGCCGGCGAGAGCGAGCGACGCAGCGCCGCATCCACGGCCCGACGCGCCACGCGGGCCCCGCGGCGCAGTAGGTCCATCGCACCCGCGTCGCGGCCCGTCACGACGCACTGCGCGGTCTCCAGCCGCCACGCGACGCCGCGGCGCAGCGACTGCATCGCCGGGTCTTCGAGAGGTGGATTGCGCCATGGCACCACCGGTCGCGCACTCACGATCGCCCTCACCAGATCGCCCGGCGCGGCCTCGCAACGGCCGATCGGAGCGCGGAGCGAGACCGTCCCCAGCGCATCGGAGGCGATCACGCAGCGCAGGAAATCCCCATACACATCGCACCCCCGCACTACGCGCCCGTCGAAGGGCAGCGCACCCGGTCGAGGCAATGCCGTCCACCATGGCTCCGTCGGACCACGCAGCACCCCGGCCCCGAGCGCCGCCGCCACCACCGCGAGGGCCACCGCGCGACGACGGCCCAGGAGACACAGCCCCGCGAGCGCACCCCCCAGCACCGCGAGAGCCACGATCGGACTCGCTCGCAGACCGGTTCCGAGCGCCCACGCCACCACCACTGCCGCCACGATCCATCGCATGGACGTCCGAAGATTCCACGACCCGTGCCACACCCCAGACCACTATGAATAAGGCATTTTCGTGCACCCACCTGGCCGCCGCCATGGCGGCGATGGGGTGGCGGCGGTGGAAACACTGCTTGACCCGCGAGACTCTTACCCCTACGTAAGGGTTCGATCTCACTCCAACCCTTACGCATGGGTGAGGTTGTTTCGAGGCAGCATGGCGATCCGGCTCCCCATCGTGAATCCTGAAGTCCTGGTTCCGCCTCCTCCTTTGCGGGGTGACGGCACGATGCTTCTGCGGGTCGGCGATCTGGCCCAGCGGACGCAGAAGACCGTTCGGGCGCTTCATCTCTATGAAGAACTCGGGCTGCTCCAGCCGGTTGAGCGCAGCAAAGGTGGATTCCGTCTCTACAGCGATGATGCCGTACTGCGAGTGCGCTGGATCTCCCGGCTGCAAGACCTCAGTTTCTCGCTTCCTGATATTCGAGAACTTGTGAGCGAGTGGGAGCGGTCGGGCAGCGCGACCGGCGCGATGGCGAAGATTCGCGAACTGTATCGACAGAAGCTTTCGGATACCGAAGTTCAGTTAGAGCACTTGAAGCAGTTGCACGAGGAGTTGCGCTCGTCGGTGGCCTACCTCGAGACCTGCGACGAGTGTCAGCCCGAGCGCCTGATCACCTCCTGTCCGCAGTGCGATCTGCACGGCTGCGGAGCCCCGGATCTAGTAGCGGGCCTGCACGGCCCCCGACACGATTGACGACCACGGAGAGCCAAGACGATGTCCCTCAAGTTCCCGATTTACATGGACAATCACTCGACGAGCCCGATGGATCCGCGCGTGCTCGAGACCATGCTCCCGTACTTCACGGAGCACTTCGGCAACGCGGCCTCGCGCTCGCACAAGTTTGGGTGGACCGCCGAGGAGGCCGTCAACTACGCCCGCGAGCAAGTGGCTACGCTGATCGGCGCCGATCGCCCGGAGGAGATCGTGTTCACTTCCGGGGCGAGCGAGAGCAACAACCTGGCGCTGAAGGGCGTGGCGGAATTCTATCGCGATAAGGGCAACCACATCATCACGACGAAGATTGAGCACAAGGCCGTGCTCGACACCTGTAAACGGCTGGAAAAGCAGGGCTTCGAGGTGACCTACCTCGATGTCGGCGTCGAAGGAATCGTCTCCCTGGACGACGTGCGCGCAGCCATGACTGACAAGACCATCCTGGTGTCGGTGATGCTGGCCAACAACGAAGTGGGCACTATCCAGCCCATCGGCGCAATCGGGGCGCTCTGCAAGGAGCGCGGGGTGATCTTCCACACCGACGCGGTACAGGGCGTTGGCAAGACTGAGTTCAACGTGAATGCCATGGGCGTCGATCTCGCGTCCATCACCGCGCACAAGATGTACGGCCCGAAGGGCGTCGGCGCCCTGTACGTTCGTCGGGCCCGTCCGCGGGTGCGGCTCACCGCGCAGATCGATGGCGGAGGACACGAGCGCGGCAACCGCTCTGGAACGCTCAACGTCCCGGGCATCGTGGGCTTCGGCAAGGCCTGCGAGATTCTCACGAAGGAGTGGCGGGACGAGGCCAGGTACGTCGCTTCGCAGCGCGATCGATTGAAGGAAAAGCTGTTTGCCGAGCTCGACGAGTGCCACATCAATGGCGCCTGGGGCGAAGGCCGACGACTGCCCAACAATCTCAACGTGTCGTTTTCCTACGTCGAGGGCGAAGGGCTGATGATGGCCATCAAGGACGTCGCGGTGTCTTCGGGTAGCGCCTGCACAAGTTCGTCGCTCGAGCCGTCGTATGTGCTGCGCGCGCTCGGCGTCGAGGAAGAGCTTGCGCACACGAGCATCCGCTTCGGTCTTGGTCGGTTTACCACCGAGGAGGAGGTCGATTTCGTCGCGCGGCTCGTGATCGACAAGGTCAAGAAGCTCCGCGATCTGTCGCCGCTCTACGAGATGGCCAAAGAGGGCGTAAACCTCAAGGATATCGTCTGGGCAGCGCACTGACGCTCAATAGATTTTCAATCGACAACGAATAAGGATTACGAACATGGCATACAGCGAAAAAGTCATCGAGCACGCGGAAAACCCGCGCAATGTCGGCACCCTGGACAAGGAAGACCCCAACGTGGGCACCGGGCTCGTGGGCGCGCCGGCGTGCGGCGACGTGATGCGACTGCAGATCAAGGTGAGCGACGCCGGGGTGATCGAGGACGCGAAGTTCAAGACCTTCGGCTGCGGATCGGCGATTGCCAGCTCGTCGCTCGCGACGGAGTGGCTGAAGGGTCGCACGCTCGAAGAAGCCGCGACGATTCGCAACACCGACATCGTGAAGGAACTCAACCTTCCGCCGGTCAAGATCCATTGTTCGGTATTGGCCGAAGATGCGATCAAAAGCGCGATCGAGGACTTCCGCAAGAAGCAGTCGGCGAAGCGCAGCTCGTAGGCTCGACGAGAGAGGCTGAGGAGGCGAGAGATGGCGACGGAGCTGGCGGTGCAGGTGACCCCGAAGGCAGTAGAGAAGGCCAAGGAGGCGCTCGTGAAGAGGGGCACCCCCGAGGGGTTGCTGCGGCTGGGGGTGCGCGGCGGCGGATGTTCGGGCTTCTCCTACGTGATTGAGTTTGCCGACAAGCAGGGCACCCGTGACCAGGTGTTCAACTTCGATGGACTGCGCGTGGTGGTCGATCCGAAGTCACTGGTGTTTCTTAACGGAACGACACTCGATTACGAGGTGAAGCTCATGCAACACGGATTCAAGTTCGTGAATCCGCAAGAGGCCGCCGGCTGCGGCTGCGGCGAGAGCTTCGGGGTCTGAGCGCTCCTTCGTCATCCGCAACACCCCTCGTCGTGATTCTTTTCACTCGCAATTGCTAACCATGACTGATCCCTTCGACCTTCTTGGCGTAGCGCGGCGCTTCTCCCTCGACCGCGCCGCGCTCGAGCAACGGCACCGAGACCTCTCCCGCACACTCCACCCTGACCGCTACGTGCAGGCCCCTCCCGGCGAGCGCCGGATGGCCCTCGATCGCGCCGTTGCGGTCAACGAAGCCTTCCGCGCCCTTCGCGATCCGCTCACCCGCGCCGAGGCTCTGCTCACCGCGCACGGTCTCTCCGTGGGTGACGCCGACCGCCCCTCGCAAGCGCTCCTGCTCGAGGTGATGGATCTCCGCGAAGCTCTCGACGAGGGCCGCCGAACGCCCGCCAAAGTCACCGCGCTGCTCGAGCAGGTGCGCGCCCGCACAAAGTCCGAAGAGAATCTCCTCGCGGCGGTGTTCGACGGGGAAACCCCTCCGGACGCCGCGGCGCTGGCCCGCGCTCGTGACGCCCTCGTACGGTTGAAATACTTCCGTCGCTTCGAGGATGAAGCCGACGACGCGCTCGACTCCTGAAGCCACTACTCACAGGTCCCCCCAAAACCGATGGCGCTCTTCCAGATCTTCGACCCTACCGCGCGACCGACCCCGATCGGCATCGACCTCGGCACGACCCACTCGCTGGTGGCCTACACTGTCGATGGCCGCCCGGAGTGCGTGCTCGATTGCGACCTCAACCCGCTGCTCCCCAGCGTGGTTCATTACCTCCAACACGGCGGGGTGATGGTCGGTACCGAAGGGAAGGGAAAAGCCGCCCTGCACCCGCGCGAGACCCTTGTCTCCGTGAAGCGCTTCATGGGCCGCGGCGCCGACGATCCGGAGACGCGCAGGCTTGGTCCGTATGATTTTGCGATGCCCGAACCGGGGCAGTCCAACACGGTGCGCTTCAAGGTCCACGGACGAACGGTGACGCCGGTGGAGGTGTCCGCGGAGATTCTCCGGGCGCTGCGCACCCAGGCAGAAGGAAAGCTGCGCACCCTCGGCGGCGCGGTAATCACCGTCCCGGCGTACTTTGATGAAGCGCAACGGCAGGCCACCAAAGATGCCGCGAAGCTCGCGGGCGTGGAGGTGCTGCGGCTCCTCAACGAGCCCACCGCCGCGGCCCTCGCCTATGGCCTCGACAAGGGACGCACCCGCGGAACCTTCGCCGTCTACGACCTCGGCGGCGGAACCTTCGACGTCACCATCCTCTCCCTCGACGACGGCGTCTTCCAGGTGCGCTCCACCGGCGGCGACGCGCAGCTTGGCGGCGACGACATGGACCGTCTGCTCGCCGAGTGGGTCTTCGGACACCTGGAGATCGACTCTGCGCAGGCCGCGCCCGGCCTCGTTCGCGCGGTTCTCGACGCGGCGCGAACGGCCAAGCACGACCTCACCGATCGACCCGACACGGTGATCGCCGTCGACGTCGACGGGGTGACCTTCGAGCGCTCCATCCGGCGGACGGAGTTCGAGGACATCGTGCGGACCGTCATCGCGCGCACCACCCCTGCGGTGAAGCGCGCCCTGCGCGATGCGGGACTGCGGCCTGACGAGATCGACGGTGTCATCCTGGTGGGCGGGAGCACGCGCGTCCCGGCGGTGCGCGAGCACGTACAGAGCCTCTTCGGGCAGGAGCCGCTCTCGGACATCGACCCCGATCAGGTGGTGGCCTTCGGCGCGGCGATTCAGGCCAACCTGCTGGCGGGCGACGGCGCGAAAGACGACGCGCTCATCCTCGATGTGATTCCGCTCTCCCTCGGCCTGGAGACCATGGGCGGCGTGGCGGAGAAGATTCTCCCTCGCAACACCACGATTCCCGCGGGGCGCGCACAGCAGTTCACGACCTACGCCGACGGGCAGACGGGCTTCGAGGTGCACGTGGTGCAAGGCGAGCGCGAACTGGCTGCGGACAACCGCTCCCTCGCGAAGTTTACCCTACGGGGTATTCCGCTGATGCCCGCCGGGGCGGCGAAGTTGGAAGTGACCTTCCGCGTCGATGCCGACGGGATGCTCACGGTGACCGCGCGCGAACTCAACACGGGCATTGAGCAGCACATTGAGGTGACGCCGTCCTTCGGGCTGACCGGCGACGACGTCGAGCGGATGCTCCTGGAGTCCTATGAGCACGCGGAGTCCGACCTCGCAGTGCGGCAGTTGCGGGAGCGCATCACCGACGCAGAGCGGGTGATCGCGGCGACGGAGGCGGCGCTGCGGGTGGATGGCGACCTGCTCGACGAGGACGAGCGCGCGGAGCTTGACGGTGCCCTCAAGGCGCTGCGCGAGGCAATCGCGGCGCAGGACGGGAAGAAGGTTCATCTGCGGACGGAGGGGCTCGACCGCGCGACGCACCCGCTGGCCGAGCGACGGATGGATCGCGCGGTTCAGCACGCGATGCGCGGCCGCGCCGTGCAGGAAATCGAGGACACGGTGCGCGACCGGCCGGAGCACCCGCACCTCGCGGCCTCGTATGCGAAGGACATGGAGTCCGAGAAGGAGACCCGGTGATGGCGACGGTGCGGTTTCTAAACACGGATGACGGCGCGGTGGAGGTAGAGGTCCCGCTCGGGACGACGCTGCTCGAGGCCGCGCAGATGGCCCACGCCCCGGAGGGATCAGCCTGCGGCGGGGTGTGCGGCTGCTCGACGTGCCACGTGCACGTGAAGAAGGGCCTCCCCCTGCTCTCGGAGATTGAAGACGAGGAAAACGACATCCTCGACAAGGCCTTTGACGTCGAGGCGAGTTCGCGCCTCGGCTGTCAGGCGAAGGTCGAGCGCGAGGGCCTCGTCGAGCTCTTCATCACCCGGGAATCTTACGAGACCTGGTATAACGAGCACCCTCAGGAGCGCCACGCCCGAGACGAGCGCATCAAGCTGACCGGCTCGCCGCGCAGCCGCCCGTAGGCTCCCGGGTGCCGTGCGCGGGAGTGGCGCCCGCGTGGTTGCACCTGCTTCGCGGCCGCTATCAGGCAGCCGCGAGGAGCGGAGAATGGATCGCGGGCCGATGGCTGGGTGAACGGCGGAGACGCCGAACGCCCGATCCGGTCCGTGTCACGTCGCGCAGGACTCAATACCGGATTCGGCAGCTTCCGCGGAGCGCTCGTGGCCCAGGCCACAATCAGCAAGGTTCCACTCAAGATCGCTGCCGAATACCGAAGTGGTATTTTGATATGCAATCAACGGCGTGCGGATTGGTGAGATCGATCGCGACCGTGGGATGACGGTGTTCTGCGGGAGGACTATGCGCCCGGCTCTTCGGTGCGAAATACCCCTTCCCAGCGAGCGATCACCACGCTGGCTAGCGCGTTGCCCGTCACGTTGAGGGTGGTGCGCGCCATGTCCATCACCTCATCGACCGCCAGGAGCATCGCGACCCCAGCCTCGCCCGGAAGATTATAGCTGGCGCAGGTTCCGGCGATGATGACGAGCGTGGCGCGCGGCACCCCGGCGACACCCTTCGACGACAGCATAAACGTCAGTACCATGGTGATCTGCTGGGTCATCGAGAGTTGAACGTGCGCGGCCTGGGCGATGGCCAGGCTGGCGAACACCAGATAGAGCGTCGAGCCATCAAGGTTGAAGGAATACCCCGTTGGAATGACGAAGCCCGCGACCCGACGCGGAACGCCGAACTTCACCATCTCTTCCAACAACCGGGGCAGCGCGGCCTCCGACGAAGCCGTCGAAAACGCAGTCAGCGCCGGCTCGCGAATGGCCCGGAGAAACTCTCCTACCTTCACTCGACAAATCATCAAGATGGGCACGAAGACAAAGAAGAACATCACCGCGAGTGATAGGTAGAGGCTCCCCACGAGTCGCGCATACCGCCCCAGCAGATAGAACACCGCGGGCCATCCCTTGATGAGATTCCCATCGACCAGATGCCCTGCGGCCATGTGCGAGATGTTGTATCCCATCGCCCCAAACACCCCGAGCGGCGTCAGGGACATCACCATCTCCGTGTACTTGAACATCACCTTCGCGAAGGCATCGAAGAAGACAAACACCGGGCGGCCGACCTCCCCGGCGCGGGACAGCGCGAGCCCGAGAAGCGTCGCAAACACCACCACTGGCAGGATGTCGCCCTCCGCCGCGTGCTGCACGACGTTGGAGGGAAACATGTGAAGGGCGATCTCCCAACCGTCGCGGGAGTGCTGCGTAGCGACGCCGGCCACGTGGGCGCCCACGTCCAGCGGGAGTCCATCGCCAGGCCGGATGGTGTTGGCAATGAACAGTCCGATGCCAAGCGCCAGGGTGGTCACGACTTCAAAGTAGAGCAGGGCCTTTCCGCCCATGCGGCCGACTGCTTTGATGTCGCCGGTCTGCGCGATTCCAACCACGATGGTGGAGAGCAGCAGCGGGACAATCAACCCCTTGATGAGCGCAATAAAGGCCTTCGAGAAGAAGCGAAAGAGGTTGTAGACCGCCGGGTGCTGGTCTTGTGGAAAGAACCCCCCGAGGAGCACGCCGAGCGTGAGTCCAATGAAGATCCAGAGGGTGCTCGACCGCCACCAGGGTCGCTTCTCGCCGTCGCTCATGACTCGGAACACTAGGCGATCAGCGGGGCCGCGCGATACCCCCATCGCGACCGGGCGCGCGCGCATCTCGAGCAACGCCAACGTCGTGAGGCACACCGGCGTCGAGCACGGGCGGAGACTCCACTACCAGCGACGCCCGAAGAATGGCCTCGATGTCGTCCTCCTCCGTGCCGCCGTCGCCTACCCCCGACCCGGCGTCTGTGGACGGCGGCGCGGCGATGGGCGCGCGGCAGTCGTCCGCGGGCGCTCCGGAGAGGTCGGCCTCCCCGGTGACCATGGCAAGCTGCGAGAGGGCAGTGTTGAGGTCATAGATCGATTGGATATGACCCGCCCGAGCGCCCAGGTATTGCCGCAGCGGACTCAGGATGTCCCCGACCTCCACAGCGCCGGACTGAAACTGCGTGAATACCGCAGTAAACCACTGGAATCCCCAGCGTTCCTGGCGAGCGCGGGCGGCTTCGATGAGCTGCTGTTCTGTCGTGCGCTCGTAGGCGTCGGTGACCTCGAGCGCGATGCCGCCGAGAGCCAGGGACTGCTGCGCCTGGGTCATCGCAAGCTCTTCGGACAACCGTCGGACGCGTTGTCGATTGACGATGGGATCGAAGTTCCATCGTAAGACGAGTCCGCCGCCCCAGTAGGCGTAGTTGTTATTGTTGGCGGAGAAGGGATTGGGCTGTTCGGCCATCGTGGGCGCCGTGGAGACCGCCGCCGTCAGCCCGAGCGCGAAATCGGGGAGGTACGCGTACTCCTGGATGGACACCGCCGCCCGTCTCGCCGCCACGCCCGCCGCGATCATGTCCACCTCGGGCCGGTTGAGCCGCGCCCGCGTCAGGTGCCGCGCGAGCGATCCGATGTCCGCCCGATAGGGGCACAACGGCTCGTCCGGAACCTCGATGGCGTCCCCGACACCCGTGAGCAACCCGAGCGCCGCACGCGCAAGATGACCGCCGCGCGTCGCCGTCGCCCGCTGCACTGCCAGCTCTTCGGCGGCAATCTCAAGCTGCGCTTCGTCGTTGGTTCCGACCACGCCGCCGTCTTGCGTACGCGCCGTGGAAAGCTGCTCGCGCGCCGTCGTGATGTATCCCTCCGCGCGCTCGATCAGGAAAAGCGCGTCTCGAGACGACTGCACCCCGAAGAACGCCTTCCGCACGTTGGCCCGCAATTCGAGTCGCGCGCGCGCCTCCTCGCCGTGGTTGGCCCGCACGCCCGCCCTCGCCGCGTCGCGCACCCGGGCGAGGCGCATCCACGTCCACGGCGAGATCGGCACACCCGTGTCCGCCGTCACCCGCGCGATGTACCCCGTCTCGGAGACCAGCGGGTTCTGCGCAAACACGTCCGGCGAGTACGTCGAATTGCCCCTCGCGGTAGGCGCGAGGGACATAAACCCCGTCACGCTCACCGGGAAGAACGGCGCCGCCCACGCCTCGTCGAGTTGCGCGTCCGATGCGGCGATCTTGTGCCGCGCTGCGAGCAACCCGGGGTAGCTGCGCTCCGCGCGGGCCAGGCACTCCGCAAGATCGAGCCGCACCGTGATCGCAGCCGGGTCAGCCCGCCCCTCACGCAGCGCCGCTCCGGCCCCGAGGCAGAGGCCACCCACGCAGGACAGGATCCTGCGCGCTCGATGCAGGCGACGCACGCCGCTCAGTCCGCTGTCGCGGCCTCCGGCGCTTCGGCCACGTCACCACGCCGCGGCGACACCGGCACGTCGTTGTATTTCACTTCCGCGAGCGACTCGATCAGCGCGTCGAGCTTCTCCGCACGCACGCTCACCAGCGTGACGCGATCGCGCACGTGGATGCGCCCGACCTCGGACTTCGCGAGCATCCCGACGTCGCGCAGCAGCCTCGCCACCTCGCCGGCCCGCACGCCCTCGCGCTTGCCCACCGAGAGTTCGAGGCTCTCCATCCCGACCTCCTCGCCCGGCGTCTCATCCGACGCCTTCGGATCGGCGTGCCGAACCTCGATCTTCCGCAACGGCTCGGACTCCACCCGCTCAGACCGGGGCGCTCGCTCGCGCGGCGGTCGTCCGTTGCTCCGCGGCTCGCTCTTCGCTTCCGGTGCGGCCGTCAACGATGGGCTCACGGATACGCGCGGCACTGGCGGCATCACGTCGTCTTCGCGCACGCCCATGACGAAGCGCTCGACCAACCAGGCTACCGCGCGCTCGGCATCGTCGTGGGTCAGCAACCGCTTCGCCAGCACCATCGCGTCGTCGGAAACGTTGCCCGCCGCAGCGATGAGTGACTCGACCCGGGCGGCCTCGATGCGCGTGCGGTTTTCCGCGGCGCTCGGCAGCGTGCGCTCGATGGGCCGGATGCCGTACGTGAGCCGCAGCAGATACAGGTTGCCGATGTCGTGAGGACCAATCAGCGAGATGGCTGTTCCGGTGCGGCCCGCGCGCCCGGTGCGCCCCGAGCGGTGCACATACGCCTCGGGCGACTCCGGGAAGCCGCAGTGAATCACGTGCGAAAGGTGCGGCACGTCGATGCCCCGCGCGGCCACGTCGGTGGCCACCAGGAAGTCCACGCGCTCGTCCCGAAGCAGGCCCATCACGCGCTCGCGGTCGTTTTGCGCGAGGTCGCCGTTGAGGTACTCGGCGCGGTAGCCCGCGTTTTGAAGCCCCCGGGCGACCATCTCGGTCTCCGCCTTCGTGTTGCAGAACACCAGTGCTGCCTTGGGCTTCTCGATCTCCAGAACCTTCAGGAGGTCGGGCACCGAGCCGCCAGAGGCGGAGAAATAGGCATGGTGAACAATGCCGTCGGGTGCGACGTGGTCGCTGCTCAGGGCGATGGTGACGGGCTCGCGCTGGTGCCGTGCGGCCATGCGCGACATCGCATCGGGCATCGTCGCCGAGAAGATCAGCGCCTGCCGGCCCTTCGGCAGCATGCCGAGAATGGCGTTGAGCTCCTCAGCGAAGCCCATGGAGAGCATCTCGTCGCCCTCGTCGAGCACGATGGCGCGCAGGCCCGAGACGTCGAGGGTTTTTCGGCGAAGATGGTCGAGCATGCGCCCGGGCGTACCGACCACCACCTTGGCGCCGCCCTTGAGCGCGTCGATCTGCTGCTGCATCCCGGCGCCGCCGTAAATCGGAGCGACCCCGACATCGGCAAACTTCCCGAGGCGCTCGAACTCACCCGCCACCTGCAGCGCAAGCTCGCGCGTCGGGCACAGAACCATCACCTGAACGTGCCGCGCCGGCTTGATCACCCGGTCAATGAGAGGCAGCGCAAACGCCGCGGTCTTGCCGCTTCCGGTGCGGCTCTGAACGATGACGTCCTTGCCCTCCGCGATGGTATGGAAGGTCGCCTGCTGCACCAGCGTGGGGGAGGCGTAGCCGACCTCGGCCACCGCCCGACGCACCGGCTCGCTCAACCCGAAGGACTCGAACGACTGCTCTTCACTCATGGGAATTTCCTGCAATGCCGAGCGCACGCCCGGCTTCATCGCCAACGGCTTCACGCCACAACCTCACCTGATCTTCGGCGCGGTAGCGCCAGCGCTCCAGGTGATCAAACGCCGCCTGCGACGCGCCGCCTTCGCGCGCGCACAAGCCTCTCAATCCTCGAAGGTCACCGTCCAGTGTCACGACCTGTGGGGTCGCCGCGCCCTGCCTCTGCGCCTGCCACGCAGCCTCGTAAGCTGCATGCAGCCTGGTCAGGCCCGGCCGACACGCGCGGTCGATCGGGTTGGGCCCCCGTACGGCGTACACCTCCCGGTGCAGCACCCCCGCGCCAAACCAGATGAATACCCCCGTAAGCACCGTCATCGTCGCCGCGCTGGCCCGCCGCCCCATCGGGGAACGCGGCACCGCAGGCTTCGTCAGGCTTTCAGGGGAAGCATCGGTCACTGGGCACCGTCAGCACCGCAGGTGCCGCTCCACTGCGATACCGCTGCGCCGCTCAGACTATTTCCCCTGTGGTTTACGTCGCGGCATCCACAGGGGTCAAGCACTACTCCGCCCCCGAAGCCAGACCGCGCACGCCTCACCCCGGCGGCCGGGAGGGTGCCCGGAGCAGCGGGAGATTGCGCTCGCCGCGCCGCACGGCCTCGAGGCGAGCCCGAATCTCCGCCGCGTTCGACGGATCGAGCGCCAACGCTGACTCGTAAGCTGCGAGGGCTGCGTCCGTGTCGCCGAGCTCGAGAGCAGCGTGCGCGAGCGTCAGGTGCACCGAGGTGCGCTCCGGGTCGAGAGAGACCGCGTGCTCGGCCAAGGCCCGGATGTCCGCCCAGGCGCGTACCTCCACCAAAGCACCCAGAAGCTCCCTGAGCCCATCGCGGTCATGCTGGTCGAGGCGCACCACCACCCGTAGCGCCACCAGCCGCTCCGCATCCCGGTGCGCCCGCGCGTGCAGGGCCGCGAGCGCCCGCCACGCCTCCACCTGCGACGGATCGTGCTGCGTAGCCGCCGTGAGCGCGGTGAGCGCCCGACCATCATCCCGGGCAAGGCCCGCCGCCCGGGCCTCCAGCATTCGCACCGCGTAGCCGTCCCGGCCGCCCTCCCGCAGCGCGTCGAGTTCGGCCAGCGCCACCCGGCCCTCGTGCGCTTCGATTCCGAGCGTCGCCCGCACCCAGCGCGCCACGGGCTGTGCGCCCTCCAGGCGAATCGCCGCCTCGGCCCTCGCCGCCGCCCCGATCGGGTCGCCGCCCACCAGCAGCGCCATCGCCGCGTCGGCCTGCGCGCCGGCGTCACCGGTATGCTCGTCCGCGGTGCGCACGAGGGCTGCCCGGTCGCGGTAGCGCGCAACGTCGATGAAGTACTCGCCGTCGTAGCGCGAAAGCCGGGCGCGGAGCATGGAGCGAAAGCCCTCATCGACGACCTCGGCGGAGACCCCGAGCGCGCGAGCGATGACCTCCGGTGTACGCACCCCTTCGCCCCAGAGCGGGAGCATCTCCGCGACGTGCTCGAAGCCGTATCGCTCGATCATGAACGCCACGAGTTGTGACGCGGCGTAGTAGGCCGTGAGCATGTCGTCGGCGTGCCGCGCGTGCGTGAAGGCGGCATTAAAATCGGCCACCCGGGGGAGGCCGCCGCCGACGAGTGCGCGGTAGAGCGAGGGGTCGTCCTCGCGCGCCCACTCCGGGTGGGCGTGGAAGGCCTCCCACTCGCTCAGCCCCTCAGTAAACCATCGCGGGACCCGCGAACGCGAACGCTGCAATGCGAAGACGTGGGCAAGCTCGTGCCACACAATCTGCGCCCAGTTGAAGGGACCGCCGCGCGGCGAGAGCGCCGTCACCACGCGACCGAAACACACCCCCTGGACGCCGATTTCGGGCAGGCCCGCCGTGCGGACGGAGAAGTGCTCGGCGTCGGCGTAAAGCTCGACGGCGATGGGTCCCTCCGGCGTGAATCCGTAGCGCAGCACCATCTCTGCCCACGCGCGCCGCAGCAACTGCGGGACGAATCGCCGCAGGATCGCGCGCTCGTCCCGGTGGTAACGGATGCGAAAGGGCCCGTCGGTCTCGACCACGTACGCATCAGGGACCGTGTGCTCGTAGAAGTTGAGAAGGTTGGCCACGCGGACGTTGAAACGGCTCTGCTCGAAGGAGCCTCGCAGCTCGACGAGCGCCTCGTCCTCGTTGCCCGTGCGCAGGAGGTTCATGCCCAGAAACGCACGCATCCGCGACCCTGCGCGACGGTCGCCCGCGATGCCGGGCCGCGCCAGTCCCTCGCGAAGCAGCGACGCGGCCTCGGCGTAGCGGTGCTCCCAGTCCGCGAAGTCCGCGAGCACCTCGTAGCCCTCGGCCCACGCCGGGGCCACCGTAAACAACGCGTCGAAGCCGCGACGAAGCCCCGGTAGATCGCCCGCGGAGAAGCGCGCCACGCCACGCATCGTGAGCACGTCGAGGTCGCGCGGGTTGATCGCCGCGGCCTCGTCGAGACGCCGCTCGGCCCCCGGCACGTCGGCGTCGCGCAGCAGCAGCGACGCCTGCGTCGCCATCGCGCCCGTAAGCCGCGGATTTACCGCCAGCGCAGCCGTGAGGTCGTCCCCTGCGCGGGCCATGTCGAGGCCTGACGAAAGCCGGGTGCGCGCCCGCAACAGCAGCGCCCGCGGGTGCCGGGGGTTGCATCGCAGCACCGCCGCGAGGCCTTCGCCCGCGGGGCCGTAATCCTCCGTGGTGAGCATCAGCGCGGCCTGCTCGAGGTTGGTCTCCGCGCGGCCAGGCTCGACCCGCAGGGCTTCGTTGAAGGCCGCGTTGGCGTCGCGCACAGACCCGAGCGCCCGCGCAGCGATACCTACCCAGGTAAGAAAATCTGCATCTCGCACCCTCTGCGCGACCGCGCCTCGCGACCCCTCCGCGGAGGCGTCGTTGTAGGCGTCGATCAGCCCGTTGGCGGCCTCCCGCGCCTCGTCGCGCCGCCCAAGGATCGCCAGCCACGTCGCTGCCCGTGCCCGCGCCCGCCACGCCTCTCCGCGCGGTGTCGCCTCGATCGCCCGCTGCCAGCGCGCGATGGCGTCTTCGTACCGCCCGACGCCCACCAGGGCCTCGGCCTCCCAGTTGAGCCCCTCGGCGCGCGTCACCGGCGTCCGCTCGAGCCTCGTCGCGAGGGCCAGCAACGCATCGTGCTGCCCGGTCTCCCACAGCCATCGAGCACGCACCCTCTCGACCTCCGTGCGCTCGCCGGGGCGGGCTGTGCGCAGGGCGTTTTCGACCGCGCCGTAGTCTCCCCGGTCGAGCGCCGCGCGGGCGCTGGGGAGGTCGGCCCGGGCGATCGAGGCGTGGAGCCCGAGGCCCAGAAGCGCCCCGCGCCAGCCCCGGCGCACCCTCACGCGCTGCCGCCCCGCGAACCGATAAACGCCCCGGGATCGATGCCCGCCAGATGCCGATAGGCGTGCTTCCAGAGCGTCGCAGGGTCGCCGTCGAATACAAGATCGGCGTCAATGTCCGCGGGGAGCCAACCGCCTTTGGAGATCTCGTCTTCGAGTTGCGACGGCGACCATCCGGCGTACCCCAGGAGGAGGCGAAAATCACGGGTGCGCGAGGCAACGACCGCGGCGAGCGCGTCGAGGTCGCCGGTCACGCCGAGCACGGTGCCGATGTCGATCTCCCCCGCGAGGGCCACGCTGTCCCTGCGGTACAGCAGCCACCCGGTATGCATCTGCACGGGGCCGCCGCGCCGCGCCTCGCGGGCGAAGGGTCCGTCTACGGGCAGCGCGACGTCTCCGCCGACGAGGTTGCTCCCCTGCAAGAGGGGTCCGACGAGGCCGAGGGCTTCGCCGTTGATGATCCACCCGAGGGCGCCCTTCTCGTCGTGGCGCGCGAGCAGGACGACAGTGTGGTCGAAGTTTGGGTCACCCAATCGGGGCGCTGCCAGCAAGAGGCAGGGTGCCAGGGTCCGTCGGTTGGTCATGAGGGCCCGACGATAGCAGCGACGAACTACTCCGGCACCGTCTCGCCGCGCGCAGTCTTCTCCTCGCGATCAAGCTCGATGACTTGCAGAAACGGCGTCGATACGCCCGGATCAAACTGGCTCCCGCCGCAGCGCTCTACCTCGTTGATGGCCACGTCGTGGGGCATCGCGCGACGGTAACTGCGGTCGCTGGTCATCGCGTCGTAGGTGTCAGCCACGGAGATGATGCGCGCAATCACCGGGATCGCCTCGCCCTTGAGCCCGAGGGGGTAGCCCTTCCCGTCCCAGCGCTCGTGGTGCAGGTGCACCCCGGGCATCAGTGGCTGTAGAAACTTGATGGGTTCAAGAATCTCGCGGCCGTACTCCGGGTGCTTCTTGAAGATCTCGTACTCCTCCGGGGTCAGCCGCCCGGGGCGATTGAGGTTGAGCACGCAACCGATCTTGCCGATGTCGTGCATCAACGCCGCCTGGCGCACGGTCTCGATGTGGTCCGGCGACAACTTCAGCTGCGTGGCAAGCACCCGCGAGTAATACGCGACGCGATCGGAGTGGCCTGCGGTGTAGCCGTCCATCGTGTCGATGGCTCTCGCGAGGCCCTGGATGGTCTGATTGAAGGTCGCCTTGAGGTTCTCGTACAGCCGTGCATTTTCAATCGCAGCGGCGGCGCGCGAACCCACTGCCGAGAGCAACTTCCGCTGGCCCTCGTCGAAGCGTCGGCCGCGCTGAAAGCCGACCGCGATGACGAAGCCCATGATCTTCCCGCGAATGCGCAGCGGCACCGCCACCATCGCCTGCGCGACGTGACGTTCCGAGGGGTTCACGAGGAAGCGTCGCACTCGAGCGCCACTCAGGTTGAGCGTCGCTTCGTGAACGAAGTGTTCGGTGAGCGCCGGCACGTCGCAGCCGAGCATCCCGAGGTCGCCCTGCAGGTCGGCGATGAAGCGCGGGTTCTGCTGCCGAAACCGCTCGACGGTGCCCGTGTCCTCGTCGCCCATGTAGACGATCGCGAGGTCTGCCTGCACGTCGTCGAGCGCGGCCGCCGAGACCGTCGCTAGCACGTCGTCGAGGGAGAGCGACGCCGCGATGGCCTCGCTGACCTTGTAGAGAGACACCGCCTCGCGGAGCCGGAGGTTCTCCGCGGTGAGGCGCTTCTTCTCGAGGGCGCGCTGGATGATTCGCACCACCTCCTCGATGCGAAACGGCTTCATCACGTAGTCGTAAGCGCCATGCCGCATCGCATCGATGGCGGTCTCGACGGTGCCGAAGCCAGTCATGATGATCGTCACGATGCCGGGGTGCATGCGGTTGAGTTCGTTGAGAAGCTCAAGCCCACCCATTCCAGGCATCTTCAGGTCGGAAATGACCAGGTCGTAGGCGTTGCCATCGAGTTCCTTGAGTGCGCTCTGCCCGTCTTCCGCCGTACGGACCTCGAAGCCCTCGAGCGAGAGGAAATCCGCGAGGATCTCACGGATGACCTTCTCGTCATCCACCACCAATACTCGAGGCGCCGCGTCGAAGAAGGCGTCCTCCATTGCGGCGCCAGACTGACGACTCGCCCGCGCGGCGTCAATCGTTTGCGCGAGCACGGATTGCGCGGGACGCCCTTTCGCTGCGTCGTCCCCTCCCGTGTCATCGCCCGTTTCATCGTGGGTAAGCGAACCGTCCATGATTCCCCGCGGATCGCTTCCCTGCTTCCTCGCGACCCACACCGCGAGCACCCAACCTCCGAGCGTTGCCTCGGGGCACCGTTTGACCGACGCGGTCCGGCGGATGCCCTATGGTTGGCGTCTCGCGCCCCCAATGGCCTCTGCTCGCACCACCGCCGCGTTGATGGTCTACGCGGGCTTCGCGCTCGCCGCGCTGACGTGGCGGAATGCACTCGGCGCGAGCGCCCTCCACGACGGTGCTCCCCTCGGCGGAACACACGCCATCGCCCTCCCCCTCGCCCTCTCCCTCGGCGCACTCAGCGGCGTCGCGGTGGTGGGTCTAACCCGCGAACTGCTCGCTCGCACCCCGTGGGCCGCTTCGATGGAGTCGGCGCTTCGCGAGGGACTCAGCGGCACCTCCGCCGGCGAACTCCGGGTGCTCGGACTCGCCGCGGCGGTCGGTGAAGAAATGCTCTTCCGCGGGGCCATGCTCCCGGTGCTGAGCGCGTGGATCAACTTCCCCGTCGGCGCACTCGCCACCGCTGCTCTCTTCGGGCTCCTGCACATCCCGGCCAACCGCGCGCTCCGCTCCTGGACGGCGAGCGCCTTCGTGATGGGCCTGGTCTTCGCGGCGCTCTATCGACTCACCGGCGAAGTGCTCGCACCGCTCACCGCCCACGCCGTGATCAACCTCGAAAACCTTGAACTCCTTCTGCGCCCGGCGCGAACCCGAGGCGCGCGGGCGGGCCTTCGTCCGTAGTCGGTGACGGGGTCGTCGGAGCGGGCGTCCGCGACGGAGCGGCACCCGGCGCTGGCACGATGAAAGGCTCAGCGTTGAACGTGCCGCACTGCCGATGATCGCGGTGAAAGCCCCAGCGCACGTAGACCCGCCCGTCGCCAGAAAGAATCGCCGACGGCGCATCACCGAATGGCGCCGCGCGGCGTACGGCGTTGAGCGCGGCGACGTCGAAAGGCAGCACGCCGCTGGTGTTGACGATGCCGAGCGAGTGCACCGTGCCCGTGCGTTCAAGGACGATTTCGATGGTCGTCACGAGCGCCTCATCCTGCATCGGTGAGTTCGAGGGCACGCGCCCGAGGCCCTCAAGGAAGCCATCCGCGAAGAGACGGTGGATGCGACGGTGCATCGCCGTCAGGTAGGCCGCGAAGGGCGAGGCCGCCGTGCGCAGCGCCGTCTGGTTGCCCACGCGAACGTGCGGGACAAAGTTTTCGATCGCCGCGCGGGTGTCCTGCCAGCCATCGGTGAAGCTCCCGCGAGCGACAGACCGTCGGCGTCGCGCCTCCTCCGCTTCGCGCTCGATGCGGGCATCTCCGATGATCGATGCGTACGTCGTCCATGTCGGCATCAGCGAGTCGAGCGCCCGCCGAGCGCCCATGCCCCGTAGTCCCTGGTAGCCGCCCGTAGCGGTGCTCGTCGCCCCGCCGCCGTTCTGCCCGTTGGCGCCCTGAGCGCCGCTCGCCACGTCGATCGATCCGGCTCCGCCCGGCACTGGATCGCCGGCCGCGCCCTCGCGTCCAACGGTCCCGGCGGTGGAGGGCGCCGCGCCGCTGCCAGGAGCGCGATCACCCTGAGGAGGCGTTGCGGGGGTGGGCCGCGTCGCAGCAGCAGCGGCAGTGCGAGGGCGCGGGTCGGGCACCCGGTCGGAGCGACCGTCGTTGTTGTCCGCGTCCGCGCTCACCTGCCGGTCGGCGTTGCCCGGGTGCCGCGGATCAGCGCGGTTGGGAGCTCCGCCCGCGCGAGGATTCGACTGGTCGCGGTCGAGGTTGCGCACCACGGCCTGAGTCTCCTCGGCGACGTTGCGATTGCTCTGCGCGAGGTGCTGCGGATCTTCCGGGATGGGCTCTTCGTTGGGGTTCACCTGGTCCACGAAGCGATGCAACGGCGGCGGGCGCACCGCAGGCGGAACCACCGGCGTCGCCACCACCGGGACCACCGGCGGCGGAGGCGTCGCGGGATCGGGTCGGTGCATCGTCGGCGGCGGCGGCGTGGCCGGAGGCGGTCGGCGCTCACGGCGAGCAACCGCCGGGGGCGGCAGCGTCGGGGGCGCGACGGACAGGGGCGGGGGCTCGGCGGGGTATTCGAACTCGACCTCGGAAACGTTGGGCGCGCCGTTACCAGGCTGTGCCACGAGGCGTGCAGCATCGACCCCGACGCGGTCAGAGATGACCCGAGTCCCCCCCGCGAAGAGCAGGTGCAGCAGTAACGACGCGCTGATCCACAGATAAATGGGGATCAAATATTCGCGCGGCCGCATCGTCGTTTCCGTACCACCCAGCAGGAGGGGTCGCAACGCGCCCAATGCCGCGACGCTCCCGAGGGCCCCCCGCGCCCTCCGAGACGCGGTGCTCATCTTCTTGGCGACGCACGCGAAATTGGGGTAGCCATCATGCACCTTTGACGGGCGCCACCGCTCCCTTCGCGTCATGAAGCCCACCGAACTCGCGCAGACGCTCTCCCGCTTCCACGCCGGTCGCGTGCCGTTAGAGGCACTACGCGATCGGCTCCGCGTGACGCACGGAGCGCCCGAGTCGCTGCACCGCATCGAGGGAAACATCGCCCCGCCACCGAGCGACTGCGCAGCACTCGCACCGAACATCGCCACCGACGCGGCCGAGGGACTGCGCGCGGAGGGCACTGAGGCGCTCCGCCGGGGAGAGCTTGCGGTGGTGGTTCTCGCCGGGGGCATGGCGACGCGCTACGGGTCGGTCGTAAAGGCCCTCGCCCCGCTCGGAACCGCCGGAGGAGAGCGCTTCCTCGACGTGAAGCTCGCGGACGTGGCGCGCTGGCAGGGCGCCGTTCGTGCGGCCCTGATGACGAGCTTCGCCACGCACGACCTCATCGCCGACGCGCTCGTCCATGCGCCCCCGCCGGGCGCCGAAGCGGTTTCCCTCGTACCGCAGTTTGTGTCCCTCCGCTTGACCCCCGAGGGGGAGATATTCCTTACCGAGAAAGGTATTCCATCCCCATATTCTACGGGGCACGGCGACCTTCCGGAGGCGTTCCGCACGGCGGGAATGATCGCCGCCTGGCGCGCAGCGGGCGTACGCACGGTGCTCGTCTCCAACGTGGACAACCTCGGCGCGACCATCGACCCGACCCTCTACGCAATGCACCGGCGCAGCGGCGCGCAGATCTCCGTCGAGCTCGTCGAGAAGCGCGAGGGCGACCGCGGGGGGCTGCCCGTGCTGCGCGACGGAAGGCTCGTCCTCGCGGAGGCGTTTCGACTGCCCACAAACTTCCCCGATCGGGAGTTTCCGCTCTTCAACACCAACACCCTCTGGATCGACCTCGACGCGCTCGAGGGAGTGCACCCGTGGACGTGGTGCGCCGCACGCAAGAAGGTCGATGGACGCGACGCGATACAATTCGAGCGGCTGATCGGCGAGCTCACGTGGTGGTACGAGACGAGGTACCTGCACGTGACGCGAGAGGGCGCGGCGTCGCGATTTCTCCCGATCAAGGAATTCGATGACCTCGCCCACCACCACGACGACCTCGTCGCGATGATCGCCGCGCAGCGCGGCTGAGCGCGTCTCAGGCCGCCGCGCGAGCGACCCGAGCGCGGGACGCCGTCACCACCAGCAGCGCGAGCAAGAGCGGCGTGAGAAACGCGCTCCACAGCCCCTCGAAGCCAGGCAGCGGTCGAACGAGGCGCGCCTGAACCACCAGCCCCAATACCGTCAGAATCACACCAGACATGGCCCACCCGAGCGTCGTGCGACGGGCCCAGGTGGCCCCGTGCGACCACGCCCATGCGAGCGCCACCGCGACCACCGCGAGCACGACGTCCGCGGCGCCGAAGATCATCCCGTAGCGCTCTGGCAGCCAGCCGCCCTCGACGGCAAACATTCGCGCGCCGCCGCTGAAGCGAAGCACCTGCAGTGCCACGAGGCCGACCATGGAGGCTCCGTCCCACGCGCGTCGCAACGGCGCGACGCCCAGCCACAGGGTGCACAGCGCGAGCGTGATCGCGGGCGCGACGGCGATGTGGGACGCCGCCGTCGAGGCAGTCGCAACGGCGACGGCGAGCCATGCGAACAGCCCGACGGCGGTCACCGCGGGGACGACCACGCCCTTCGCCCCACGCGCGAAGACAGGTATGGCGAGCAGGGCCGCGGTCATCGAGGTGCCCATCACAGCGGCGAAGAGAAATCGGGCGAGGTCGTTCACGGCGAGCAGACATAGAGGCCGACCGGGGGCGCTGCAACGACCGTTCGATCGAGGCTGCAGTTGGGGTAAGGTCCGCGCCATGTTGGAGCGCACGTTTACGCAGAAGGCGAGCGACGGCACCGAGGTGTTCGTCTATGGATGGCTGCCTGAGGGGACGCCCCGCGGGGTGGTGCAGGTCGCGCACGGACTCGCGGAGCACGCCGGTCGCTACCGACGCTTCGCGGAGGCGTGCGTCGCGCGCGGCCTCGCCGTCTACGCAGACGATCACCGCGGGCACGGACGCACCGCGAAGGATGGGCCGCTCGGGTTTTTCGCCGCGGAGCAGGGCTGGCGCGCGGTGCTCGATGACCTCTACCGCCTCGGCGATCACATCACCGGGCAGCACCCGGGCGTGCCGCGGGTGTTTTTCGGTCACAGCATGGGGTCGTTTCTCACGCAGCAGGTGATGTTCGAGCGGGGCGATCAGCTTGCGGGCGCGGTGCTCTCCGGGTGCGCGAGCGCAGTGAGCAACCCGCTGGCGCCCATCGGTCGCTTCGTCGCCCGCATCGAGCGAGCGCGCGTCGGCGCGACGAAGCCCTCGGCGCTTCTCACCCGCATGAGCTTCGGTGACTACAACCGCGCCTTCGCCCCGACGCGCACGGAGTTCGACTGGCTCTCCCGCGATCCCGTGGAGGTCGATTCGTACATCGCCGACGACCGCTGCGGCTTCGAAGCGACGACGCAGCTATGGGTAGACATGCTCGGCGCGTTTCCGGGCCTCGGCGCGCCAGCCAACCTCGCGCAACTCCCGAAGAATCTCCCCGTGTACCTCACCGTCGGCGAGCGCGATCCGCTGCACCGTGGACTCAAGGACTTCCACGCCCTCGTCGCAGGCTACGAGAAGGCCGGCATGCGCAACGTGACCGTGCGTGTGTGGCCGGACGCGCGCCACGAGATTCTCAATGAGACCAACCGCGACGAGGTCACCGAGGCCATCCTGCACTGGATCGACGAAGGGCCGCTGCGCGCGGCGCGTTGATCAGCCGCCGGGCGCGCTCAGGAAGCGGGCTTTCTCTGCGGGCGTGGCGACGCGGCACGTCTCGGTCTTCCCAAACCATCGATAACGGTTGCGCGCGATCCATCGGTAGACGCCGTCGCGGATCGATCGCGGTACCCAGGCAAACCACCCGATCATCCCCCACGGGAAGCGCAGTCGGCGCGCGACCCGCAGCGCGGCATCGGAGTGGCTCCACACGATTCCTGCTTCCACCAGGAGGACGGTGTCCGGGTCGCCCGGGGGCAGCGTGACGCCGTGCCTCCCGAGGAGCGCGCGCCCGGCCTCGGACTGCAGCGAAGCGAATCGGATTTCCGCCGATGCCTCGCGGGTCAGGACGAAATCCACGGCGCGGTTGCAGAGGTTGCAATGGCCGTCGAAGAGCATCACGGGTCCGTCGGCATGCATGACGTTTCGAGCGTATCGCGGGACGGCTCTGGTCGGCGACCTCGGATGGCGCTACCTCCTCGGCATGCGAAGCGCGACGATGATGATCGAAGGGATGACCTGCGGCGGCTGCGTGGTGTCCGTGAAGCGCGTGCTCGAGCGCGTTCCGGGCGTAAGCGACCTCATGGTGGAGGTCGGCGAGGCGCATCTCACCATCGATGACGCGGTGGTCACCGAGGCTGCGCTACGGCAAATCGTCGAGCGCGCGGGCTTCGAAGTGCACGAGGTGGTCTGGGAGTAGCGCCCTCCCCGCTCCGCCACCTGCCTTGCGCTCGCGCCCCGGCGGCCCGACAACCGTCCGCCGATGAACACCCCGCGCCAGCCCAACGCCCTGATTCACGAGCGTTCGCCGTATCTCCTGCAGCACGCGCACAACCCCGTCGCGTGGGAACCCTGGGGCGACGCGGCCTTCGCGCGCGCAGCCGCAGAGGACAAGCCGGTCTTTCTCTCCATCGGGTACAGCGCCTGTCACTGGTGCCACGTGATGGAGCGCGAGAGCTTCGAGCATGAGGCCACCGCCGCGCTGCTCAACGAGCGCTTCGTCGCCATCAAGGTCGATCGCGAGGAGCGCCCGGACGTCGATCAGGTCTATCAGCTTGCGCATCAGGTGATCGCGCAGCGCGGCGGGGGCTGGCCACTGTCGATGTTTCTGACCCCGGACCGACGCCCGTTTTACGGAGGAACGTATTTCCCCGTCGAGCGCCGCTACGGGATGCCCGGCTTTCGGGAGGTGCTCCGCGCCATCGTTGATGCATGGACAGCCCGGCGCGACGACGTGCTCGGGCAGGCCGACGAACTTACCGCCACCCTTGCGCGGGTGACTCGCCAGCACGACCCCGCGATGCCCAACACCCTCTCCGCGGAAGCCCTCGCGCACGGCTTGCGGCGCGTGCTCCCGCGCGTCGATCAGCGCTTCGGCGGCTTCGGCGGGGCGCCGAAATTTCCCAACACCATGACCCACGACCTGCTGCTCATCGGCGCGGCGCTCGACCTGGAGGGACTCGGCGCGCAGTGCCGCGACGCCACGCTGCTCACGCTCCAGCGCATGCGCGGGGGCGGCATCTGGGATCACCTCGGCGGCGGGTTTGCGCGCTACTCCACGGACGCGGAATGGAAGATTCCGCACTTCGAGAAGATGCTCTACGACAACGCTCAACTGCTCCGGTTGGCGGTTGATGCCGCGGGGCTGGAAAGCGGAACAGGGAGGGAGACTCTGCTCGGCATCGCCAAGGATATTCGCGAATACCTGCGACGGGAGATGCGATCGCCGGAGGGGTTGTTCTACTCCGCGCAGGACGCCGACAGCGAGGGCGAGGAGGGGCGGTTTTTCGTGTGGACCGCCGCGGAGATCAGCGCCCTCCTCGGGCCCGCCGAGGGGGAGGTGTTTTGCGCCGCCTTCGACGTGAGCGCGGAGGGCAACTTCGAGCACGGCCGCTCGGTGCTCTGGACCCCGCGCCCGCTCGCCGCGGTCGCCGCCGCGCTCGGCCGCACCGTTCCCGAGGTGGTCGCCGTCATCGACCGCGTGCGCCCGCTTCTGCTCGGCGTCCGCGAGACCCGCCCGCACCCGATGCGCGACGACAAATGCCTCGCCTCCTGGAACGGCCTCGTCCTCGGCGCGCTCGCCCACCTCGGCGCGACCCTCGGGGATGCCGACACCGTGGCCCTGGCCCGCGATGGCCTCTACGCCTGGCGCGACCGCGCGCTCGCCGCCGGCCCCCTCGCCCACGCGATCAAAGACGGCGTCGCCTACGGGACGGCGTTTCTCGACGACCACGGCGCCCTCGCCAACGCCGCGGTGGACGTCTTCGAGGCCACCTTCGATCCCGCTGCGCTTACCATGGCTCGTAATCTTCTCGACGCCGTACTCGCGCGCTTCATCGATGCCGACACCGGCGCTCTCTGCTTCTCGGCGATCGACGCCGAGGTGGTGCTCTACCGCTCCCGGGACGCCTTCGACCACGCCTACCCCGGCGGCGTCGGGCTCACCGTCGAGGCGCTGCTGCGGGTCGCGGCGCTCACCGGAGAAACGCGCTACCGGGTGGCCGCCGAGCAGGCGCTCGCCCACTGCGCCGACGCCGCGAGAGACAACCCACTCGGCATGGGCTCGGTGCTCCGCGCGCTCGATCGCGCCACGCGGGGGAGCGTCGAGGTGATCGTGCTCGGAGACGCCACGCGCGACGACACCCGTGCCCTGCTGACGGCGGCGCGCTCCCTCTTCCTGCCGCACCGCGTGCTGGTGTGCGCCCCTGACGCGGCGACCGGCGTCGCCCTGGGCCTCGACGCGGAGTTGTTTCACGGACGCGCGAGCGGCGAGGACGGCGCGCCGCGGGCGTATGTGTGCCTGGGTACGACCTGCCTGGCGCCGGTCGGAGACGGGCCCGCGCTGATCGCGACGCTGCGTGAGGCGATGCGCCCGAACTAGCAGCGCGTTGACCGGACCGTTGGGCAGGCGGTTTATGCCTGCGCGAAACGCGCTGATGGGCATCACTGCGATGTCGTCGTTGTGCTGCCCGAAGCCCGAATGCACCGTTCGGCGCGAGCACCGCCACCCCGGAACAGGAATCGCGGCCGCGGGTGGCTGTGATTCGGCCATGGGAGCTGACTGGGCCCGACGGGGATTTCACACCGGCGGAGGCACCGCTGCGAGCGCGTTCGAGGGGGATGGTTACGGCGGGGAAACAGCCCTCGCGAGGGCTATGGTTTCGCCTTGGGAATGCGACTATCTTCCGCCGCCCACGTAGGCCGCAAAGGCATGGAGATTCATCGATGACCGAGACCGTTGACGCCACTGCGATTCGCCGCGCGCTCGACCAGAGCCGCGGACAGCGCACCCAGATCACCCGCGGCGCGCCGCTCCCCATCGACACCGCCCACGTGGTTGGTGCCTGCCCCAATTGCGGGCACGTGGGTGCGACGATCCTCGGGTTCCCTGATCCTCCGTACGCTGGTCCGCAGGGGCAGCCGCGCTACCGCGGCGCGAAGGAACTCAACCGCTTCATCGAGGAGCTCTTCAAGAACCCCCCGCCGCTCCCTGCGGTGGAGGATCCGTCGGAGCCCTCGAATACCGTCGGGCAGCCGCCGAACTGGAAGGGTCTCTGTGTGTGCGGCGCCAAGATCATGCCGCCGCAGCCCGATCCCCGCACGGGCGAGATGGTCAGTGTGGAGGGAGCGACCCCACGCCGCGTGTGCGGCGTTCGCTTCATCAAAGCGATGCCTGGATCTGGCGCCGAGCTTGTGGTCGAGGGCCTCTCCGGTGGCGACGGCGGCGTGCCGTACACCGACGGCGTGGTGATTCGCACGCGGCTGCTGCGCGCGCCCCTCGACGGCGCGGAGACAGAGGTTTCTGAGACCGTGGACGACGACGCGATCGAGAAGACCTTCGGCCGGACACTGACGTTGGCGAAGGTCTGGAAGATCGTGCTCGACGCGGCCGCGAAGGGAGAAGAGTCCCTCCGCGAGGTGGAGCCGGGGTACTGGGTGTGGGCCGGACCGAAGGACGATGCGGGCCTCGAGCAGCGCGTGAAGGACCTCGTCGGCGAGGACAAGCACAAGGCTGCGTTTCCGTTGGCGATGCTGCCGCAGGTCGCGCCGATGCCCCAGGGGCCGGCGTTTCCGCAGTGGGCCTACGAGCACTCCGAGGCCATCCTGAAGGGCGAGCTGCGCGCGGGCGTGGTGATGGACCAGGCCGTGACGCGCAAGCTGCTCCAGGGGCAGATGGAGCGCAGTGGACTCGGTTGGCAGGAGCAGAACGAGGGCGCGGTGCTGATCGCCACGGCGGGCGAACTGGTGTGGCCCATGGAGGTGCCGATCGTGGCGCTGGGCGCTGCGCACCTGGGGTGGTTTCTCGGAGAGACGACGGCGGCGGCGGTGGGCGAGACGACGGCACGCATCACCGAGGTGAAGCGCTTCGTCGATGGGGTGCGGGCCGAGCGGCCGGAGATCACCTTCGTGGTGCAGGGCACGCAGATCGTTCCGAAGCGGGCCGACGGCACCGCGGGGCGCGCGCTCAACCTGATGGACATGCCGTTCCGCATGCCTGTGGGCAGCAAGGACTTCAAGCGCGAGCTCCGCTTCGCGTGCGACGAACTGCCGAAGAACCTCGACCCGACGCGGTGGTGTCCGTGCGGCGAGAAGGCCTGGGTATGCGCGCGCATCTTCCCGGCCCGCGTGGTTGAGCAGTTCAAGCAGGCGACGCAGGGCAAGAGCCCGAAGATCATCGAGCAGTGGAATGACGCGCTCCTCGTTGCGGTCATTTCCGACGACCGCCACGTGCGCATCCCGACGCAGGAGGAGCTCGAGGGCGCCGGCCTCAAGGGCGACATCTTCGATCGCCGCCTTGCGGAAGAGCTTCCCAACAGCATCTTCGCCGTCGATGTCTCGATGCACGAAGACAAGAACCAGAAGCGCGCGCTGCTCGCGTTTGGTCCGCTCGTGGCGAGCGTGGTGATCAACGACCACCTCATCAGCGCGATGCACGGCGCTTGCGGCAAGCCGCTGCGCGGCGACGAGGTCTCCGCCGTGGTGACCACGCCCAACGTGATCTGCCTTCACGAACCGGGCTTCGACGACGCCCGCCTCGAGCAGGTGCTCGACATGGGCGCAGCGATGGACGGCCTCCCTGCCGAGGTGAAGCCCCCGTTCGATCTCTCCTGGGACGTCTCGCTCACAGCCGCCCCGGTGGGCCGCTTTCTCAACCTCAACCCTGCCCCGCAGGGTCAGGGTCCGCAGCAGGCCCCTCCCCAGCCCCAGCGCGGTCGGTGATACATTCCCGCGCGCTTTGACGACCATCGACAGCGCGACCCTCCGCTCCCACTACACCGCCTTCCTCCGTCCCGATCGGGTGCTCCTCACGGGGCACTCGCACCAGGCGTGGCCCGACATCGCCCGCGACGCGCTCACCGAGTGCTTCGACGACGCTGCGCTGCACGTAGACGACAAGTGGGGCGCGGCCTTCGCGGTGGCCGATGAGGTTCGCGCGGGCATCGCCTCCGCTCTAGGCGGGCGGGCCCGAGACTATGCGCTCGACGGCAACACCCACGCCCTCGTGACGCGCTTTCTCAGTGCCCTTCCGCTGCGCACGCGTCGGCACATCGTGACCACCGCGGGCGAGTTTCACACCCTGCACCGGCAACTCCGACGCCTCGCCGAGGAGGGCGTGCGCGTGACCTTCATCGACCCGTCGCCGGTCGATACCCTCGCCGCACGACTCACCGCCGCGGTCACCGCCGACACCGCCGCGGTGCTCTGCTCGTCGGTGCTCTTCGAGACCTCCAGCGTGGTGCCCGGCCTGGGTGACCTCGCGGCCCGATGCCGCGCGCACGGAGTGCCGCTGCTCGTAGACACGTACCACCATTTCGGCGCGCTCCCTTTCGACCGCGCGGCGCTTGGCGACGAGGTGTTCGTGCTCGGCGGCGGGTACAAGTACGCGCAGTGGGGCGAAGGCGTTTGCTTCCTCGGCGTGCCGCCGGGGTGCGACTTCCGGCCGGTGGTCACCGGTTGGTTTGCAGACTTCGCGCACCTCGCCGACCGACGCACGGACACCCCGGTGGGCTACGGCGACGACGGTGCCGACCGCTTCGCCGGGGCCACCTACGACCCACTGAGCCACTACCGCGCGCGGGCGGTGCTGCGGTTCTTCGCCGCGCAGGGCATGACCCCATCAGCGCTGCGCGCGTGCTCGCTCCGCCAGACCGCACAGATCTTTACCTGGGCTGATAAGCTTGGCCTGGACGTGGCGACGCCTCGGGCGGAAGACCGGCGCGGAGGATTCGTCTCCGTCCGTCTGCAAGACACCGGTGCGGCGACCGAAGCACTCGCTGCGCAGGGGATTCGCGTAGATGCGCGGGGAGACCTGTTGCGCCTCGGTCCGGCGCCCTACAGCACGGACGGCGAGATCGATCGGGCGATGAAGGCACTGGGCACATGGGTTCAATGAGAAGTGCGGCAGCGCTGGCGTGCGCGCTGTTTGTGGGGTGCTCTGGCGCGACGAGCGCGGGGCACAGCCGCAGCGGGGAGATCGTCTCGCGGGTGACGGCGATCCACGGCGGCGCTGGGCCATTCGTGGTGGCGGGCTACCGCATGGGGGAGCGCGCGCTGGCGGACCTCTCGCTCACCCGCGGAAGCTTCGACGTGGAGGTCGAGCACACCTCCCCCGCGATGGTGCAGTTCAGTTGCATCGCCGACGGGTTTGCGGCGGCGACCGGGGCCAGCATGGGGCGCCTCAACCTGCGACGCATCGACGCGACGGACGGATCGACCCGTACCCTCGTGCGCGACCGACGCAGCGGACGAACGGTAGTGCTGCGGCTGGCATCGGGCTTCCTGGCGCGGTTCCTCAACGTCCCGATGCCGGGGCTCGATGCGGCCGGGCAGGCGGTGCTGGGACTGCGCGACGACGAGATCTTCGAGGTGGTGAGCGAGCGACCAGGAGAGACGCGATGAGCGAGGTGGGCATGCCGTTCAAGCTGAGTCGGGAAAGCCAGATCCGGGTCGATCGCGACGGGCACATCTGGCACGAGGACGAGCGGGTGCTGCACCCCGGGCTGGCGCGCACCCTCGCGCGCTGGATCGACCTCGACGACAGCGGCCGCTACGTGATGCGCAACCCTCTCGACTGGTGCTTCATCACCGTCGATCACACGCCGCTGGTCGTGCGCACGGTGCGTCTGGAGACAGACCCGGCGATGCGCGTCGAGGTGGAGTTGTCCGACGACACGACGGAGCCGCTCGACCTCGCCAAGGTGCAGGTCGATCCCGACGGCGTGGTGTACGCGCACGTACGCGGCGGAAGGCTGTTGGCGCGCTTTGACCGTCAGCCGTCTTTCAAGTTTCTCGAGCATGTCGAGACCGACGAGAGCGGGCTGATGATTTTCGAACTCGGGAGCCTGAGCGCGCGCATCGCACCGTTGGAGCGGGGCGAGACGCTGGTGCCCCCTGCGCCCCCGACGAGGGCCATCACCGAGCGCCGCTGACCCGACGCCGTGGCGGTTGACCCCGCGCGCGGCCCGGTGCTACCGCCCTTCGCGAGAAGCCTCAGGATGGTCACGGTCACTCTCTACACCCGGCGCGGTTGCCACCTCTGCGATGAGGCGAAGGCGGTGCTTGAGGCGGTTTGTGAGCAACATCCATTCGAGTTAACGATCTTCGATATCGACGATGATCCGGTGCTCATCGCCCGCTACACCAACGACGTGCCGGTCATCGCCGTCGCCGGTCGCACGGCCTTCAAATATCGGCTCACCGCCGATGACCTCCTCGCGCGCCTCCGCCGCGCTGAAGCGCAGGACCCATGACCGCTCCCCGTCCCCCAAGTCATTCCATCGTCACGGCCATCACCGGGCTCTTCGTCGTCGCGGCGCTGTGCGTGGCAGTGGCTTTCGGCGTGGCTGCCCTCGACGGCGAACACCGTCGCGGCGCGGCACTCATCACCGCGCTCCGCCCGGACTACGTCGGCAACGACCGCCTCGCGCCGGACTTCACCCTCCGCGATCGCAACGGGCAGGCCTTGCGCTTGAGTTCACTGCGCGGCCGCACGGTAATTCTTCACTTCTGGTCGCGGGAGTGCCCGCCGTGCATCGAGGAGCTATCCGAGTCGCTGCCTGCCTTTGACGAGCTTCTTCAGGGCTCACCCGAGCTAGCGCTGGTGCTGGTGAGCGTCGATGCCAACTGGGAGGCCGTCGCCCCGCTGGTGCCGCCGTCGATGCGCTCGCCGGTTCTTTTCGACCCCGACCGCAGCGTGGTCGAGCGCCGCTACGGCACCAAACTCTTCCCAGAGACGTGGATCATCGATCGCAACGGCGTGATTCGCGCCCGCTTCGACCGCACCCTCGAGTGGACCAACCCGGCGCTGCTCTCCTTCGTCCGCTCGCTCTGAATCCGCGACCGCTGGAGTGCATTCAGCACTGATGGGTGCTTGACCGCGTGGGGATGCCCTTCTACACCGCCACCCCATGCATCCGGTCATGATCACGGTCCCAGGGTGGGCGTTCAAGTTCATCGTACCCGCACTTATTTTGTGGGGTATTTATTCCATCATCGTCAACGTCAACCGCGCCGGCGCCGTCCCGCCGAAGAAGGTCGCGGGCGCTGACGCCAAGGACGACACCGCCGATAAGGGTCCCATCGCCGATTCCCCCGCCAACGCGCTGCTCTCCGTCGCCATCGGCATCGGGGTCTTCGCCTACGCCGCCCCGCTCGGGCTCCACGGCACCAACGGCGAGAAGGCCCTCCAGGTCCTCAAGGGCTTCGCCAACGGGCCCAACTGGAAGGGCGCCTGGGAGTCTCTCCCCATCTACTCGTACGGCGTGATGCTCGGGCTCTCGCTTGTCGTCGGCTGGTACGTTGTGCTCGGCCTCACCGACCGGCAGGGCCTCCCCCGCGAGAAGATGGCTGACTGCTACGTTTTCACGGCCTTCATGGCCGTGGTCGGCGCGCGGGTCCTCTACTTCCTCACCAACCTCGACGAGTTCTCCTCGCCGCTGCAGATCTTGCAGCTCCGCTCCGGTGGACTGGTCGCCTACGGCGGCTTCCTCGGCGGTCTGCTCGGCAGCATGATCTTCCTCTTCCGCAACGGCTTCTCGCTCTGGAAGTGGGCCGACGCCGCGGTGCCCGCGCTCGGCTCCGGGCTCATGATCACCCGACTCGGTTGCTACATGTACGGCTGCGACTTCGGCCAGCCGCTTCCGCCGCACGCGCCCGGGTGGTTGAAATTTCTCGGCACCTTCCCCCACTGGGTTGACGGCCACGGCGCACCCGCCTGGCAGCAGCACGTCCGCCTCGGGTTTCGCGCCTCGCGTGACCTCTGCGAGCGCGCCTACCACGGCCTCTTCAACGCCGCCGATGGCCTCTGTCACATCGCCCCGACCACCGAGCACTCCGTCCCGGTGCATCCGACGCAACTTTACGAGTCACTGCTCGGCCTCGGCGTCTTCGCGACGCTGCTCTTCATGTGGCGTCGACGCCAGTGGGAAGGCCAGATCTTCCTCTCCTTCTGGATCGTCTACGGCATCGGCCGCGGGCTCCTCGAGGTCATCCGCGACGACGCTGAGCGCGGCACCGTGGGCAGCCTCTCGACTTCGCAGTTCATCGCCCTGGTGACGATCGTCGTCTGCGTGCCGCTGTACCTCTACCGCCGCAAGAACGCCGAGCGCGCCGCACCCGCGAACCTCTTCGCCCCGATCGTTTCCGCTCCCGCCGCCGTGCCTGCTCCCGCCACCTGAGCAATTCGAACATCTTCGTTTGAAAATCTCGCAGGTGTGGCCCTTGCGCCGCACATCGTCTTGCGGTCCCCTGCCTCGTGGGCTTCGAGTTGCGACGTGATCGTCGCGGGTTGCTGCCCCGTCGCGACGCGACGGCGCGCCGCCTGGGCTCACCGGAAGGGCGTCCTCCATGCCTCATCTCATTGGAATCCAACTGCACTCCGACGGTCTCGGAGTGGCTGCCATGAGGCCCGACCAGACCATCGCGCTGCGATCGGTGGGTGACATGGCGAGCGTCATCGAGCGCACCAGCGCACAGCCATGGAAGTGGTCACTCGGGGCCGACGGGCGCGACGCCGAGGCGGTGGCGGCCGCGCACGAACTCTTCCTGGGCCTGCAGCACGCCATGGGCGACGACAGCATCCTCGCCGCCATCGCGGTGCCTGCGATCTGGAACGACCGCAAGCGCCGATCGCTTCTCCTCGCGATGGAAGACACCTCGGTGGAGACCATGCGCCTCGTGCGCGACACGACCGCGCTGGCCGCCGCAGCTACGACGCTCAACCCCTCGCTCAGCGGGCTCTGCGCCATCGCCCACGTCGGAACTCACAAGCTCGAAGTGACCCTCGCGGAGGTCACCCGGGGCACCATCCAGGCGCGCTCGCGCCAGTCCGTGATGGGGCTCAGCGGGTCCAACATGCGACCCGAGTCGATGCTGCCGCTCATCAGCGAGGTCGCGCGCTTCGCCACCCGCGAGGCCGGCTTGGCCGCTGGGGATGTGCGTCACTTTCTCTGCGCCGGACGACGCGCCGCCGAGCCCACGCTGGCCAAAGGCCTCGCCACCATCTGGGGCCTTCCCGCGCAAGTGTTTCCCGAAGGCGTCATCGCCATTGGCGCCGCCCACATCGCCGTCGGCCTCACCGGCTTGATGGCTCCCTGGAACCTCCTCGACGACCTCGACGAGTCCCCGCTCGCCAACTTCCGAGGCAAACCCCGCCGCCGCACGACCGGCGCCACGCCCACGCCCGCACGAAAAGCTGTCCCGGTGGACGTCTACCGCGCCCCCGCGGCACCCCCGGCGCGCCCCGACCTCCGCGATGTCGTGGTCGCTCGCGCCCCCGTCGTGGAGCGCCCGCCGGTGGCACCTCCGTCGATGCCGATGAGCGCGCACGTACCCAGTGACGAAGCCCACGACCGCAGCGGGCGCATCAGCGAACACTCCTCCATCGCGCCCACATCCGGGCGCATCGTCGAGGTCCGGCCCTCGGGATCTTTCGTGGGGCTTCCGACGCTCGACTCCGTGCGCGCGCTGCATCTGATACACCCCTCCGAAGTCGACGCCCTCGCGCACCCGACCCTGGCCGCGCTGCTCAACCAGTTCACCTTCCTGCGCGCCCTGTCCGGAACCCTCACGCTGCGCCACAACGCCGAGGAAGTTGTGCTCCACATCGAGCGCGGCGGTGTGTGTTTGACCCCTTCCGAGCGCGCCCGCGCACTGCACCCCTTCGACTGGTCCGATGGCACCTACAGCTGGCATCCCGAGAAGATCGCCTGGGCGGTGCAGAAGCACCGCGTGCCCATGACGGGCTTCGTCGTCGCCGGGCTCCGCATCCGCCTGCGTAACTTCGACGACGGCGTGTTCGCGCAAGGGCATCTGTCGAAGCTGCGACTGGCTCCGTCGGTACTCGACGACCGGCGCAGTCGCCTCGCGCGCCTCGGTCTCCCGGAAGCAGAAGAGCGCGCGGTGGACTACGTTCTCGACGGCACGCGCAGCTTCGAAAAGATTCTTGGCGAGGGCTACATCGGTCGCACGACGATGCACCGCCTGGTGGTACTGCTCGACCTCTACGGCATCCTGGACTGGCTGCAGCCCGCCGCGGCGGTGGTCGAAGATCCGGTCGCCGTGATGGCCGCCCTGCTCGCGCGAATCGATACCGCCAACCACTTCGTCGCGCTCGGCGTGCACTGGAGTGCGCCGGAGGACGAGATTCGTGCGGCCTTTGAGAAGATGCAGACGACCTACGGAATGGGCGGAAGCTGGCAGCGACACGATCCCGCCCTGGCCGCGCGCATCATGGCGCGGAGCGCCGCAGCGTGGGCGGTTCTTCGCCTCGACGTGACCCGGGTGAAGCACCGGCGCGACGCGTACCCGGGGATGGATGAAGAGCTACTCGCGCCGCTGGTCGAGGCCCGCGCCAAGGCATTGCAGATGCGTGGCGAGAGCCGCGAAGCCGCGCGAATGATGCAACTGCACAACGAGTTTCACTTCACGCCGACGCCGAAGCCCAAGACCTGAGTTAGAGCGGTTCTCTGACCGGTCGGGCGCTAACGGGTGAAGGCCAGGTTGCGCGCGGCATACGCAGACCAGTAAAGCTGCGACAGGTTGTTGTAGCGAAATTCATTGAAGACGAACCCTGCCACGCGAAACGCTGACAGGTACATGTAGTAGGCCGCGCCGGTCGGGAGGTCGCGCAGGCCCATCACCCCAGACAGATCCGGGAAGCGGAAGGTGCGCTCGGTGCGGTTCGCCCAAGTCTGCCAATACAGTACGTCGCCGCTCAACGAGAGGCTGAACATGTCCGGGTCGTTGCCCCGCTGTACGAAGCGAACGGTTCGATCGACGGGCAACCGGCCGCCCTCCGTCGGCGCCTCGAACTCCGGAATGCCCACCCAGTTGTCGATGTGCACGATGTCGTCCGGCGTGGTGATGCTACCGACGACCACGGCGCTCGACGGCGGGCTGAGGTACTCGGTGCCGTCCGCCTGGCGGCCGGAGGTGACGCCGTAGGTCGCCCGCACGATCAGCCGCGCATCTGCGAGGGCTCCGCTAAACGGCGGCAGCGCCACGAGGTTGTAGCTGTCGCTCACATCGCGGCCGTAGGTGGTCACGTCCGGGCGGGCGATCACTCCTTCGCCACCGAGATCGATGAAGCCCTCGACGCGCAGGCGGTTGGGGCCGTCGCGGGTCACCGGCGGGAGGTTCGCGAGGCGCACGTCGGTCTGGTGGTCGAGGGGGATGTTCATCGGCACGACGACGCGGGTGATCATCGCGCGAGGCGAGCCGAGCACGCCGCGCGCGACGCCCATGAGGTACGGCGTAAACCGCGATGGATCGCGGTTGTTCTCGATGCCCGCGATGGCGTAGATGGCGAGCGAAGCGGGGCGGGTGGCGATGGCGAAGGGGTAACCCCGACCGCCGTAGCCGGGCGTCACGACCTCGACGACCTGGCCACCCGCGGCGGGTTGGTTGGGGGTGCTGAGAATGTCTGCGGTGGTGGCATACACCCGAGCGACGCGGCGCTCGCCCGCCCGTGGCTCGGGGACGTTGTGCCACGGGTTGGGCGCAAACTCGTTGGGGCCGTCCCACACAAGCTCGCCGGAGACCTGGGTGCCGTAGGTTCCGCGGCTCGGGGTGGACTCTGGCGGCATGCCCTCGGAGGCGCACGCGGGAATCATCTGCGCGTACAGGTAGATCGACACGTTGCGCGCATCGAAGACCTGCACCGTGTGGCTGCTGAAGCAGCGCGCGCTGATGGTCAGCGTGGTCGGGCCGCGCAGTTCGGGGAAGCCTACGGAGGCCCGGCCGCGGTCGTTGGTGCGCGTCGAGCGCGGCGGAGCCACCTGCGGGTCGTCGCCGAGGAAGACCAGCGCGTTGGGAATCGGGTCGCCCGTGTTGGCCGCAAGAACAGTGACGTTGATGTTGCCGACGATGGTTCCGCCGCCGAGGCCGCCGCGCGCTGCCTCCGCGCTGTCGGTGAACGTGAACGCATCCGCCACGGCGATGCGCTCGTCGCCAGTGACCACGGTGACATCGACCCGCCCCTCGGGGTGCGGCGGCGTGAGGCAGGTGAGCTGCTCCGGGCCGCCGACGCGCAGGCCCGTGCACGGGAGTCCGTCGAGCGTCACCGTGGTCGCGTCGGTGAAATGCGTGCCGAGGCCCCGCACCGTCAGCAGCGTATTGCCCGCGGGCGAGCCGTCGCCAGGATCGGCCTGGATTGCGTCGTAGCGGTACCCGCGTGGGAGCGTCGCGATGTGGCCATCGACTTCGACGGTGACATCGACCTCCCCTGCGCGCCCGGCGGGCGGGAGCACCGTGAGACGGCCCTGGTCGTTGGCAGTCGTGTCGCGCGGCTGCACCAGGTTTCCCGCAAAGGTGACCACGGACTCCGGTGTGAAGTTGGATCCACGCACGACCACGCGGTTGCCGCCCGCGAACGGACCGTGATCGGGCACCACGCCGACCACCACGGGGTTGGTGTTGCGCGGCACATCGACCCGCGGAACATCGCGCGCAGTCACAGGGACATCGGCGGTGATGATGCGCGGGACATCAACCCCCGCATCGGCGCTACCGTCCGGCGCGGGAGCACCGAAGGGGTCGTCGGCGCAGGCCGTGAGGAGCACGACCGCGACGAGGGCCAACGAACGCGAACGGGGATCGATGGGTTCCACCGAACGAGTATCAGGTCGGGAGCGCGACCGCGCAATCGTGCAGCGGGTGCGGACGCGCGAGCGCAGCGGGGCCGTCAGAGAAAGTGGAGGTGACGAAGCGCTCAGCGCACAGGGACGAGGTTGGTGCCGCCTGCGTAGGCATAAGAGACGAAGCGGTCGAAGCCGGTGACGAGCACCATCACGCCCTCCGGGGGGCGGTCGGACGGCGTGACTGCGCGCACAACGTGGACGCCGTCACCCTGGCGGCCGGCGGTGATCGCGGGTGGCATCCGGCTGTTGTCGATGCGCGGAAACGAGAGCTGGCAGCGGTAGGTCACGTACACCGGCGGAGGGCACACGTTGGTGCGCGTCTCGACGCACCCGTCGGAGCGGCTGCGGGTGCAGTCGGAGAAGTCGCTCACGTCCGTGTCGTCGAGAAATACCGTCATATCGGGGCGCGCGACGATTTGCACGAAGTCGAAGCTGTACTTGTTTGGCGTGAGGAATACGTAGTCCGAGCGCCACTGCTCGACCGGCGGAACGATGATCAGCGCAGGGTCGCCGCCGGGGAGTGTGAAGGGAATCCCGGTGGTCGATTGCGATCCCTGGAGCTGGCCCACGGAGATGGGCGCGTCGCCGCGAATCTGGAAGTCCGCGAGCGCGCGAATGTCGCGGTAGCCGCCCTCCTCGAGGTCGAACTCCACCTTCGGGCCGGCGGGGATACTGATGTCCTCGGGCAGCGTCGTTGTCACGTGGACGATGCGCGACGACACGTTGAGCACACGAAACCACTCGGGCTCGTTGACCTCGGCCACCGAGGCGCCCGCAAGGTTGACCGCGCGGGTTCGCGTCGGAGTGCGAGACGCGACGTAGTTCTGGCCGGCGGTGCTCGCGGGGAAGAGTTGCTCCTCGATGTGGTCGCAGGCCGGCTGCCGCTCGGCGGTGGTGCGCCAAAACGGGACGTCGGTGCACTCGGTGCCGGAGAACACCGCGAGCGGTCCGTCGGCGGTGATGAGGCTACCGGTGAAGTCTGCCAGGAAGGCCCCGGTCTCGAGGTTGAGTACGTCGAAGGCACCGAGCACGATGTCGAAGGGCGTCCCCGCAGGGTGCCGCGTGCGGAAGGGACCGCCGGGGATGATGTCCGCCGTCGGCGTCACCCGCACCCGCGTGTTGGCCCGCGTCCCGACGATGGTCATGTACGACCGAATCTCCTCGCCGCCGTTGGTGTCCGGGTTGGCCGTACGCGACCACTGCTGTGGATACCCCAGGAAGCGATAGTTGCCTTCGAGCGAGTTGGTCGGCACCAGCAGCGAGGCGTCGTTGGAGAACACCCCGACGTTGGACAACGGGTTGAACTGGTACGCGACCACCGGGTAGTTAGACGTGACCCGGTACGACCGCGACGAGAGGCACGTCCCGGTGCCGTCGTTGAGCCCCGCAACCGTCGAACAATCGACCTCGCGGGCGGGCAGTTCGAGCACCTCGAGGTCGCGCGGCGGAATCACCCGGGTCTCCAGCCGCTCGATCACCGGCGGCATCCCCTGCGGCGCCGTGTTGCGCGACACCTCGACGCGCACCGTCAGCACCGGATCGGGGTTGGACACCACGATCGCGTACTGCTGCGACGCCGCGGAGCGCCCTCCCGTCTCCACGATGTTATCGAGATCGACGCCGTAGTACTCGCAGCCGATGTTGCTGTTCACCACCGAGTCGTCGGTGCAGAGCACCACGCACTGGCCCCTCCGACAGGCCTCGCCACGCGCCGTGTCGCAGTCGCGCAGCGGGGCGTAGCCCGAGCCGTCAGCGCGGCACTGCTCGACGCCGAGGGCGTTCTCCGTGCAGCGAAACTCCCCTGGACGACAAGCCACGCACCAGAGGCGCGGATCGCAGACCATTCCGCGCGGCAAGCACGGGTCTTCCACCACCTGCGTAAGTTCACCCGCCGCGGCGCAGCGCTGATGAATCTCCTGGTAGCAGCGCTCCTGCCCGGGCTGGCACTCGATCCACAGGCGCGGGTCTGGCGGCGGGCGCACGCGTGCGTCCACGGTTCCCCCGTCCTCAGTGCTTCGCGCCGTGTCCGAACACGCCACCAGGAAGATCACCACCATCACTCCGCGGAGCCCCGCCGTACCATCTCGCATCGTCGACATCCTTCCAACCATGTGCCGCAGTGGACTCCCTGCGTAGCCAGTATCATCGCGCACCCGCGACGCGATCAATCCCCGACTGCGGGCGGGTCGTGCATCGCCCCGCTGCGCACCGCGACGTCCACCCGGTCGCGGTTGGCGTCGAGAAACACCCGATACGCCGCGTAAAGCGAGAACTGCGCTGTCACCCGGCCGGGCGTTCGGGCCAGCACCAGCGCGCGCGTCTGCGGGTCATCAGCGCCGCCGTGCGCCGAACAATATCCCGGACAGTGACCCTCGGCGGGTGCGTCCAGGGTCGCCTCGTGCCCTGAGATCACCCCTGCCTCGCGGGCCGAGAGGCGCAGCGCGCGCGTCGCCGGTTGCCCGCAGCGAACGCAGGCGTCACCCCAGGCGAGCGCATCGAGTTCTGCGGCCCCAAAGCCGACCTCGAATCCAGGGGACTCCAACGTGCGACGAAACGGCACCTCGCGCACGGTGCCGCCGGACGCGTCCACGTAGATGCCGCAGGCGGCGCAGCGGTGGTCGTGCACGTGCGGGCCCATCACGGGCTCGTCGGGAAGTTGAACGAGGGACGCGCCGAGGAGCGAGCCGCACCCAGGACACGGCGCCACGAAGGGCCGACGGATGGACGCGAGGGTAAACGCCGCGGGGATCGCCAGCACCCCGGCGAGGGCCCACGCCCATCCGCCCACCGCGAGTGCGAGGGTTCCGGAGGCGGCGGCAAAGGAGACGCCGACGAGTGCACGGCGCAGCACCAAGGCGACGTCGCGGCGCACCTCTGTCTGGTCGGGCGAACGTCGTCCTCGGAGCAGCATTCCCGGTGGTCCGTCGATCAGGAGGGCGAAGGCTTCTGAGCGACGGCCACGAGCACGTCGAGGCGCGCGAGAATCTGCCGCTGGAGGTCGGCGATTTCCTGCAGCGCCGGATCGCGCCGGGCCACCGCCTCCGGGCGCGGCGGCGGGGCGAAGAGTTGCGCGGTGATGGACGGCCCGATGGTCATGACCGCCGAAGCGATGGTCTTGCCCGCGGTGGTGCGCGCAAAGATGTCGGAGTAGCCCACAGAGAGGCATGTGGTGATGAACACCAGGGCGTCCGCGGGAGACTTCACCCTGGGGTTCACGTTTCGCTCGGCGAGGTAGAAGAGCATCGTGGCGCCGGTGATGGTCGCGAGCGCGGACTCAAGCGGGTCGCGCATCACCGTGGTGCGTACGGCCTCCTTTGCGGACGACCACTGACCGGTGTCGCCAAGAATGCCCGAGAGCGCCTGTACGGCGACCTGTCCGAGCACTCTGGCGGTCTGCGGGTCGATCTTCTTCAGCGCACTCATCAGCGTCGCGAGAGTACCCACACACAACCAGGGGTTGCACGCGCCAATCCACCGACGCGCAGGTCTTCCTTGACAGGGCTTCGCGTTCCCGGTCATAGGCCACCGCGACCGCCCAAGGGACCCCTTCTCAAGCTGCTTCGCCGAGGTGCCGAAATGAGTGATGCCAGACTCACCGGCGATGATCTTCGCGACGCCTGGGCGGTGCTCTCCGCCACGGAGCGCCTGGAGGGATTCCAGCACCTGAAGCGTGCCGAGGCCGATGAGTTTTTTCTCGGGCTCAGTACGCACGAGCAGGCCGCGATGCTGCGAGCCATGCCGAGCGCAGAGCGGAGACTATGGCTTCGGCTGCTCGCCCCGGACGACGCCGCCGACCTGGTGCAAGAGCTTCCGGAGGCCGAGCGAGCTTTCTTCCTCGGGCAGCTCGACGACGTGTCGCGCCGCGAGGTGGTCGCGCTGATGGCCTACGCCGAGGACGCCGCGGGCGGCCTGATGAGCCCGCGGTTCGCACGGTTGCGGCCAGAGATGACCGTGGACGAGGCCATTCGTTACTTACGGCGTCAGGCCCGCGAGCGCCTGGAGACCATCTACTACGCCTACGTGCTCGACCAGGAGCAGCGCATCCGCGGCGTCGTGACCTTCCGCGACCTGTTTACCGCGCCGGGCGGCAAGCCACTGGCAGAGGTGATGCACACCGCGGTCATCTCCGTGCCAGACACCATGGATCAGGAGGCCGTCGCGCGCGTCATCGCCGAGCACGACCTCAACGCACTGCCCGTGGTGGACGCCGACGGTCGAATGAAGGGCATCGTGACCGTCGACGACATCGTCGATGTCGTCCAGCACGAGGCCACGGAGGACATCCAGAAGCTCGGTGGCATGGAGGCCCTCGACACGCCGTACATGGAGACGGGCTTCGGCGCGATGGTGAAGAAGCGCGGCGGCTGGCTCGCGGCGCTCTTCCTCGGCGAGATGCTCACCGCGAGCGCGATGGCTCACTACGAGCACGAGATCGCCCGCGCGGTGGTGCTCACGCTCTTCATCCCGCTGATCATTTCGAGCGGCGGAAACTCGGGCTCGCAGGCCACCACGCTGATCATTCGCGCGATGGCGCTCGGCGAGATCAACGGCCGCGACTGGTGGCTCATCATCCGCCGCGAGGTGGCCGCGGGGCTCGCGCTCGGGGGCATCCTCGCCACCATCGGTTTCATCCGCATCCTGGTGTGGCAGGCGGTGTTTCACTCCTACGGCCCGTCGTTCGTGCGCATCGGGCTCACGGTGTCCTTCAGCCTCATCGGGGTCGTCAGCTGGGGCACCATCGCGGGCTCGATGCTGCCCTTCATCGTGAAGCGCTTCGGCTTCGATCCGGCGACCGCCTCCGCCCCCTTCGTGGCGACCCTGGTGGATGTCGCCGGGTTGATCATCTACTTCAATGTCGCCGAGGTACTGCTACGCGGCACCCTGCTCTGAGCAGGCATCCGGGGGACGGCCGTAACCCCCTGAGAATACACACATAAAGCCATTGCACGGCCGCTGGTCGGGGAGCCGTTCTCTACGCGGGACGCCCCTCGATCAAAGTCGGAGGTGCGCGTTCTCTGATGCATTCAACGTCAGGGTGCCCGTCTGCGCGAGACGTGACGGTTTCGCTCGCTCGTTTCCGCGGGGTCTGATTGGAGAAGCCGGTATTCCCGGATCCCTGCGGAGTCACTCCGATACCGGAGTCAGTCGATCTCGCGAGTTGAGCCGCGACCGACGCCGACGCCGCCCGATCGTCAGCGCGGCCAGGGCCGCAAGAACCGTAACCGACCCTCCACCCGAAGGACCGGGCCGCGCGGCCCGACAAGCACACGCCCCCTGATCCGCAGGCGCGAAGGTCCCGGCATCGAACCCTGCGCTCACGTCCACCGCCCTCGATGCATCAACCGCCACGCCGACATCCGCCACGCCGACGTCCGCCACGCCGACGTCCGCCACGCCGACGTCCGCCACGCCGACGTCCGCCACGCCGACGTCCGCCACACCGACATCCGCCACGCCGACGTCCGCCACACCGCTATCGAGCATCGTCGAACAGCGCCCGCTCGCTGAGTCACACACGAGCCCCGCAGCGCAGTCGCCTGTGCCGCGACAGCCGACGCAAATGTTGGTGGCGGCGTTGCACACCGGCGTAGCCCCGGAGCACTGGGCGTTGGCGGTGCATTGCGCGCAAACACCCGGAGTGGGTACTCCCGCGGTCACGCAGGTTCCGCTCGCGCACGATTCGTTGCCGATCACCCCTGGAGCCGCTGCGTTGCATGGACTGCCGCTGCGAACTCGGCACATGGCATCGCAGGTGGTGGAGCCGTTGCCCATGCCGCTGTCGCACCCTTCGCCCACCTCGAGCACCCCGTTGCCACAGCGCACCGCAACGCAGATGTCCCCGAGGCTGTCGATCACTTGCGACGGAGTGATCGGTGCGTCGGCGATCTGAAGGTAAGACACCACGCCGGGGTTCGATTCTGAGATCGCTGCAGCCCCGATGGTGTTGTCCAGGAAAAAGTACAGTGCTCCTCCCGCCTGCGCGTAGAGGTCCGTCGTGTCGGTGTACGTGCCCGAAGCGACGCCGTTGATGAAGAGGCTCACCACGCGGGTCGTGGCGTCGCGAGTGAGCGTGACAAAGGTGTCCTCGTTCTGGACGAAGCTGCCCGCGGCGAAGGTGCCAACCGGGTAGAAACTCACCCCACCGGCGAGTTCGTAGATGCCTGTATCGAGTGTCGAATTCGAGAAGTCCACAAGGCGCGCAAACCCGCCTGACTGAGGGTTAAAGCGCACCAACATCGAGATTGTGTAAGAGCCCGTGGCGATCACCGGCGCCATGTTGGGATAGCGGAAACCGCCCTGCGCCGGAAACGACCAGGCCCGGACGCCAGGCTGCGAAGCACACGCCCGAGCAGTTATGGTCTGCGTCACGAAGCTGCCGTTCTGGAAGCTCGGCGTGCCCTCCGTGAGAATCGCCGGAGAACCACCGCCGTTGAACACCGGCACCAGCGCGGTGCCCCCCTCGCGCGGAAGAAGGGTGTCGCGGAAGGTATAGGTGTGCGTAATCGCTCCCGCGGGGGATGCGAGGCTGAGCAAACCGACCGCGATGGCTAGCGCAGCAGAGGTACGAACCACAGGATCGGGCCGTGCAGAAGGGTGCGATCGGGTGGACATCCTTCGGACGCTACCACAACTGTAAAGACCTCCGATGCCAAGCTCTGCAGGCCAGACCGCGTTACGAAGCGCCCGGGCATGGCCCCATGTGCCTCCCTGAACACCCCCCGAATACCCTCCCAGCCCTCGGCCGATTCGCAGGGAAACAAGTGCTTCGGCTAATATCCCCATCGGGCTCTGGACTGACGAGCGCTCGGAGGCTCCGCAGCTTCGTTCGACCGCGCCCTGGCAAAGCGAATGATGCCGCGTGGTTGACTGTCACTCGCCCGCGGTGGCGCTTCGCCAAACCACTATCTCTTTTATAAACTCTAGCGAACTCATACCCAAAGGAATGGGGCGTTGCATCGCTTATCCCCTGCCTCCCAACCATGGATGAAGGCCATGAAGAGGACAACCCGGACGCTGGATGGCCTACGGTTCGCTGTACCAGAAGGCCGCCGTCGTCCAAGCCGGGTGATCCCGCGCAATGATCACTTCGGCGCCGCGATGTCCCGTCGTCTCCACCATCACTCGAAGACTGCGTTGAAACTGAAACGCGTCGTTCGTGTGAAACGAGTAGATCGCGACCGGCTGCGACTGGTAAGCGATGAAACCAGCGGTGGCCTGACGGTCGAAGCGCTCCCAGCCTGAGTTGAAGTACTCCTCCGTACCCGTGCCGTGGTAGCGAGGCGGCCAGGAGTCGTTGTCCGTCCAGATCATCCAGTCACCTTCTCCCCACCAGTCGGGAGTGGCCCACGCGACCTGCATCATCACTCCTACGTACTTCCCGCGACCATGCGCATTGAGTACCTCGTGGACGGGCACACCCTGCACCCGTGTCGCCTGGGGTCCGCCCGCAGGAGTGCTGTTGCGGGTCACCTGAAACCGTCCCCAGTTTGCGGGCACCGACGTGCGCCGATCGATCTCGAGTGAACCGTCGATTCGCACAGGAATTGACGCACGATTCTCAATCGTTACCCGCGCGCCACGCGCGAATGGCATCGGCAGTCGTGTCCAGAGTTCATTGCCACGCGCGCCCATCAGCAACGAACTGTATGGGACCCCCGTGATGTTGTTGTATCCCGCGACTCCAAAGAAGTCTCCGAGTGAGACATCCACCGCGGGTAGGCGGGCTCCGTCCCAGGTCAACAGCAGATGAACCTGGCGCGTCGCCGAGGCTGGCGACACGGCGACACGCAACTCCCGAATCGTCCCCATTCCCGACAGATCGATGGACCGCGCGGCCCCAGGGCTCAACTCGTGGTCAAGCCGGGCCGATTCCAGGCCCGACGGCAACGGGGAACGCTCGCGCTCGGCGAGCGACCACGCCGCACGCACACGGGAAACCTCAGTCTGCTCCGCGGTGGTAAGCGGCAGCCGGAGAGACTCGACCGGAGTGTTCGGTGCATATCGCGACCATGTAATCTGCCAGTAACCGCCCCAAAAATGATTCGGCCCGATGATCCGCACTCGGGCGTGGTGGGCGAAGGGGATCGGAAATAGTGATCCTGGATACGAACGCGTAGTGACGAGCGGCGGGGGGAACGCGCCACGGTCTTCTGAGAGATAGTCGTTTAGCAGCATGTCGATGGTCGGCGTTGAGGCCCGGTCGAGTGTGATCTCGATGCGGACACCCACGAAGAGTGGACCGAGCACTCCCGTGTAGATCCTGTGAATGCAGCCTGGTCCGTCGATGTCGACGGGGACGTACGCGTCGCCGTCGATGCGAGAGTATCCAGCCCAATCGATGTTTCCGCCGGAGCGGTCCCACGTGCTCTCCATCTCGGTGACGGAGCGGTCCAGTTCGGGCAGGTACGAGATGTCGTGGAGTCGACGAAGAAACCATACGAGGTCTCGCGCATCCGGACGGTGGACGTCAGTTCGACCGCACACACATCCGAAGACCGCGGCCAGGACGAAGATGGCCCGCCGGGCGCTTACAGGGATCGTGCGCAACGGAACCCGACGGAGTTGAGCGGCAACGATGGAGAGAAGCCCACGCGCGATGCAGATCGTGCGTTGACCTCAGGGTTGACCCACGCGCCCCCTGCGATGAGTCGCAGTTCCGCGGTCGACGTGCAGACAGGATCGATGCGAGTGGGCCAGCATCCGACCCGGTGCGCTGCGGGGACAAAAGCGTCGGCGACCCACTCCGCAAGGTTGCCTGCGAGGTCGTAGACTCCAGCGGTTGCAGCGAAGCGTCCGACGCGGCGAGTGGAAGCTCCATCTTCGCCGGGACAGGGAGCGATGAGCGCTCGATCACACGAAGCAAGCTCGGCGCCCGAAGCGGGTGTCTGGTTGCCCCATGGGTAGACCCGAGCAGCGATCAGTCCGCTCGCTGGCACCGTCCGACCACGCGCAGTGAACTCCCACTCCGCTTCGGTCGGCAGGCGGCCCCCGTCCCACACGCAGAACTCCTGTGCGGCCCACCATGTCAGACAGTTAATCGGGTGGGCTTCTCGTCTGTCCGCCACATCACTCCAGTTGCACGAAGGAAACGCAGCGGTTGTGACCGGGGCGCCCGCAGCTTCTCCCCAGGGGACAAACACGACACCTGGATATGCAATCGGGCGTGACCGAATCCGCTCGATGTCCGCTGCTCTTGCCGACCAGAATGCCCGGAAGCGAGCGACCGTTACCTCGTGGCTGTCGATGCTGAACGTGCTCACTCGCACGGCGGTGACCTCCGGAGCGCTGTAGATCGCGCAGCCCGGCGACACCGAGCCGGAGGCGCAGATCGTGTCGTTGCCGATGGTGAATGTGCCGCCCGCTACGCTGATCAGCCCGCAGCCCGGCGTCCCCGTCGCGCTACAGCTCGGCTGCTCAGAACCACATACGCCAGCGACGCACGCTCCGTCGCAGGCCTGGAAGCCCGCGATGCAGTCCCGACGACAGACCGCCGCGACGCAGTTTGCCATCACGTTGTCGCCGCCCGGGCAGACGATTCCACACCCGCCGCAGTGCTGATTATTGGTGCTGGTGTCGATGCAGCTACCCGCGCAGAGCGTCGGCGACGAGGGCATGCACCCGCTCGAACACGCGTAGGCCCCTCCTGACGAAGCACACACGGGGGTGCCGCCCGCACAACGCGTCGTGCACGCGCCGCAATGGTCCGTCGCGGCGAGGCTCGTCTCGCAGCCGCGCGAGGTATCCGCGGAGCACCGATCCCACCCCGTGGCGCAGGCGGTCGCGTCGATAACGCACGCGCTCGAGGCGCAGCGAACGTTGCCCGCGACGACGTTGGGGAGCGCCGCGCAGTTGTTGCCACACGCTCCGCAATCGGAGACCTCCACCGAGACATCGATGCACCGCGAGCCGCACCGAACGAGCGGCGCGGGACACTCCGACACGTCGGGCCGGTCGACGCCGATCGGAACGTCAACCGCCGTGGGGGCATCAGCGACGTCCGGCGTGTCGAGCGTGATGGGCACTTCGGACATCTCAGACGTACTGAGGTCCGTCGCCGCATCCGCCGCGGAGTCGAGCACCACGCGTATCTCGGGCACACACCCCGCTGCCCACACGCTCACCAACGCAGCCGCTCGCCATTTCATCAAGGTCATGATTCGTCCCTTCTGAGAGGTTGAATCGTCCGCATCGCCCCGCGGGAGCCTGCCGCTCGAGCTGAACCCCGTGGTGAGTGATGCGGCCTGAACGCCACATGGTCGCGTCAAGGCGTCGAGACGTTGCTCTTCCGCCTCGACCGTGCCGAGAACATCCCGATGCTCTGCGCAGAACGATTCAGATTTTGCGCCGGACCGAACCTGAGCGGATGGGACATTTCTCGTCGCGGCCCCGTCGGCGGTGCCATCAGCGCTTCCACGGATGACTACCGCTCGTAATAATCATTGAACAAAGCCGCTCCGTTGTACGGTTGGAGCCCAATCGCAAGCACCAGTGCGAGGCCCGCTCCCCGCCGCCCGTCGTGGTCAAATTCACGCGGAACCTGGTGGCCGTCTACACACCGGGACACCCTCTGTCGCTCGCGTGCGAGGCGCTCGATGCAATGGGTACGCGCGCCGCATCTCGGGTCACACAGCGGAGCCATCACGAGGTCGCACCGACAGGTCGCGGTCGATGGCAGCGCGGCCCAATGCAACGCTGCGGGCGCACCGGTCGATCGAGGGCCAAACCTATTCCCACATCGACGACGGACGACCGCTCGGAGGCTCTGCGGCTTCGTTCAACCTCGCCCTGGCGAAGCGTCCGAGGCCGCGTGGTTGACGGTCACCCGCTCGCGGTGGCGCTTCGCCAAACCGCTATCTCTTTCTGTAACTGGAGGGGATGCGTGCCAGAAGGGCTGCGGGGGTTGGATCGCTTATCCCCCTGCGCAGCTCTTCCCGCAGGATGTCCCGCTTGATCTCGAGCCCGACGGCCAGGAAAAAGGGGTCATGAAGCCCTCGTTGATCCGGTGGCGGACGGACCAGCGCAGCACGCCGCGGACGACCACCTCGTCGCGGAACTCGACGACCGGACCGCGCCGCCGAAGCGACCGCTGGTCATCGCTGGGTGGAGCTACCGCGTACTGATGATGATCTGGAAGTGCCCGACGCCCACCGAACGGTTGGCGTCGCGCCGCCGCGACGGGCGGGTGGGTCGATCAGTCGCCGCTCTGGATACGGATGCCCGGTGGGTTTGGGCAGGGGAGGCACAGGCGCATGCCCGCGAACAGCACACCGGCGGCGCCGCCCGCGCAGCGTGCCGTGCAGTCCCAGGCGCGCACCTCGGGGCGGAAGTGACGGAAGCAGGTGCCCCGGCACGCGATCCGGTCGGGCCACGCGGCGCACGCGGCTTCGGTGCCGAAGACACCGCCGTAGCGGATGACCATCTGGCAACCCGGCTCACAGACCCATCCGCGGGTGATGGAGTAGTTTTCGAACTGCTCGCTGGGGCACGTGGGCGGCGGGGCGACGCAGCCCGAGAAGCCCATCGCCCCCTCCACGTACACCTGACCGTCGGGGCAGCGGCGCGTTTCACACACATCGTCCATCATCGCCCAGCCGTCGCCCATCTGGATTCCGCACATCAACGCCACGGGCAGGTTGCGCTGCCGGTAGACCCTCGTCTGACCGGCGGGGCAGAGGCAGCCCTCATCGACGCGGCCGTCGCAGTTGTCGTCGATGCTGTTGCAGAGTTCGGCGACGGGCACCACCTGGCCGCCGCACGCGCCCCATCGGCCGTCGGTGCATCGCATCGATCCGGCGTGGCACGCCCCGATGGTGGTCGACGCCGAAGGACCATCGAAGCACGACCGCATCTCACCGGTGGTGCAGGGACAGTCCTCGTCGACCTCGCCGTCGCAGTCGTCATCGGCGCCGTTGCACGCCTCCTCGCGGGGGCCTACGGCCTGCCCGCAGACGCTCCAGTCCGAGCCTCCGGACATCCGGTCGACGCAGCGCTGAGTACCCGCGAGGCAGGTGCCGCGACCGACCGTCCCGGCGGGGCCGGGGTAGCACGAGCGCATCTCGCCGAGACGGCAGTTGCAGTTCTCGTCGACGACCCCGTCGCAGTCATCATCCACACCGTTACAGGACTCGAAATTGGGTACGATCATCCCATCGCAGTTGCCCCACGTGAGACCGCCGAAGGTGTCGCGCGCGCAGGTCTGGGCGCCCCCGCGGCAGGGTCCGACCCCCGGCGTCGCAGCGGGACCGGCGTAGCACGACCGGGTCGCGCCCTCGGTCGGACACGAACAGTCCTCGTCGACGCGCCCGTCGCAGTTGTCGTCCATGCCGTTGCATTGCTCGATCTCCGGGCTCCCGGCGCCGGTGCAGGCGAGCCAGGTGCCGCCCTCGGCGCAGCGCATCGCGCCCCACTGACACCGCGTTCCGCCCGCATGGTCAGCGCGACCCGGGTAGCAGGGCTGACTGGTTCCGGGTTCGCAAGGGCAGTCCTGGTCGACGTAACCGTCGAAGTCGTCGTCGAGGCCGTTGCCGCAGATGTCGCCACCCGACATCAGCCCAACGCGCGGCAGGCCCGCGTCGTCGCTCATCGACGCATCGCCTGACATCGACGCGTCGCCTGACATCGACCCATCGGTCGAAGCGCCGATGTCAAGGGGGGTGATCGTCCCGGTGTCCACCGGTTCGGCTGTGTCCAGCGCTCCGGCATCGCCTCCGGTCGCCGCATCATCTCCCGGCATCGCGCCCGTGTCGGGCGACGGGCGATCGGATGACACCGCCGTCGGCTCGATGATGCCGTCGCCGTTCTGCGAACAGCCCTCAGCCGCCACAATGCCTAGAACCATTGCGAACGCCATAGATCTCATCGGTGATGCTCCTGGCAAACCGCTGAACCGCGCCGGTCTCGCCGTCGCGGATGGCACCGGAGAAGGTGCCATTCGTCAAGGCGGGCGATGACGCATTGTGGGTGCGCGGCGGTGCAGAAGCACTGCGCCATGCGGCCGAGCGAGAGGGCCCACATCCACGCCGTCGTGATCGCGGGCGCGGGCGCGCTGCCACCGCGCAGTGCGTCCGACATGCTCGACCCACTCCGCGCGGCGCTCTACCGAACCGACTGGGTGGTCTGCGCCAGGGCATCCTTTCTCGGCGCCGAGCAGGTGTACGCGTACCTCCGCAGGATGGAAGAGCGACCTTTCAGTACCCCTTCGCGGGCGCCGCGAGTCGCGCTGAGGAGCGCGTCGAGCGTGGTGCACGCCGCACCTCCGGACCCGTCGCCCTACCACGCGATGCGCGCCCCCAGCGCAAACGCTCCACCGCCTCGTTGCACCGTCACGAGCACCGGCGCGGCTGCGCGATGGCCCACCCTGGGCACGATCCACCAGAGCGCACCCGTCAGCAGGGCGGCCCCACCGACGATGGTCGCCACGTCGCCTGCAACGAGCGCGGCGCGGTACCGATCGTCGAAGGCCACGGCCGCGGGATCACAGTGCAGCGGCGCTGCAGGACAGAGCGCATCGCGCTCACGCTGCGCCTCGGCGGCAACAACGAAGAGTACGCCCGATGCCACGACGCTCGCGAGGCCTGCGCCACCCAGTATCCACGGACCCGCGACGGGGGGCCGCGGGGCACCTCCCGGCCGAGGCACCGGGGCGAGCGTAGGGGATCGGTCGCGGCTCTGCACGAGGGCTGGGAAGACCGCAGGTGCGGGGGCTCCCACCGTGGGCCGCGGCCATGGAACGGGCTCTGGAACCGCGACTACGGGTGGGGCCGTGCGCGCGACGATGGACGCGCAGGCGCGCAGCAAGAGGTCGCGGTCGCGCAGGGCGGGTTCGGTCTCGGCCGCACGTACGCAGCGCGTAGCCAGTCGGTGCGCCTCGTCGCGATGGCCGAGGGCGTCGTGTTCCCGCGCGACGAAATACTCGATCGACGGCGAGCTGCGCATCTCCATCGACCGCGTGGCGGCGTCGAGGGCCTCGCGGTGATCGCCTGCTCCGCGCGCGCGCTGCGCACGCAGGATGAGCTCGCGGCGCACGCGCTCGTTGCTCCCCTCCTGCGCGTACGACGACCTGGCGCAGAGCGCAGCGGGAGCGAGCACGAGCCAGAACCCGAACGCAATCCGCAGAGGCTCGCGCATCTCAGTCGATCTCGATATCCGGTTCAACGACTTCGACGGAGGGTGTGCTCCGCGCTGCCGTCGTCGCCCCGCGCGGTGGTGCGTTGCGTCGGCGTCTGGGAGGCGCAGCCCGCGACGCCGAGGGCGGGACGACGCCCGCACGCTCCATGGATGCCGCGCCCGTCGCGAGGCCGTGAGCCGCTGGAGCCGCGGGCTGCACGGGGCCTTGCCCATCGGCGACCGCTGCGTCCGCGTTGGAGGGTGCGACGCTCACGCGCGGCATCGCGAGCCTTTCCGGGGCGCGAGGCACGCGCCAGCCCATCGGCACGAGCGCCACGATGGCGAGCGCCGCGACGATGCGAGCGCTGGGACCGCGGCGTCGAGCCTCGAAACCCTCTGTCTTCACGCCGTTCGGGGCGGCGTCGAGCGTCGGGCGACGCGCCCAGCGCGCCTCGGCGTCGTCTACGGTGGCGGCGAGGGCCTCGTGCATCGCGCCCGCCGCGGCGTACCGATCGCCCGGTTGCAGCGCCAGCGCCTTGCGGAGCACCGGCTCCCACGGGCCCAGATCGCGGCCGCCGCGGGCCGTCGTGGGGCGCGCGGGAGACATCACCTCGCCGTAGAGAGAAAAACTGTCCGTGCTCGCGTAGGCGCGGGTGCCCAACAGCAGCTCGATTACGAGCAGGCCGAGTGCGTGGACGTCGGTCCATGGGCCCGTCCGCGCGCGCGCCACCTGCTCGGGTGCGGAATAGCTCAGCGAGAACGATGCGTGATCGCTCCGGGTGTCGGTGACTCCCGTGCCCGCGCACTCATCGGGGAGCATCACTTTTGCGATGCCAAAATCGAGCACGCGCAGATCGACGTCACCGCGCGCTGTGGCTGCGAGCATCAGGTTGGCGGGCTTGACATCGCGGTGCGCGATGCCTTGCGCATGCACGCAAGCGAGTGCATCGAAGACCGGCGCGAGGAGCGCCAACACCGCGCGCGGCGAGCGCCCGAGGCCATCGCGAGCGGCGAGGTCGCGGTCGAGGGTGACGCCGTCGAGCCACTCGAGGGCCATCCACACGCCCCCGTTGGGGGCCACTGCGTGGGCGAGCGCGCCGAGCTCGTACACGCGCACGATGGCATGGTGACGCAGCCCCGCGAGGATGCGCGCCTCGACGCGGAAGCGCTCGACGAGCGCATCCTCGGAAGCGCCCCGAAGCCGCGGCGGAATGTGCAGCACCTTGAGCGCCACGGGCACCCCAAGGTCGAGCCGTGTAGCCTTGTACACAACGCCCGAACCGCCGCGGGCGACGACGCCATGCACCGCGTACCGCCCCTCGAGCAGATGACCCGCGAGTTGAAACACGTCGTCGGCGCAGCGCTCCACCACGCGCGGCATCCTAAACCACCTCCACGTTGGGAACGTAGCCTTCACGCGTCCGCTCGTCGAAGGGGAGCGGGTGATATCGGGGTGACATTGCGCCACGCGCCACGGCTCGCGTTGAATCGACGGGCGCTCCATCGACGGTTGCGCCACGGCGGAGCGACCTCGAGGCCGCATCGATGTGTCAGCCCAGATTGGAAGACATGGACGTGCATTCGCAGGTGGCGCGACGTTTTTGGGCGGCTGTTATTGTTGTATTGACATCCAGCATCTGCGGCTTTGCGTGCAACGGGGAAAGGGTGTGCGTCCCGGGAGAATCGACGGCTTGCCATTGCGATGGCGGGGCCGTGGGGGCTTCGGTCTGCGCGCCCTCGGGCGATGGCCTCGGCCCGTGCACGTGTAAGCCCCGCACCGCGGAGGACGCATCGATCTCCGACGCGAGCGCCGGCGACGGCGGGGGCCGCTCCGACGCGACCGTTGCTGACGGCGATGCGCGCGTCGCCGATGCGAGCATGGCCATCCTCGATGTGCCGCCCCGCGACGCCCGCACGGCGACCTCGACCTCGTGCGCCTCGGGGCGCACCCACTGCGGTCGGTGCGTTGATGTGACCGCAGACCCGCTCCACTGCGGCGCCTGCGGCCATGCGTGCAGCGAGGGAGACTACTGTCTCGATGGCGCGTGTGCGCGGGGCTGCATCGCGCCGCGCACCGTCTGCGACAACCACTGCGTCGATCGGGCTACGGACATCGCCCACTGCGGCGCCTGCGGCGAGCAATGCGGCGCAGGGCTCACCTGCGCGGGCGGCGCGTGCGTGCCCGGCTGCGCTCCGGGGCAGTCATGGTGCGCGTCGGCCGCGGCGTGCATCGATGTGAGCGGAACGCTCGGACACTGCGGGCGCTGCGACAACGCCTGCGCGGCGGGGCAAGACTGCGTGGGCGGCACTTGCGTCGCGGGCGCGCTGCCCTTCGCGGCGAGTATGCGCTTCGGCTCGGGACTGCTGCCAAACCCCGGTGGTTCACCGTATTTTCCGACGTTTCTGGCCCACCTGTACGGCGATGCGGAGGTCACGAGCCGCGCCGTGGTGCCCGCGACCGTGTGCTTCTCGCTCGCGGCCTCGGCGGCCTCGATGCCCCGCGCCGTCGGCCTCGCCATCGAAGCGACGGCGTACTCCGCCGCAGCGCAGCGCACGTTCTTTCTCAACCCGCGGGTCAACGCCTCGCCCTGCATGAGCCCGGTCTTCGCCGTGGCCGACCTCGCGCAACTGCGGGCCCCGATGCCCATCACGCTCGCGGCCACCGTGCGCGACGCGCAGGGGTCCGTCGCGGCCATGACGCGCGCCGTGCAGTCTGCCACGCTCCTGCCGGGCAATGTCTTCACCTGGGATCCTCCCTTCGCCGCGGTGGGCCGCGAAGCGATGGACGAACTCAGCGCCGTCTGGGTCATGCCGCACGCGCGCCCGATCGAGGGGCTGTTTCGCACCGTCGAGGCGCTGAGCGTCTTTCCGGGCGGCTTTGGCCTGCGGGCCTACGATCGCGGCACCTGGACCCGCTCGGCCACCGTGCCCATCGAGGGCTACGCCTACGAGAACCTCTACCTCGAGGGCGAAGAGGCGCTCGACATCCAGATCCTGTCGGCCACCGGCGACGCGGTCGATCTCACGCTCCTGACACCCGCGCAGTACGGCGCGTGGCGCAGTGACCACGGTGCCGCCGCGAGCGCGCGCTGGTCGGGCGTCGGGGTCGGCGCAGCGCTCACGCGCCGTCCTGGGACGCCCGGGTGGTACGTGCTCGCGCTTACAGTCTCGGCGGGCACCGCGACGCCTGTCGAGGTCCGTTGGTCGCGCTCCAACACCCGCGAAGACGTCGTCGAAGACCTCCTGCGTGCGGTGTACGACACCCTCGTGGCGCGGGGCGTCTCGGTCACGCCCGTCACCGCGGCGACCTTCCACGGTTTCACGCAGATGCGCCGCAGCGTCGAGGTGCTCGGCATGCGCAGCGGCTCCACCGTCGATGTCGCGATGCTCGCCGCGAGCCTCGTCGAACTCGTCGGCATGGAGCCCGTGCTGCTCTACACCGACGAACAGCTCTACCTCGGCGTGCGTTCGCGCCTGGTACTGGGCGCCGCATCGGAGCCCCTGGTGTGGGCCCTCGACCTCTCGAACCTCAGGCCCGGCGGCTTCGACACGGCTTTCGACGACGGGCTTCGTGCCGTCGCCAACGCGCGCAGCCGGGCACCCTACTTCCACGCACAGGACATCGCGACCGCGCGCGCGCACGGCATCGCCCCACTACCCCGATGAAAACTGCCACCTTCGCCTTTCGGCTCGCCTCCCTGGCGCTCGGGCTGTGGTTCTGCGCCACCCTCGGATGCTCCGACCCCGCGCCCTCGGCCTGCCCGGCCAATGTCGAACGTCCGTGTACATGCACGAATGGTCGTGTGGGTACGCAGGTGTGCAACGCGACGAGAACGGCGCTCCTGGCGTGTCGGTGTGACGGCGGCCTCGACGCCTCGGTACCGTCCGACGGCAGCCCTGCCGTGCTGGGCGAGATCGCCGACACCCACTGCGCCGAAGGGCTCACCCACTGCGGTCGCTGCGTGAACCTCCAGAGCGACCCCGCGCACTGCGGGGCCTGCGGTCGCGCGTGCGGCGCGGGACAGTGGTGCAGCGACGGCTCGTGCGGCGGCGGCTGCACAGAGGCGCGAGTGTTCTGCGCCGACCGCTGCGTCGATACCACGAGCGATCAGGCCCACTGCGGCGCGTGTGGCCGGGCCTGCGCCGCGGGTGAAACGTGCCTCACGGGGCGCTGCACGCCGAGCTGCGAAGCCCCGCAGACGTCGTGCGGCGGGGCCTGCGTGCTCACCGCGTCGGACCCCGCCCACTGCGGGTCCTGCGGCCGCGCCTGCCCTTCTGGGAGCATGTGCTTCCGTCGCAACTGCCTGAGCGCCGCCCTCCCCTTCAACGTCAGCGTGACGCACCCTGTCGTGCGACCGCCCGCGCTCGGCTCGCGCTCGTTCCCGCTGTACCTCTCGCATCTTATCGGCAGCGCCACCGTGCGACACCCGATCGAGATGGAGGTCGCGTGCTTCACCCTCGCGAGCCTCGACGGCGCGCCCCACACCGCGCGCATCACCGTCGATGTGCCGGGATACACCGACGCGGCGGCCGTGCGTAGCGTCGCCGTGCCTGCCACGGGAACCACCCGCGCATGCGTGAGCCCGACCTTCTCCGCCGCGCGTGTCCGGGCGCTCACCGAGGCGACGCGCGGGCAGGTGACCTACAGCGTCGAGATGGTCGGCGCGGGGTTTACCCTCAGCGATTACCTTGCGGTCGACCTGCTGCCCGCAGGCGACATCGTGTGGGAGCCCCCGAGCGACCATGTCTCGCAGCCGGCGATGGACGCGCTCAGCGCGGTCTTCGTGCGCCCCGACGACCCCTCCGTGGTCTCCCTCCAGGCCGCTGTCGAAGCGAGAAGTGCGTGGCCCGGCGCGCTGCACGGCTACGAGCGGCCGCGCCGCCCCCGAAGCCATGCCATTGCGCCGGGGAGCTACGCCTACGAAAACGTCTATCTCGAGCCCGGCGAAACGCTGGCGCTCGAGGTCGGGGCGATCGACGGCGCACGCTCCGTGGACGTGGCGCTCTTTCGGGCGAGCGCCTACGCGGCATGGCAGAGCGATCGCTCGGGCGTCGCCGCGCAGGCGTGGCCCGCGAGCGAGCAGGGCGCGACGCAGAGCTTCACCTCGACGAGCGGCGGCTGGTACGTGCTCGTGCTCAACGCGCCCGGTTCCGCTGCTGTACGTGTCGCCTGGACGCGCTCGAACTCGCGTGAAGACGTCGCCGAATACGCCCTGCGCGCCGTGTACGACGCCCTTCGCACACGGGGCATCACCTACACCGACATCTCGGCCAGCTTCTACGCCGGCGCGCAACACCTCCGCACGCCCGCGGAGGTGCTCGCCACCCGCACCGGCAACTGCATCGAGGGCGCGTTCCTCTTCGCGAGCCTCCTCGAGCGCCTCGGCCTCGATCCCGTGCTCGTCTACACCAACACCCACGCCCTCGTCGCGCTGCGCTCTCGCCCCGCGAGCGCGGGCGCCGCGGTGCTCTGGCCTCTCGAAACCACGCTGCTCGAGTCGCAGCCCTTCGAGGTCGCCTTCAACGCCGGCCGCCAGCAGCTCGCGTCGATCCCGCTGACGGCGGCGTACTTCAACACTGTGGACGTGCGCGCTGCCCGCCAGGCGGGCGTGGCGCCGACGCCTTGATGGCACCACGCCGGTGATATCGGCGCGACATTGCCGTCGGCGACGGCGCTGGCTTACCTCGCTCAGGCTCTCCGTGGCGCGGCACCCCAACAGGGTTTTGCCGCGGACCGCAACCAGGGCCTCACCGAGGTGCTCATGCAACGATCCGCAGCTTCTTTCTCGCTCTGGCGCTTGACCGTCGCCGCCGTTCTGGCCCTCGGTTGTGCCAGCGAGGGCCTCGCGCCGATGGACGCCACCGCCGAGGGCGTTGCGCCCGACGACGCGGCGCTTGTGGATGTCACCTTCGACGCCCTTTCGGCCGAGGCTGCCGCATGTGGCCCCGGTCAGGTGCGCTGCGAGGGAGTCTGCACCGACCTCACGCGCGATGCGCTCCACTGCGGCGCATGCGGGGCGGCGTGCCCGGCCACGCAGACGTGCTCCGCGGGAGCGTGCGCGTGCCCGAGCGACCGTACGCTCTGCGGCGGAACCTGCGTCGACCTCACCGGCGACCCCGGGAACTGCGCTGCATGTGGCGTCTCGTGCAGTGCCACCGAGCCCTTCTGCGTCGCGGGCGCTTGTCGTGCGACGTGTCCGTCACCTCTCGCGGCGTGCGGCGGGCGATGCATCGACACGGCCAGGAGCGCCTCGCACTGCGGCGCCTGCGGCAACGTGTGCCCCGCGGCTCAGGGATGCCTCGCAGGCGCCTGCGTCTCCTGCGAAACCCCCGGCGTCGACTGCGGCACGCGGAGCGCCCTCTGCGACGGAATCTGCACGGGCCGCAGCCACGTGGATTGGGGGCTGTCATGTGCCTTTGACTGCATATGGACGGGCTGCCAGGACGACTGGGCCGACTGCGACCAAAGCACTTGGAACGGCTGCGAGGTGAGCCTCCTCGCGGGTCTCTCCAACTGCGGCGCGTGCGGCAACGTGTGCCCCGTCCCTCCGCATGCCACCGCCGGGTGCTCCGGAGGCCGTTGCGGCGTCGGACAATGCTTAAATTACTGGGCCAACTGCGACGGCGACGCGGCCAACGGCTGCGAACTGTACGCCTACAACGACCGCCTCAACTGCGGCGCCTGCGACCGTGCCTGTTGGGACGGTCAGACCTGCATGGGCGTGGTTTGTGTCGGCCCTACCGTGACCTGTCCCACGGGTTATGAGAACCTCGACGGCAACGAAGCCAACGGCTGCGAGCGAATCCTTCCGCCGAGGCCCGTCGCGCCGCTCTCGACCGCGACCACCACGCGGCAGGCCCCACGCCTCACCTGGCTGCTGGCATCGCTCACGACGGGCGCACAGGTGCAGATCTGCGCCGACCGGGCCTGCGCGTCGGTGGAGCAGACGCTCTCGGTGACATCGGGGAGCTCGACGGTTCCCGCGCCGCTCACGACCGGAATTCACTTCTGGCGCCTCGCGGGGCGTTCGGCCTCCGGGCGCGTCGGCACGCGCTACTCCCCCGTGTGGAACTTCCGTGTCGGGGCCCGAACCTCCCTCGCTGTCGATAGCAGCAACGGGGCGACGCTCGACGTCAACGGTGACGGGTACGGCGATCTTGCCATCGGGGCCGAGGAGTACGACTACGATCGCGGCGTCGTGCAAGTGTATCCCGGAGGCTCCGGCGGCCTCGCTGCGACGCCGACCACAACGCTGACGAGCGCTGGGCTGCGAGACAAATTCGGCTCGTGGGTGGCGAGCGCGGGAGACACCAACGGTGACGGCTTCGGCGACCTGATCGTGGGCGCGCCGGACTCCAATGGAGAGCGGGGGCGGGCCGAGGTCTATCTCGGGAGCGCCACGGGTCTCGCCACGACGCCGACATGGACCGTAGAGGGCGATGTTCTCTCGGACACCACGATGCACTACGGCCAGCTGGTGCTGGGCATCGGCGACGCCAACCGCGACGGCTACGCCGACGTGGCCGTGTCGGGTCGCGGCACAACCTTGAGCGGAACGGTTCGGATCTACCATGGCTCGGCCACGGGCCTCTCGACCAGCCCTGCGCGCACCCTGAACGGGACCTCCGCTGATACCAATTACGACAACTTCGGCGCCGGACTGGCCGCGGGCGATGTCAACGGCGACGGCTACGCAGACCTCAGCGTCGGCGTCCCGCGCAATCATGTCTATGGGATGGTCAGGATCTATCTCGGCGGCTCCGCCGGGATCAGTGCGACGGTCCATCGCACGCTCAGCATCTCCACCACGGAAGACTTCTTTGGCCTTAGCGGGGCCATGGCGGACTTCAACGGAGACGGCTACTGCGACGCTGCCATCGGAGCCAGCGCCTCCACGACGATCTGGTACGGGGCTGCGACCGGAATTCCGACGAGTCCCGGAACCGCCTCGTTCGACGGCCCTGGGTTCTCCGCTGGGGACGTAAACCGTGACGGCTTTGCCGACCTCGGCGTGAACAACAGCACCAACTTCTCCATCTGGCCGGGTCGATCGTCCGGTACTTTCATCTCCGCTTTTCAGGCCACAACTGCAGAGTTTCGCAGCGGGGATGCGCTCGGCGACGTCAACGGCGACGGCTACACCGACTTCGTGCTCTTCGACCGGAGTTCCTCGGCGGGCACTGCACGGCGCGCGACGGTGTACCGCGGGGCTGCGACCCGCACCAACGCAGAGGTCCTGCGCTCCTTTGCGATCTGCCGTGCAGGCTACGCCGACTGCGACGGCGACGCGGCCAACGGCTGCGAAGCGAGGCTCGACACCCACACTCAACACTGCGGTGCCTGCGGAAATGTGTGCCCTGCCTCCGCGCACGCCACAGCCGCTTGCCGGATCGGCGTTTGCTCCGGCGGAACCTGCTCCGCGGGCTACGCCAACTGCGACGCGACGGGCACCAACGGCTGCGAGGTGATCCTCCTTACGGATCCGTCCAACTGCGGCGCGTGCGGTCGGGTGTGCCCGACGGATCAGAGCTGCACGAACGGCGTGTGCGCGGCCTGTACCGGGAGCGGCATGGCGACCTGCACGGGGGTGTGTCGCGACCTGGCGAACGACGTGAACCACTGCGGCGGGTGTGGCGTGGTGTGCCCCGCGGGCAGGGTGTGCCAGGGGGGAGCATGTGCAGTGTCGTGCTCGGCGGCGGGCACCACGGGTTGCGCGGGGACGTGCCGTAACCTCTCTCTGGACCCATACAACTGCGGGACCTGCGGCAACACCTGCCTCGCCGATCAGGTCTGCACGGCAGGGACTTGCGTCAATGCCAGTACGACCTGCTCCTCGGGATACGACTACCTGGATGGCAATCCTGCCAACGGCTGCTCGCAGATCCCCACGCCGCGGGCGATCAGGCCGCTCGCGATGGCGACGGTAAGCTCGCAAACACCGCTTCTGCGCTGGGCGATGCCTCGCGGCATTGACCTTGCGCGCGTTCAGGTCTGCTCCACGCGAACCTGCGGCAACGTGGAATGGAGCCAGGACGCCGAGGGCGGCACGGTCACCGTGGGACTCACCCTCACACCAGGGATCCACTGGTGGCGTCTGCGCGGGCGCACCAATACCGGTCGCTTCAGCACCGGTTGGTCACCCGCGTGGTGGTTTCGGGTGGGCTACCGCAGCGCACCCGTGAACACCAGCGGCGGGACCACGCTCGACGTCAACGGCGACGGCTACTCCGACGTCGCGGTGGGCGCGCCTGGCTACGCGGGAGGGGGGCGCGTCACCGTGTACCTTGGCAGCGCGTCAGGCATCTCGACAACTCCCTCGGTCACCCTCGACCCACCTACGGGGCTCTCTCGCTTTGGCTCTTCGGTGGCCAGCGCGGGCGATGTCAACGGCGACGGCTATGGCGACCTTGCGGTACTGGCCACTAGCCAAACACTCATCTATCTCGGAAGAAGCGGAACCCTGCCAACGAGCCCTGCCACGACGATCACCACGGGCGACAGCGTCGCAAGCGCGGGCGACGTCAACGGTGACGGCTACGCGGACATCATTGTTGGCCGTTCTGCGGCTCAGGTCGCCAACATCTACCTGGGGAGCGCGACGGGGCTTCCGAATACCGCCGGGTACCGCCTGAGCCAGGATTACCTCGGTTTCGGACTCTCGGTGGCCGGGGCGGGAGACGTCAACGGAGACGGCTTCGACGATATCTTGATCGGCACATATCTAGATGATTGTGGTACCGGGCGCGGCAATTCCGGAAGAGTTGTCCTCTATCTTGGAAGCATGACAGGCCTGCAGTTCTCCCCCAACAGATACTGCGGTTCATCTGATTTTTTCGGCTATTCGGTGGCCGGAGCCGGCGACGTCAACGGCGATGGCTACGCAGATGTCCTGATGAGCGCTTATGCCACTATTGGCTACAACATTCCCTATTTTAGTTTATATCTAGGTGGGACTTCCGGCCTATCGTCCTATCCTCAGAGTATGATAGACCAGGGAGGGACGTCTCTGTATGAGTATGGGTCATTTGTGGCAGGAGCCGGGGATCTCGACGCAGACGGTTATGCTGACATTGTGGTGGGAACCAAGGACACGCGGACTTTCTCGGCGCCTGAGTGGATCCGGACCGGGGGACGGGTGAACGTCTACCGCGGAATGCCGAGTGGCATCTCTGAGACTGCATGGTGGACCCATGAGGTCAGCGAGCAGGACGTCGACTATGGCGCCAGCGTAGGAGGCGTAGGCGATGTCAATGGAGACAACTATGCAGACATCCTGGTGGGAGCCCCGGGTCGGTCGCGCGCGTACCTGTACATGTCGAGCCCGACGGGCTTTCCCACGTCGTCGGTGTCGGCCACGCTCGGCAGCGGCAGCGCCGTGAGTGACGAGTTCGGCGCTGCCGTGGTCCGGTAGCGGCGGGCGAGTGCCAGGAGGTTCTCGGTACAGGCCATTCAAGGTGTATCGGATACATTACAGTCAGCATCTTTCGACGGGTGCCGTTGGCACCAGGAAGAAGTCATGAATACCCACTCCCGCGCGATCTCTGTATGCCTTTTTCTATCGGCCTCGCAGCTGGCGGGATGTTCTACAGACAGCGTCACCGGCGGAGCTGACAGCGGCACCGCGGGGACCTGCGACGCCGCGCTCGAGCGCTGGGTCACCATCGGTCGCTGGCGCAACGCTTCCTGCACGGGGACCATGGTCGCCTCGCAGCGGCTCCCGGTTCACTACGGGAGCACCTGCTGCCATTCGAGCACCACTGGCGCAGGCCACGAAAACTCGAGCAGCCGCTTCACCTGCGGCGCGAGCACGTTCACGTACACCCAGTGGACCTCGCTGACGTGCAGCGGCGGCACGAACCCCGCCGGTGTCGTCAAGGCGTACACCCTCACCGACTGTACGGAGGACACGCCGCCGGGGACCTGGGGCCGCATCACGGACTTCAGCGGGTGCATGTAGCGCCGCGTACCTGCGCGGAAGGGCGCCCTGGGCGGTGATCCGATGCCCAGCAGCGCCGGCGGGAGAGTGACCGCTCGCACCGGGTGGTGTTGCCAGTGGAAGTTCTCGCACCGACCTGAGAAAGTGCCGCGCAGTGAAGGTCGTGTTGGGTCCGGTGTTGTTGACGGTCGTGCTGGGCTGCGTACCTGACAGTTGGACCCTTCGCCCCGCCTCCGCGGACGCCTCCATCGACGCGCCGCCGCGACCTGCTTTGCGGCCCCTCGCGGCAGTGCAACCGCCGACCGCCACCCTGCTCAGCGCGGCGCGACCGAAGCTCACATGGGTCGACGACCAGGGCTGCACGGCGACGCTGCGCATCTGCCGCACGCGGGAGTGTCCCGCGGGCGACGCGGCGCGCGAGGAGACCGGCCCCTTCGTGCGCGGCGTGCGCTTCTGCGCGTGGACCGCTCCCGCGCCCATGGCTCCGGGGCGCTACTGGTGGTCGCTCGCGCGCGGCGCGATGGTGACGACGCCGCGGTGGTTCGAAGTGCCCGGTGCACGAGCGCCAAGCTCGATCACCGCGGGCGATCGTGCGCTGCCTGACCTCGACGGCGACGGGCAGACGGAGCTTCTCGTCGGCGCGCCGCTCCCCGCGGCGACGGTCGGCGCAGCGCGCGGTGCCTTTGTCATCGTGGATCCACGGACGGGCACCCGGGCGGTGACCTTCGCGCCCGACGGGGCGGGGCCTCGCTTCGCCGAGGCGGTCGCCGTCGCGGGCGACACCGACGACGACGGGCGACAGGAGGTGATGGTCACCGACCTGCCGTCGCGGGTGTACGTGCTCTTTGCCGATGCGAGCGGGCGCTACACCCGCCACGTGACGCTCGCCGCCACGCAGCCCGACGAGGTGCTCGGCGCCGCGGCGGCGGGCGTGGGCGACCTCGACGGCGATGGCTACGGCGACATCGCCGTGTCGTCGCAAACCGCTACGCACACACGGGTTTTGATCTTTCACGGCGCTGCGACGGGGACGCCCGCGCGGCCGACGGGCACGCTACTGGGGGCAGGATCGAGCCGCGAGCCCACGATGGCGCTCGCGAGCGCGGGCGACCGCGACGGCGACGGGTACACTGACCTCGCGGTAGGACTCCCGGGCTACACCGATCCGGGCGACCCGACCAACGCCGGCCGAGGATTCGTAATGGTTTTTGCAGGATCTCCGAGCGGTGTCTTCGGGGCGATCAAGTCCACGCGCGTCGGGCTCGCGAGCGCCGGGCGCAGGCTCTATCCCGCGGGAGATATCGACGGCGACGGCGTCGCCGACCTGCTGCTCGGGGGGCTCGCCGCGGGCAGTTCGCTCGTGCTGCGAGGGCCTGCGACGCGCGGGGTCGGCGGGTGGGCGAGCGCGCAGCCGAACCCGGTGCCGTGCGTGCTCCCGGCGGGGGCGCTCATGAGCCTCGAGGCGGCCACCACGCCCCTGGGTGACATCAACGGTGACGGCCTCGACGACGTCGCGAGCCTCATCGCGGGCCACTGCGGCGCGGTGTTCTTCGGTCGCGCGAGCCCGCCGGGGTCATCGCCGACGACGCTCCCGGAGACGGAGTTGCCGCGCTTCGAGATGCCTGTGGGCGTGGCGTTGCCGCCGATGGGCGAGGTGGCCTTCGGCGCGGCGGTCGCGGGGCCGGGAGACGTCAACGGCGACGGCCTTCCCGACCTCGCGGTGACCTCTCCACGGTCGCCCCAACCGGGGAGAGTGCATGTGTATTTCGGTCGCCTGGGCCGAGGTCCGGGCCCTGCGCCCGATGTCACCTTCGACGACGCGACCCCTGGCTTCGGGGCCGCGCTCGCTCGCTAAACAACGCCCGTGGTCAGTTCGCGCAGGTAGTGCCGTTGAGGTAGATCGTCGCCCCGGCCACGCTCACCGAGGGGTTGCCCGTGGTGCACGCGGCGCTGTCGGGGGCGCTGCAGCAGGTGAGGTCGTCGGCCACGGTGTAGAGCGACGGAGGGGTGTCCTGCGCGCACATGTTGAGCCGATAGGTTTTTACGGTGCCGGTGCCCGTGCAGTTGAGGTTGCCCGCAAACTGCATGAACGAGAACGACCCGTCGGCGTTGCAGCGGATCGTGTTGGCGGAGTTGTCGTGCGAGCGGCCGCCGGTGTCGAGGGCGCGCCAGCCATGGCAGTCGGTGGCGGCGAGGCCGATGGGCCAGTAGTGGGCGCTCTGGCCGCCGCACGCCGAGTCGGGACCCGTGCGCAGTCGAACCAGCCGTGTGGTGCAACGACCGGGAGGCGCGTCGGTGTTCGCGGTTGCCGCGTCGGCGGTCGTGGGCGTGGAGTTGTCGGATGAGCACGCTCCGAGGAGGAGGGTGCCAAGGAGGAGGGCGGTGCGCTTCATGGTGATGTTCTCGGGTGCAGAGGGAGACGAATGCGCCCCTGCGGCTGCGGGGCGGCATCGAAGGGATAAGCGGGCGACTTCGTCGCGGTCTATGTCACCGCGATATCACCGCGGGCTGCACCGGCACTTCCGACGGCTTCTACACGATGACCACGGGAGCGCCCGCGGCGAGTCGAAGGCGCACGCCGCCGCCCGTTCGCTCGATGAGCGTGGCTCCGTCGATCTCGCTCCTCAGGAGGTCTTTTCGGGTACGAAAGATCAGGATGTTGAGGTCCACGCGGGTCTGGTTTCCACCCGGCCAGATGCGCTCGACGAGCTCCGCCACGGGGATCAGGTCGCCGCACGCGAGGTTCGTCCCCGGACGCAGGAGCGACGCGATGAGGTCACAGCGGCGCTCGGGCAGGTACACCGCACACACGCGCGACCCGTAGCGCACCGTGAGCCGCCCGCCGCTGGGGAGAAACATCAGCTCGACGCCCGTGGCGAGGTCAGCGCCGAGCATCGTTTCGGTGATCATGGTCGCATCGCGTGGAAGCGCGATGACCTTGAGGGATTGCCCCATGTATGCGATGCGATCGCCGGAAACGAGCGTCACGCACTCCCCGGCGGGCAGTGGTACCCCGCGGACGATGCCATCCCTCATGGCCTCGAGAACGACGCCGTTGGCCACCCGATGGATGAGAAACACCGAGGGCTCCCAGCCGACGATGACGAGGTCGTCGCTCGCCGATCCGCCGACGCGAACAGTCTGCTCGGAAAGGGGAAATAGCACCCCCGCGCAGCGCTCGATGCCCCAGGAAAGGTCGGGCTCTGAACCTCTCGGAGCGGTGCCAGGCACCACCCTGAACACCTGTCCGCAGAAGTCGATCTCGTCGCCGAACTGCACCCAGACCGAAGGGGCGCAGGGGGCGCCGTTGAGTCGCGTCGGGTGTCGTCCGAAGGTCAGCAGCTCGACGCCGTCGTCAGCCGCACGGAGGAGCGCGTGCCGTCGGCTGATCTGCGGCGCCAACAGCACAACGTCGCAACACGCATCGCGGCCGACGAGCACGCCCACGGGGCTGACGAAAATGCGATGGCCGTTGTGCTCAAGCCAGAAGTTCAACGCGCCCTGGCCTCCGAAAAAGCGAAGGGATGGACCCATCGGGGCAGCACAACACCCTCTGTGCCTACGGTGACCCATCGCCCGGTGCAAGCGAACTCCTCCCGCGGTGGGTCGAGAACTCCCGATGACGAGTAGCAGGGCGAAAATCGCAGACAAGGGAGGATAGGCGCGATGGGCGCCGACGGCATCGTCGTCAGGGGCGCAGGTTGCGTCGGGCATCGGCGGTGAGGCAGGCTGCGGGGTATGGGCGACGCGGCCAAGGTGATCGACTGGAACGGGACCGACGTCCCGGCGAACATGGGAGACCTGCTGACCGGTCTACCCCCCGGACGCTACCGGCTCGATGTGGTGCCCGCGGAGGAGGCTGGCGACGTGCCCGCTGGGTTCTCGCTGACGCCGGAGGTGGATGCGAAGGTTCAGGCGGGCATCCGGTCCGCTCGGGCGGGCCGCGTGGTGACGATGGAGGAACTCGACGCGCGCCTTGAGGCAACGCTTGCCCGCGGCGCGGCGCGGTGACGGTCGACCGCGTCGAGTTCACCGTCGACGCGGCTGACGAGCTCGACGAACAGGTGGAGTACATCAACCAGCGCAATCCCGACGCCGCCAGGAGGGTGCGTCGCGATGTGATGGGCGCCGTGGCGGGCCTTGCCGACGAAGCTCCCCGGCTCGACGGCCATCCCGTGACCCTTCAGTCGGGAGACCGATGTTTCCGGTGGTTTGTGCACCCTGTGGTGGTGTTCTACGAGCGGGAGCCCGGCGTGCTGCGGGTGCTGCGCGTACTCCACCACGCCCGCGATCCGATCACCCGCTGAACGATGAGCGCGGGCAGCGCCGGAACTGCGAGGCTGGGCGGGTGCTCCCCCTGGGCGGGGGCGAGGCCCGTGCTTGCGGGAGCCTCGGGCGCTTCTCCGCCTCCCATCCCGCGCGTCACCCGCCGCGCAGCTTCCACTTCTCGCCCACCCGCAGCGTCACCTTCCGCGCGTCGAACCACTCCAGGTACCCGATCGCCCACCTGCGCGAGAGCCCGCTCAGCTCATTGAAGCCCTGCGCGTCGATGGAGCCCTTCTCCCGCAGCCAGGCCACCAGACCCGCCTCCAGCGCCGCGCGCACCTGCGCCAGGTACGGACGTCTCGTACGCGCTCCTCGCCCTCCCCCCTGCCCGCGCGAAACGCGACGGTTTCCCACGCTTGTTTCCCCGCAGTCTGACGGTAGACCGCCGTTTCCCCGGACCGCTGCTGAGCCATCGGTTTACCGATCCCCCGCCATCAGACCCGTTTCGGCTTCGAGCAGCTCCTGCCAGACGTCGCGCTCGCCACCCTGACGCAGCAACCTCGGCCCGCCGCGCCGCCCTACCGATTGGTATGCAGCCGTCCAGCGACCCCTCGCTGAATACTGTGACCACCGATGGACAACGCGGTGACCACCCCGCGGGACTCCGTTTGTCCCGTGTTGCCGAGCAAGCACCGGCCCGCTCGGCGGCACGCTCCGTGCTGTTGCGCGGCGTCGTGTACCAGCAACGACATCGACGCCTCCTGATCGCGGCGGCGGCCCTGGTCGGCTGCGCCCCTGGCGTCGTCGATGCCGGCCCCACCGACGATGCGCCCGCCGAGCCCGGGGCGACCGGTGCGGGCGTGGTGATCGACGCGCCCGCGCGCGCGCCGCGCTGCGCCGCCGGGGAATACTATCTGGGCAACGTGACCGGCGCGCTGCGCGACGAGTCCGAGCGCCCTCTCCCTGCTGCCTGGGTCACCGTATGCGGCACCAGCTGCGTCGCGGGCAGCACCGCCGCCGACGGAACCTTCAACGTCGCGGTAAACAGCTGCATCGGCGCGAGCTCGGAGTACGCCCACGGCGCGGCGCTCTCCTTCGACGGCCTGGGCGATCGGCTTGACCTCTTCGTCGACATCAACCCGCAGGGCATCCCGGTGATGGGCACCGTGCGCTTCGCGCGCCCCCTCTACGCCCCGAGCCTTCTCCGCGGCGGCGTGGCCCGGCCGGGGGCCAACCCCAACGCGGCCGTGACGATGGTCGACGGCCTCGGCTTCGCGCTGCGCTACGTGCCCGCCACGGTGACCTACCCCTTCGGCGCCGAGGAGGGCGTCGTGCGCGCGGTTCGGCTGGCGATCAACCAACTGCCGCCCTACCAGGGCGCGCCGCCGATGGTGGCCTACGCGATCTCGCCGGCGGGCGCTGAGCTGTCGGCGGCGGCGCGGGTCGAGTTTCCCAATGTGATGGCGCTGCCGCCGCGGACGACCGTCGACATCGTGGCCGTGGGCAACCACTCCAGCTACGGGCGTCCGCCGGTCGGCGTGCTCGAGCGCGTCGATGTCGGCTACGTCTCCGACGACGGTCGGCGCATCATCGCTGCCAACGGCCTGCGGTTCTTCGGCACCGTCGGCTACCGGGCGGTGGCGCGATGAGATCGCTGGCGTTGCTCGCCCTGCTCGCCGTGGGCTGCCTCATGGGCCCGATGACGATCGAAGGGATGGAGCGCGACGGCGCCGTGACACCTCCGTCGGCGGCCCCGGGGCAGGAACTCCCGCCGCGGTGGCAGACCCTCTACGACGACGCTGGACCGGGCGGTCCACGCGACGCCGGTGCGACCGCCCCACGCGACGCTAGCGCCGCCCCGCCCCGCGACGTCGCGGCGGCGATTCCCGACGTGCGGGACGCGGGCGCGCGAATCGACAGCGGCCCGGCGGTTGCGCCGCCACCCTCCACCGAGCCCTGCGGTCGCTACCAGGGCTGGAACATCTGGAGCTGCATCGACGGCCGCACCCGAGTGCGCTGCATCAACAACGTGCTCACGCGCGACACCTGCGCGACCCGGTGCGTGGTGCAGCCTGTGGGCGTCGACGACTACTGCGCGTCGAGCTCGGGCTACCCCAGTGACTCGTGCTCCTGGGCCACCACCTGCGGCGACTGTGCGCAGCAGGCAAACTGCGGGTTTTGTGGCGCGCTCGGGCGGTGCTTCCTGGGCAATAGCCTCGGTCCGATCAACCGCGCCTGCGGGTCGAGCGACTGGACCTGGGACCCCAACACCTGCGGCGGCGACGCGCCCCCGCCGACCGATCCACCCGCGTCGAGCGACGGCTGCTCTTCGAGCACCACTTGCGAGGCCTGCACCCCGCGGTCGGGCTGCGGCTTCTGCGCGTCGACCCGACGGTGCGAGGCGGGCAACTCCTCCGGCGCGGCGATCGGTGATTGTCCGAGCGGTCAGTGGCGCTGGGAGACCACGGAGTGCAGCGGCCCCGCGCCGGTCTACGACGCCGGCCCTCCCCCGCCGCCCGCGGTCGACGCCGGCCCGCCCGCGCCGCCGCCGTCGGGCAGCTGCCTGAGCACCCCGCCCACCGGCGGCTTTTGCACCAGCCCGGGCTCGTGCTCGCTTCAGGCGCCCGCCACCACCGCGTGCGACACCCGCGCTCCCTACGACTTCTACGGCGTCGAGTACTGCAACGCCCGGGCGACGGTCATCGTCGTGGGTGCCGGGTGGTGCGGCGCGTGCCAGGCCGAGGCGCCGCAGATCGAGGCCGAGATCACCCGGCCCTACCGCGCTCGCGGCCTGCGAGTGGTCACGCTTCTCACCGAGAACTCCGACCGCACCCCGGCGACGGTGGACTTCGGCCTGCGATGGCAGACCCGCTTCGGGCTTACCAGTCGGATGGTCGTCGACCCGACCAGCTCGATCACGCGCCGAGTGCGCCTCGATGCCTACCCCTTCGTGATCGTCGTCGACCGGCGCGGACGGCTGCGCATGGCCGAGGCCGCGCCGCGGTCTTCCCGCATCCGCTCCGTGGTCGACGCGATCATCGCGGAGCCTTGAACCGTCGATCCGCAGGAGAAATGAACCCGTGCCAAACATGATGCGAACCCACCTGCTCCTCCTTTCCGCCGGCGCGCTCGCGCTGAGCGCCTGCGCGCCCGGGGGGCCCGACGAGATTCCCGTCGGCAGCGAGTCGTCCGATGGCGTCGTCGACGGAACCATCACCTGGGAGCGCCCGGAGGTCGGCACGATCTTCATCGGCGGGGGCATGTGCACCGCGACGCTCATCACCCCCAGCGTGGCGGTCACCGCCGCGCACTGCGTCGATTACCGAACGGTAAGCCGCCCCGGAGCTTACGGGCGCTTCATCATCCAGGCCTCGGCCTCGTCGCCGCAGCTCCGCTACACCATCGACATGTACCGCTCGTTCGGCACCAACGGCGACGGCGACGTGGCCGTGCTGCACCTCGCGGAGGCCGTCCCGGCGAGCGTAGCGTCGCCCGCGGGCATCGCCGCGCGGCACCCGCCCAGCGGCGAGCCGATCACCCTCTTCGGCTACGGGTGCACCCGGCGCAACACCTCCAATGGCAGTGGGCAGAAGCGCAAGTTCGTCTTCGCGCAGGGGCGATCGAGCTCGCGGCTCTGCCCCGGCGACTCGGGCGGACCGGTCTTCTGGGATAGCCAGGGCGCCGTCGCGCGGGTGAACAGTGCGTACATCCTCGACTCCACCGGTCGGGACATCTTCGGCGACATCCCGTTCAACCACTCGCGCATCGTTCAGCAGATCGCCGCCTGGGGGTCGCCCCCGGCGCGCAACGCTGGCGAAGGTCCGCCGCCCGTGACGCCGCCGCCCGCGACGCCGCCGCCCGCAACGCCGCCGCCCGCAACGCCGCCGCCCGCGACGCCGCCCTCCGCGTGCGGCATGTACGCGGGCTGGAACGTCTGGACCTGCATCGACGCCCGCACACGTGTTCGCTGCGTCTCCAACGCACTGCAACGCGAGACCTGCGCCAACGGCTGCGACGGCCGCCCCTCGGGTGTGGACGACGTGTGCGCCTCGGCGCCGCCCGCGGGCGAGCCCTGCGGCGCCTACGCTGGCTGGGACGTCTGGAGCTGCATCGACGCTCGCACCCGCGTGCGCTGCGTCGCCAATGCACTCCAACGCGAGACCTGCGCGTCGGGCTGCGAGGGGCGTCCGCCCGGCGTGGACGACATCTGCGGCGCGGCGTCGCCCCCCGGCCCGAGCCCGGGCGGCTCGACCTCCATGGGGCGCAACACGGGCGGACTATGCTCGCCGTCCAACTGGTCCAATTGGCTGTGTCGCGGCAACGACCTGGTGATCTGCCGCAGCGGCGAGATCTGGTTGCGAAGCTGTAACAGCGGCTGCCAGAGCCGCGCGGTGCCCAACGATCACGTGTGCATCGGCGGCGAGGCGGGCGTGACGCCAACCCCAACGCCAACGCCCACGCCGATGACTCCGATGACTCCGATGACTCCGATGACCCCGACGCCCTCCGGCGACGTGGCGTGGACCGCGTGGCCCGCGCAGCACACCCGCTCCAACGGCGTATGGGGCGCAGCGCTCACGGACATCATCCAGCACCTCCCGCTCTCGTACGGCGACACGTACGCCGACAACGATCTCGTGACCTACGGCCATGAGACCACCCACGGCATCAACAGCCACGCGCGCAATAACCTCAACCGCACGGGCCGTGACGCCAACGCGTTCTACTGCATGAGCAATCAGGTCGCCGTGGTGGTCGAGCCCGCGATACGCAAGTCGCAGGTCGCGGCGTACATTCCCGCGAGCCTGCGCGGCTCGCGATACGCCACCTACGTGACGGGACAGACCGAATGGGACGACACCCCCCTCTACCTCTGGGACGAGTGGGTCGCGTACACCAACGGCAGCGAGGTCGCGCTCGGTCTCTCCCGTACGGGCCAGTGGCGCTACGGCTGGCGCGACGCCGTCGCCGGCACGCTCGAGTTCACCGCGTACTCCCTCGCGGTGGGCGCTGCGGTCGAGGCCCTCGACCCGATGTACTTCCAGAACAACCCGCAATTCCGGGCGTTTCTCGCGTGGAACGCCCGTCGCGCGATGGCCCTCTACCGCGAAGGTTCGGTCGTCGAGTCGTTTCGCTGGGACAGGCAGGACTCCTACTATCGCGCCCTGCGCGAGAGCCCCGACGCCGAGGCGCTTCGCGCATTCGCCCGACGGGTCTACGGCCGCGCCTGGGCGGCCGAGGTGCTTGGCCTCGCGCCCTGATCGCGCCCCGCGACGACCTTCCACCTGAACACACCGCGGCCGAAGCATCTGTTCAGAAAGACCCTCGATCGGAGGGTCGCAGACCTCACCACCGAGGTGGCGCTTCACCCGATCATCCCCAGCAGATCCGCATCCTGACGGGCCCGTCGCCTCGGCCGCAACCGGTCGGTCATGAAGGGACGGGCAATCGGGGAGTGCCGGGTAGATGGCTCCGAGCGGTGGTTGGATCAGATGGCTGTTCTCGACGACGATCTTGCTGGGATGTGCGTGCCACCGATGCTTTCCAGCGGTGTGAGCTCACAGATCTCCCGGCGTACATCCCGCCGAACGTCGCCTCCCGTGGGGCAAGCCATCCGGGCGGCCGATCATCAACTTACTACCTCGTGTAATATTTAATCTGCGAAGTTCCCCTTTGGTTCGCGCCGTCGAGAGCACCCGCTCACCGCGCTGTAGGAGCTCGCTGACCCAATCAAACGCCCCAACGGCCTCGGCGCTGTCGGCCCCGCGCGCACCGCGGCCTTCTTCGCCACATCTGCAACGGTCTGCCCCCCACCCACTGCTCCCTCTGTTGCGACGACCGTCTACGGCCCGTCGCGCGACCGCCGCATCCGCGGCACTTCGGTCGATACTTCGAGGTGCTCCAGCACCCGCGCGATCCCCGGTCGGTCGGTCAGCGCCGCGATCATCTTCATTCGTCCGCCGCATCCGGGGGCACAGCAGCGGGTCGATCGCCCACACCCGCCACATCAGCCGCGCCCACTCGATGCGCCCGCTCGGCATCGGCACCACGCTGCCACGCGCGCCCTTGCCCTTCACCGACGCTCCGGTCGTCTCGCCGACCGCTGCCTGCGGCACTGACGACGCCGCCCGGCCCGCGCAGCCCACCACCCCATCCACCGGCGGCCGCGGAACCACCGCCACCCTCCACGGTGAGTTCGGCGCCACGACCCCATGGTATCGAACGAGCGGCGCCTCGGCGGTGGCACCAGCGCGCTCAACCGGGCCATGCACTCCAACCGAGTCATCACCCGATGCGTCGCCCCCGTGCTGCGCGGCGACTTCGCCTGCTGTCGCACCGCCGCGCTCGGATGGCACCTCGCCATCGGCAACCCCTGCGGCCACGCGACGCCGGTCTACCACTCGTGCCGCAATCGGCACTGCCGGACGTGCCAGAGCCTCGACCACCATCGATGGCTCGAAGCCCGCAGCGCTACTTCCACGTTGTCTTCGCGCTGCCCGAGGCGCTGCGGGAGGTCGTCCGATACAACCGCACTGCGCTCTTCGCGATGCACTTCCGGGCCGCGTTACAGACGCTCCTGGCTCTGGCGCGTGACTCGCGGCGCCCGGGGAGCGCTGCGCGTCATCACGTTGGTGCTGCACACCGTAGACGCGCGAAGTTCTCTTCCATCCCCACATCCACGTCGTCGCGAGTGCGGGCGGCCTCTCGCCCGACGGAGCGCACGGGGTGGCGACGAAGGGCGACGACCTCTTCCCCGTGAAGGTGCTGTCAAAGCCCTTCCGCGGGAACTTGCGCGCAGCGCTCATCGCCGTCCTCGCGCCGGGCGCCTTCACGCTGCCTCCGAACACCGCACCCGATGGGCACGATGGACGAGCGCGGCGTGACCTTCGCCGCGAAGTACGGCCGCGAGTGCATGCTCTCGGAGGGTCGAGTTTCTCCGGCGATTCGTCGATCAGGTGGTTCTCAGAGGCTTGACGGGCATCTGGCGCTACGGGCTGCTCACCCCGATGAATACTGCGGGAACGCCGGGGAGAGTCGCGCCCGGTGCCACGCCCGCGAGCGTCGAGAGCGCGACGCCGAAGTGGGTCGAGCAGACGAGGGCCTTGTGGTGACGTACGTGATTCCCGGGCTACGACTGACCCGGAGTTTGGGCTCGCTGCTGAAACCGCGGGTGATCGTCGGGACGGCGTAGGCGCGAGCGCTGCGGATGAGCGCGGCAGTGCCCCGAGTTCTACGGCTGACCCCGCTCCGGGTCGCGCCGTCAAAACGGCCAGAACCCTCCGAAAAGAACTCCGGACCCATCAGTCTGAACGTCCAGATGGGCGAACCGCACCCACGAGCGCGAGGTGTACGCTCCGCGGTCCAGCGATGAGGTGCGCGCTCACAATCCAGATGTTCGCGCTCTCGCTGATCGCGAGCTGTGACCCCGACGGGCCGCGTCGATCGAGCTATCCCGCCGGCCCGACGGTGCCCAGCGGGGGACGCTTCGACGCGGTGCGCGGCGTGCTGGGCTCGATGCCACGCTCGCTCGCCGTTGGGCGCTGCGATGACGACGATGCGCTCGACGTGCTCTCGGTCGGCGGCGACAACTCGGGGCTCGTGATCACGCCCATGAAGGGACCGAGACCCTCGATGTTCTTCGGGCGCGGCGACGGGACCTTCGTGGAGCGGGAGGTCCCGGCCCTCCCCTCACGGACCTACGGCGCGGCGATCTTCATCGACATCGACGGCGACGGACGGGACGACGTGGTGATGGCTCAGGACGACGTCGTGATGCTCCGCAACGCGGGTGGGTGTCGCCTCGAGGCACCCGTAACGCTCGCGCCCTCGACCGGTCGACACGCGCTGAGCCTCCTCGCGACGGACGTGGACCTCGACGGCGTGCTCGACCTCGTCGTCGCGCTCAGCGGCCCGACGAACCAGCCCTATCGGGTGCTCCTCGGGCAGGGTGACGGGCGCTTCCTCGAGCGCCCCGTGAGCCTCGCGCCGCTCGAGGCGCAGGAGGGCGGGGTGTCCCCTTTCTCGGCCTTCTTCGACGACGCCGACGGCGATGGGAGCCGCGACCTCTTCGCCCTCGTTGACCAGGCCGGAGGATGGTTCTCCTGGGGCTCTGCGAGCTCGGACGGCTACGGACGTGACGACGCCGTGAGCGTGCGCTTCTCGGCCGCCGACCCGATGGGCATCGCTCCGCTGGATTTCGACCGCGACGGCGAGATCGACTATTTCGTCGCGGGCGTTCGCGGTCACAGTCTCCTGCTCCAGGGCGGAGGACGGGCGCTCCCCGACAGGGCCTTCGAAGCCGAGGTCGAGGGCGTCAACGACACCTACGCGTGGGGGACCTGGGCCTTCGACGCCGACCTCGACGGCTCCACCGACCTCCTGGTGCTGCGCATCGGAGAGCAGGCGTCGGGCGGCGTCGCGGGTCCCGTAGAACTCTACCTCGCACGCGGCGACGCGACCTTCTCGGAGGTGGGCGCGCGCGTCGTGGGGCAGCGCCTCCGCGCGAAGGCCATGGCCTGCGGAGACCTCTCCGGGCGCGCCGATCGCGCGTGCCTCGTGATGACCGACGGAGGACCGCTTCTGCTGCGCGATGGGCTCACCCCGCGCGGGCGTTGGGCGGGGCTTCGGCTGCAAGGCACCGTGAGCGCGGTCGATGCGACCGGGGCGCGCGTCTCCCTGCTCGGGGCGGAGCGTCCGCAGGTGTATTACTACGGCGCTCAGGCGCCTTTCGGAGCGTCGCACGAACGATCACTGGTCGTCGGGATCGGCGCCCGCGACACGGCGGACTTCGAAGTGCGCTGGCCCAGCGGGATCCGTCAGCGTCTCTCGACGGTGGCCGCGGGGCGGTACACAACGGTCGTCGAGCCCGCCGCGGTGACGCTATCCCGCCGAGTCGCACCCGCCGACGGTCGCAGCGAGGTCGAGGTGATCGTTGACGCCGCGGCCGCAGGGGCGACGACGGCGTCGCTCAGCGCGCGCGGCCCGGGGTCGCTATCGGACGAGGGCGCCGACGCCAGCGGTCGCCATCGGTGGCGTCTCATCGCGCCGACGGCCGCTGGAGAGGCCGTGCTTACGGTGTCGCTCGACGGGACCGCGCTGCGGGTGCGCCCGAGGGTGCGATTCACCTCGCCACAGGGGTCTTGAGCGCGCGGGCTCAGTCGACGAGTCCCACCATGTTTGGGAGGCATCGGGGGCTTCGCACCTTCGCCGGCGGAAAGCCCGTGGAGCCTGCGTGATGCCTCGACGGCGCAATCCAGGGGATGCAGAGCTACTCCCGAGTACCTGCGTAACTACTCCCGAGTATCTCCAGAGCTACTCCGCCACGCGGGTACAGACGTTCGATATCGTGCGCGTCTTCGCGGACCAACCTCCGCGTGATGGACCTGCACTGCTGATGCAGGAACGACCTCCCCATCGACGCGTGCGATCAGCTTCAGGTGCACTTGCGCGCCGAAGAGCAGTGCCTCGAACGCTCGCGGATCGAGCGCCCGGTAGTGCAAGCCTTCGATCGTGGCGACTTCTGCCTCGATGAGCTTTCCGCGATGGTGCCGGAGGAGTTCTGATTCCTGGCGTGGGTGACTCCACGAGACCTTCGGGGCAATCCCGCCATTCGATGGCGGTATCGGCGAAGACCGTGGGAATCACCAGAGGAGGGGACGGAGGGACGGAGCGGACAGAGGCTTCGACGCCAGGTATTTCCGCTAGGAGCGGAGCATTCCTTGAAGCGTCTCCGCCATCTGCGCAGGAGTCGGAGCCACCCGGATGCCAGCGGCTTCAAAGGCCTCGATCTTGTCGATCGCACGCCCCTTGCCGCCGGAGATCACGGCGCCCGCGTGGCCCATGCGCTTGCCCGGCGGAGCGGTGGTACCGGCGATGAAGCCCGCGACCGGCTTCTTCATGTTCGCCTTGACCCACTCGGCTGCGCGCTCTTCAGCGCCGCCGCCGATCTCGCCGATCATGATCACGCCCTCGGTCTGCGGGTCATCATTGAAGAGCCGAAGCACGTCGATGAAGTCCATGCCGTTGACGGGATCGCCGCCGATACCGACGCAAGTGCTCTGCCCGATGCCGAGCGCCGAGAGCTGGCCGACGGCTTCGTAGGTCAACGTCCCAGAGCGGGACACGACACCGATCGGGCCGACCTTGTGGATGTGCCCGGGCATGATGCCGATCTTGCACAAACCCGGCGTGATGACGCCCGGACAGTTGGGACCGATGAGCCGAAGGTCTTTGTTGAGCCGGTGCTCAAGCGCGCGACGCACCTTCACCATGTCCATCACCGGAATGCCTTCAGTAATGCACACGATCAGCGATACGCCGGCGTCTGCGGCTTCCAGAATCGCATCCGCCGCACCGGGCGGCGGGACGAAGATCACCGACGCGTTCGCGCCAGACTGACGAACGGCATCGGACACGGTGTTGAACACCGGCACGCTGCCCTCGAACGTCGTACCGCCGCCACCGGGGGTGACGCCACCGACCACCTTCGTGCCGTACGCGAGCATCTGCTTCGCGTGAAACGATCCGAACTTGCCAGTGATGCCCTGCACCACCAGACGCGTGTTCCCATCAACGAGGATTGCCATCGGGTTGCCTCTACTTCTGCCCGTTAACGAGACCGCAGATCTTCTGTGCGCCGTCGAGCATGGTCGACGCCGCCGTGATCGCGAGGCCGCTCTCCGCGAGCAGCCGACGACCCTCTTCGACGTTGGTTCCTTCGAGGCGAACCACCAGCGGCACCGTCAGCCCCAGCGCCTTGGTCGCGTTGATCACCCCCTGGGCAATCACGTCGCACTTCATGATTCCGCCGAAAATATTGACGAAAACGCCCTTCACCGCGGGCGAGCGCAAGATGATCGAGAACGCCTTCGTGACGGCCTCCTCCGTCGCGCCGCCGCCGACGTCGAGGAAGTTTGCGGGCGTACCGCCGCAGTGCGCGATGATGTCCATCGTCGCCATCGCAAGTCCGGCGCCGTTGACCAGGCACCCAATGTTGCCGTCGAGCGACACGTACGAGAGACCCGACTTCTTGGCCTCCAGCTCCGTCGGATCCTCCTCGCCGGGATCACGGAGATCCTCCCAGTTCTTGTGTCGGAAATCGGCGTTGTCATCGAAGGTGATCTTCGCATCGAGCGCCATCACGTTGCCGTCGACGGTCACGATCAACGGGTTTACCTCGACCAACGAGCAGTCCTCTTCGACGAAGAGCCGGTAGAGCGAGCCAACGAGCGCGACAAACTTCCCGACCTGATCCTTCGAGAGCCCGAGGCCGAAGCCCAGCTCACGCGACTGATACGGCATGAGCCCAGCCGTCGGATCGACCCACACCTTGAGGATCTTCTCCGGCGTCGTCGCCGCCACGTGCTCGATGTCCATGCCGCCCTCGGCGCTGGCCATCACCACCACACGCCGGGAATCACGGTCCACCAACATGCTCAGGTAGAGCTCCCGAGCGATGTTGATCCCCTGCTCGACGAACACCGTCCGAACGAGCTGCCCTTCCGGGTCCGTCTGGATCGTCACCAGCTTGCCGCCCAGCATTCGCCACGCCGCGTCGCGCGCTGCGTCCGGGCCGCCCTTGCAGACCTCAACGCCGCGAGAGACGACCGTCGGTCCCTTGTGAACCTGCCCCTTGCCGCGACCACCCGCGTGGATCTGCGACTTCACGACGACCAGCGCGTGACCGGTCTGCTCGAAGAGCTTCTCCGCTGCCGCCTTCGCCTCGTCCGCGGTGCTCGCTGCGATGCCGAGCGGCACCGCGATGCCGTAGCGGCGGAAAATCTCCTTGCCCTGATATTCGTGGATCTTCATCGGATCAAGCCTGCTGCGCGATGAGGCGCTTTGCGACGTCTACCACTCCACGGACGCTGTCGGCGCTCTTCGCGAGCATCACCTTCTCGGCGTCGCTCAACTGAATCTCCACGATGCGCTCGACGCCCTTGCCGCCGATCACGACGGGCACACCGAGATACATGTCCTTGTAACCGTATTGACCGTCCAGATACGCAGCTGCGGCGAGCATCCGCTTCTGGTCGAGGAGGTAGGACTCCGCCATCGCCATCGCCGCCGTGGCCGGGGCGTAGTAGGCGCTCGTGCCCATGAGCTTCACGATCTCGCCGCCGCCGCCGCGGGTGCGGGCTTCGATGGCGTCGAGCCGCTCGCTCGAGATCTGCTGCGCCACCGGAACGCCGTTGATCGTGCAGTAGCCGCGCGCGGCGACCATGTCGTCACCGTGCCCGCCGAGCACCATTGCACGAACGTCCTTCGCGCTGACCCCGACCTCCGCTGCGAGGAAGTGCTGGAGCCGCGCCGAGTCGAGCACCCCGGCCATCCCGACGACCCGCTCGCGGGGGAAGCCCGTCCACTGCTGAAAGGCCCACACCATCACGTCGAGCGGATTGGAGATGACGATCGTAAACGCGTTGGGACAGTGCTTCTTCGCGTTGTCCGCGACGTTGCGGATGATCGGAAGGTTGATGCCAACGAGGTCGTCGCGGCTCTGCCCCGGCTTTCGGGGCACGCCCGCGGTGATGATCATGACGTCGGCGCCCGCCACGTCGGCCCAGTCTGAGGTGCCGGTGATGGAAGCGTCGTCGCCGGTGATGGCGTTGTTCTGCATCAGGTCGAGGGCCTTGCCCTTCGCGAAATCGGCCTTCGACGGGATGTCGAAGAGCACCACGTCGCCGAGCTGCTTGCGCGCCGCGATGGCCGCCAGTTCGCCGCCAATGTTGCCTGCGCCGATGAGCGCGATCTTGTTCCGCTTCGCCATGACGATGGTTCTCCGTGTGCTGTGATTGATAGGGCGCTCCGTGCGCCGCTGTATCAGGCGCTCCGTGCCGGTCGCCTCACCGAGGGACCGCCGAGCGGGGCGGGAATGTGCCCGCGCGACCGCGATTCGTAAAGGGCTTCCTACCGCTCAGCGCTGCGGCATGCCGAAGGGAAAGGAGATCGTCGGATTACCGCCGCCCGTTCCGCCACTGCTGAGCGCTCGACCCATGCGCCACGCCTTCGTCGTCCGGGTGAGCCCGGAGGCCCCCGGATCGGTCGTGAAGCGAGCCTGTTGCAATGCTGTCTGTACGCAGGCCTGAACCCGCGCGGTGCTGCCGCGGGGCGCGCGGAAAAACACATCACTGCTCAGCGCTCCGCCGTTCGCATTGTCGAAGGTCACCGTGGCGGTGCACTCCTCCGCTGCGTTGCGGTCGGCGCGAAGACACGCCATCACCCGCGGCTCGAGGGCGTTGATGGCCGCCGCCGCACGCGGTCGGTAGTCACGCAAAGGGGCCGCTGGAGGCGTCGCTGCGTCTACGGAAACCGCAGGGGGTGCCGCCACGGTGACGTGCGGGTCGGGGCCCGCCCCGATCGAGACGGCAGTGCCCGGGCCCGTCGGCGGACGAACGGGGTCGCGACTGGTCGTGATCCACCAGAAAATCAATCCGGCGAGGACGACCATTGCGGCGGCGATGCTCAGCGTGATCGTGCGCGTCGAGAGGCCGGAGGACGGTGCCTGCTTAGGTCTGGGAAGTGGGCCGATGGCAGCGCTGGGGGCGGGCGCAACGTCGAGCGAGGCATGCCGCGAAGGCGGCTCCGAGAGATCAAGCGAGCCCGCGTGACCCAGCGATGGAAGCCCGCCAAAACCAGGGGCCTGCGGCGGCGACAGCGGAGCGAGAATCGCCGGATTTGGTGCGCTGCCAGGCATCGCGCCGGGTCCGCCAAACCCGACCATCGGCGACATCGGGCTGAGCCCGACCGGAGCCTCGCGAGTCGGCGGCGGAAGCGTGGGAAGCCTTCCAGGGGTGGCGTTACCCATCGTCGGAACGAATGCCTCCGGAGCCACCGGCGCCGCGGGTGCCCGCCAGGGAATCTCGGGCAGGGTGCGCGCCAGCACACGAACAAACTCCGTGGCGTCGAAGCCAGGATGGATGCCGTGGATGAGCGCGCGGAGTTGTTGCGCGAGGAGACCCGCGGACTCCGTACGCTGTGCAGGATCAACCGCCAGCGCGGCGAGCACCACCGCGTCGAACGGCTGCGGCACCTGAGGGTCGACGCGCGACGGCGGATCGAAGCGACCCGCGAGGAGCACCTGGCGCGCCGCGTTGGGATCGGATCGCGGCACCAATGGCCGAACCAGCAACATCTCCCAGAGGACCACCCCCAACGCGAACACATCGACGCGCCAGTCTGGCGTTTGCCCGACAAGAAGCTCTGGCGCGGCATAGGCCAGCTTGGTCAGCGCCGAGCCGGGCGCGGCGCCGCTCAGCACCGCGCGGGCGACGACGAAATCGGAGACCTTGATGCTTCCCTCGAGGGAGACGAGGAGGTTCTGCGGAGACACGTCACGGTGCACGATCTGCAACGGGCGGCGGTGCTCATCCTCGCGGCGGTGTGCGTAATCGAGCCCCGTCGCGGCCTCCGCGACAAGGTAAGCCACCGCCACCGGCGGGAGCCGCTGTCCCCGCTCCGCGCACGCTTTGAGAACCCGCGCGGCGGTGGTTCCCTCGACGTACTCGAGTGCCAGGTAAGGCTCGGGTTGGTCACCGAAGTCGAGCACCTGCACGACATTGGGGTGCTCGAGGTATCCGTTGATTCGCGCCTCCTGAAGGAAGCGCGCGCGAAGGTTCGGATCGCCCTGCAAACGAGGCAGAATACGTTTCACTGCCGCTCGACGTCGAAAGCCCCCCGGGCCCTCCTGCTCGGCGCGGTACACCTCTCCCATGCCGCCCCGACCGAGTAACTCGATCAACCGGTATCCGCCGATCATCGTCGGAGGCGCCGATTCACCCTGCCCCTGCGCTGGATTGGGACTTGTCACAAGTGCCGCGGATGCTCGCGCCTCCGCAGCGGCCACGCAAGCGAATGGTGCACAACACCTCGTCACATTGGCGCTGGTGGGCTGGCTTCTGGGGTGCGCCGGAGGTGCGCCGGGCGTCGGAAACCTCGGCGGCTCGTGGCGAGGTGGCATCGGCGCGACGTTGCGCCACCGCGAGTCCGAAGGAGTGCTCGTCCTCGATCGGGTGCCCGAAGGCGGAGCTGCGGGGCGAGCGGGGCTCCGACATGGCACGACGATCGTCGCCATTGATGGTCAGCCGGTGCGCGGTCACACAGCCGCAGAGCTCACCGAACGCTTGCGCGGAGAGGTCGGCACGGTCGTCGTGCTGCGCGTTCGTCGGGCCGACCGAGAGGAGGATGTGCGCGTCGAGCGGGCACCGTACACAAGGGACGCGGGGCGTTGACCGGGCCGCGTCGGGCACGGTAGGGACGGTGCCCGCCGCGTCGAGCGGCACCAGGAGAGTTCATCGTGAGTGTTCTGATCGTTGGTTCGATGGCCGTGGACACCGTGGAGTTTTCGAGCACGGGCGAGTGTCATGAACTCGTCGGAGGCTCGGCGACGTTCGCTTCCCTCGCGGCAGGCCTCTACACCGATGTGCGAATGGTCGGCGTCGTCGGGCGGGACTTCCCCGACTCGATGCTGAAGTCTCTCGCGGCGCGGCGCGTCGACCTCGCCGGCGTCCAGATCGTCGATGGGGAAACGTTTCGCTGGCATGGCCGTTACAACGCCGACCTCTCTTCGCGCGAGTCGCTCGACACCCGGCTTAACGTATTCGAACACTTCCGCCCGACCCTGCCGGAGAGCTTCCGCAGCTCTCGCGTGGTGCTGCTGGGCAACATCCACCCAGACCTCCAGTCCGAGGTGCTCGATCAGGCCCAGCGACCGGAGCTTGTCGCGGCCGACACCATGAACTTCTGGATCAAGGGCACCCCCGAGGCACTGCTTCGCCTGCTGCGGCGCATCGACCTGCTCATCATCAACGAGGAGGAGGCCCGTGATCTCTCTGGGCACAAGGTCATCGCGAAGGTCGGTCGCGCGCTCCGGGCGCTCGGTCCGAGCCGCGTCGTGGTGAAGCAGGGTGAGTACGGCGCGTTTCTCTTCGACGAACACGGAGCGTTTCATGCGCCGGCGTATCCACTCGAAGAGGTCGTTGACCCGACGGGTGCGGGCGACACGTTCGCCGGCGCGATGCTCGGATACCTCGACGCGCAGGGCCCGATCACGCCGGCTTCACTGCGGCGCGCCGTGGTTCATGGCTCCGCGGTGGCCTCGCTCTGCGTGGAGCATTACGGCACCAAAGGGGTCGTCGATGCCACCGAGGCCGACGTCCAGGAGCGGGTCCGCGCGTTTGGGCGACTCGTTCACTACGAGAACCTCTGATCGCATCGGCAAGGCGCTTGCAGCGTCTGGTGCCTTCGCGTAGCGTTCGCGCCGCGCGGAAATCGGGGCTTTTTACATCCTGCGTAAACAATTCAGAACAGCGATCGCGGAGGCTTTCATGAACCGTTTCTCGACCCTTCTCCTCACCAGTGTTCTCGCCAGCTCAATGGGCGCCTGTAGTTCTGACCCCGCGACCCCTACCGATGGCGGCGTCTCGGACACTGGCGGCGGTGCGGATACCGGAGTCTGTGTCCAGACGCCCATCGCCGACCCCGTTGCGAACATGACCTCCTGCAGTGCCCCTATCGTGGACGGCGGCACGGTTCCGTATTTCCAGTGCACGACCGATCCGGTCTGCCCGCGCGGCCGCTACACCAACAACGCGATGCGCCCGGGCTTCCGCCTCACTTACATCAAGATCACGCAGCCCGCGGCGCTTGCGAGCGCGGCGATTCTCTCCACGGTCAACCCGACCCTCCAGCGGGGCACGTTCCTCTGGGGCCTCCAGTTTGACCTTGCGGCCAACACCTTCCGCACCGGTGGCCTGAACCCGATGTACACGCACGGCTCCACCGGCGTCGGCCTGATGGACGGGCAGTTCGCGTTCTTCAACAACAACGGCCCGGCCGGATCGGGCCCGCGTTACAACCCGATCTCCGGCATGGTCGCCGTGACCGGCACTCGCGCCACCACGACGCGGGCGACCACCACGGTCAACATTCCGATCTTCAGCGACGAAGCCGGCACCATGCTGCTCACCCAGCTGCCGATGGACAACGCAACGATCAGCAACGTGCAACTCACGGCCGACCGCGGCTGCATCGGCGGCGGGCTCGCGGCCGGCGGGCGCTACACCGAGACCACCAGCCGCTGGCTGACGGAAGACAACTGCGACCAGCCGTTCGGCGTCGTGGATGCCGACATCACCGTCGAAAACGCCAAGATGGTGAGCGTCACCATCGGCGGCAATCCGACGCCGCTCTGCAACATCATCTCGGGCGCCAACTGCATGACCGACCCGCAATCGGGCTGGGCGCGTCAGCCGGACACGATGGTCAACGGCATGCCCGCGTACCACCTTCGCGCAAACTTCGCGGGGATCTCCGCCAACATCGCCCAGTGACCCGGCGCGCCACGATCCCCGTGGCGTAGAGTCCACTCCTCCCTCTTTCATTCATCCCCTGAAGCGCGTCACGTCCTGGCTTTACCCAGGGCGCGATGCCGCCGTACTGTCGGCAAAATTCGCTTTCGGTTCGACGCGCTGGTGGCTTGCGCGTCGGCCATCTCCAGCAGCCGCGACGTCGCGGCAAGAGGATCGTCCTGATGTGGTCGACGCTGCGTAGGGTCTACTGGATGATCGCCGTGGTCCTGGTTTCAGGATGTAGCGGCGGTGGTTGTTCGAGCTGTGCGGGAGGCGCGATTGCGCCGATTCCCGGGGGCTATCCGTTGGCGCCGGAGACACGCATTCCGCGCGCAGCGCAGGTTCGTTTGTCTGAGAACGGACTCAACCGCATCGAGGCCGTGGCACCGGGCCTTCTCGGCGGCCTCGTGGGCAGTGGCATTCCAGTGCCAACGCTCTCGCAGGATCTCACGGTCGGCCGTGCGATCGTCTGTCCGTCCGGGCGCTGCGACATCGCCATCACGTTGCCGACCACCGGTGCGCTCGACCTCAGCTTCGCCGATCCCAACGCGATCAACGTGCGAGCCCGGATCAACATCAACGGAGACATCCCGATTCGCGCGTGCATCGGCTCGTGCAGCACCTCGTGCGGGGGCTTTCTCTGCGGCACGATCGCGTCGCCGACGCTCAACATCAACACCACCCGGGGCGGCCACCCATATATCGGCGTCTCGACCAAAGCGACGTTGCGCCGTGACACGCATGCACAACGAACGGACTACCACCGCGCCGATCTCGTCTCGCCGACGGGTTCTGGCGACGTGGTGCAGGAGACGCCTGGCGAGGGCATCGAGGACGCCGACATCAACTGCACCGGCAGCTGGGTCTGCGGCATCGTCAACCTCTTGCGGGGGACCATCGTCGGTCTCGTACGCGGGCAGATCAGCGGTGCGCTCGGACCCATTTCCAGCGCGCTCGCACAGAGCGCTACCCCGAACCCCCCGGGCTGCCCGACGGGCACCACCGCCCGTAGCGGCACCTGCGTCTACCCTGACAACACCAACGTGCCGACGCTCATCGGCGTGGATGGCGTGGGCAACTTCGGCGCACTGTTTGCGTCGCTGTCGCCAGGCGTGCGCGCCAACGTGCGCTACACGCTCGCAGCGGGTGACCCGATGCGCGACGCACAGGTCGTCAACGGCGGAATGACCATCAACATGTTCGGCGCAATGCAGTCGCTAGCGCACAACGCCTGTGTGCCGCGCATCGCCCCGCCGGCCATTCCGACGATCCCCGAGTACATGGCCCTGCGCTCCAACGTGGTGCCCGGCACCTCGACGCCGACGGACCTCGGCATCGGCATCGCGGAGGAGTTTCTCAACTACTCAGCGTACCAGCTCTGGGACGCGGGCACGCTCTGCCTCGGCGTCGGCACCAACCTCAGCCAGCAAATCTCCGCCGGAACCTTCAGCATCCTCCCTGCGCTGAGCTCCATGCGGCAGCTTCTCTTCCCGCAGACCACCGGGCCTGTGGCGATTCTCCTCCGTCCGCAGCAGCCCCCGGCCATTCGCCTCGGTGGTGGCACCAACGTAGACACCGACCCGCTGCTCAACATCCGCCTGCCGCGTCTTGCGCTCGACTTCTACGCCTGGAGCGAGGAGCGCTATGTCCGCTTCATGACCCTCACCACCGACGCGGTCGTCGGGGTCAACCTGGAGAGCGATTCGGGGGGTCTTCGCCCGCGCCTCGGCATGCTTCGCACCGAGAACATCAGCGTCACCAACAACAGCCTGCTCTCGAACAACCCGGCCCTGATCGGGACCTCGTTGCAGGCCATTCTTGCGCCCGTACTCGGGATGCTCGGCGGCGGGCTCTCGCCGATCAGCATCCCCGGATTTGATATCCCGGGCAGCGGCGGCATGTCCCTCGGCCGCGTCGCGGTGACCATTCCCGCCAACGGCGTCCAGGGTGTCACCGAGGGCGCTAACCGCTTCCTTGGCCTCTTTGCGGGCATCTCATTTACCCCGGCGGGCGCGCGTCCCGACTCGGCAAGGCTCGACACTACAGTCACCTTGGATGCGGTCCGTGTCGATCCGAACTTCTTCCGCTCGGTAGACGGCTTCCGCCGGGAGAATCTCCCGCGCGTCAGCTTCCACACCTCGACCCCCAACGACCTCGGTCACGACGCCGAATACAGCTGGCGAATCGACCGCCAGACCTGGTCGAGCTTCTCCGCCGCGACCCGATACGACGTGCAGGATTTCGCACTCGCGAGCCCTGGCCTCCACACCATCGAGGTGCGCGCGCGCATCGCGGGTGAGCCGCAGACCGCCGATGAAGAGCCCGCGCAGTTCACGTTCATCGTCGATCCGGTCGCCCCAGAACTGACGACGCGCTTCGACAACGGCGTCCTCGTCGCAGAGGCGACGGACAACCAGTCCACCGCGCTCGAATACTCATTCCAGTTTGACGACGCCCCCGCGACGGAGTGGGGAGCTTCGGACCACATCGCAGTGCCCGCAGATGCGGTGCGCATCGTGGTCCGCGTGCGCGACGCATCGGGCAACATCACGGAGCGGGTCATCAACCGCCAGGCGCTGATCCGCGGCGGTCGCGGAACAGACGCTGCGAGCGGCGGCTGCGGCTGCCGCGTGGGGAGCTCCCCAAGCGACGGTTGTGGGCGCGGCTCCGCCGGGCTACTCGCAATGCTCGCTGTAGGCGTCGTGATCGCGGGGCGGCGGCGGAGGGCCGACGCGCGGATCGCGACTGCGCTGATGGTCGCCACCGGCATCGGCGCAGTGGGTTGCGCGGAAGCGTCCACGAGCAACGTTCAGGACGGCGGTCGCGGCGACACGGGCAGCAGCCCTGACATGGGAGTGACCTGCGAATCGGGGCAGAACCTCTGCGCGTCGTCGGGCCTGTGCACGACCGCGCCCGCGTGTCCCGACTGCATGCCTGGGTTCGCCCCGATGGGGACGCCCGCCTTCAATGCAGCGACGTGCGCGTACGACACCGCCATGTGCCGCTGCGAGCGCCTCCCGCCGCTCGCGGCCGGCGCGGTCGGATCGCACCTCCACATGGCCGCAGCGGCCGATGGCGCGCTTTGGATGTCGGCCTATTCTCCGGGCGAGCCCACCGACGGCACGCGCTACGGCGATCTCGTCGTCGGTCGCTTCAGCCAGGAGACCAGCACCGTCGGTTGGACCCACGTCGACGGCGTCCCCGCCGACGGAATGGTCACGGGTGACCCGATGGGTTGGCGTAACGGCGTGAGTACGGCGGGCGACGACGTCGGGCGCTTCAATAGCGTCGCGCTCAACGCGGCAGGACAGCCCCGGGTGGCGTACTGGGACACCACCCATGATCGGCTGAAGTTTGCGGCGTATGACGGCACCGCATGGACGCGGCACGACGTCGATACAAACGGCGCCAACGGCCGCTACGCGTCACTGACGCTGCTCGCCGATGGGACGCCGCTTATCGCTTACCGCGCGGTCAGCATCGCGGCCAATGGCGCGGTCAGCGCGGTGGTGCGCATCGCCCGGGGCAACAGCCCGAGCCCAGCACGGGCGGCCGATTGGACGATCGCAGACGCCGTGACCGTTGCGAGCCAGTGCCGCGCTTCGGACTGCCCGACGGGTCAATCCTGCGTGCGCACCTCGGGGCAGTGCGCGGCCGCAGGAACCTGCACCGCGACATGCAGCGCCGGCCAGGCCTGCGTCGGCACGACCTGCCAGGACATCTACGATCGCAACTGGGTGGAAGACCTCCCCCCGGGTGCCCTCTACATCAACCTGCTGGTAGACAGCATGAGCCGACCGACAGTGGTCTTCTACCACCGCGACCGCGGCAACCTTCTGTTCGCACAAGGAGACGCGATGGGTCGGTTTGCGGCCCCGGTGATTCTCGACGGCGAGCTCGCGATGATGCGTGACGGCGGCGATCGCGGACTGGCAGCGGCAGCGGCGATCGATGCCACCGGCGCCATCCATGTGGCGTACGTCGATGGCTGGGAGGAGCGACTGATGTACCTCCGTGTGGTCGGCGGGCGCCCGATGGGTGATCCGGCGGTGGTGGATGACGGCTCTGGGGTCGCCGCGATGCAGACCTTCGACGACGGTCGGCACATCGTCGGAGACAGCGCGGCGGTGAGCATCGGAACCGCTGGGCCCCGAATCGTCTACCAGGACACCACTATCGGGACGCTGCGGCTCGCGGCGCTCACGGGCACCGGCACCGCGGCCACTTGGACTCGAAGCGTCCTCGATTCGATGAACCACACCGGCTACTGGGCCACGGTCTCCGGAGGGCGCGTAGGAACCTACTGGCGCGACCTCTCGGAAGCCTCCACCCGGCGCTGGGGCGTGCGGGTGTTTCCGCTTCCATGAACCATCTCTGAGGATCGATCGACGGGCGCGGAGCGATTGAGTTCGCCTGCGCCCGTCTTCTTCGTGCACAATGCGAGGCGACTGTCGGCGTGGCGGAATGGCATACGCAGGTGGCTTAAAACCTCCGGGGGCGAAAGCCTCGTGCGGGTTCAACTCCCGCCGCCGACACCAGTAATTTCAGGGGATGGGAGACGAGGCCGGAAGAGCGCTCAGCCCGTGCGGGCGGCGAGCTTCTCTTCGACGAAGCGATGCACGCTGGTCAGCGTGGAGATGTTCTTGAACTCGCTCTCAGCGATCTTCAGCTGATACCGACGCTCGATGTCCGAGATGATCTCGATGGCCTGCATCGAATCGACGCCGAGGTCGCTCAGGAGAACATCATCGCCGACCGCGTCGGCATCCTTCTCGATGATCTCCGCGATGAGAGCGCGGAGGTCTTCCTTCAACGTGGCGGGCGTGGACATCTCGTGGCCCCGCTCAGGCGACCCTGTCGGTGCGCTGCTGGACGAGATCGACCAGCTGCCCGACGGTCGAGATACCGACTAGCTGATCGTCGGGAATCTGGATCTTGAACTCGCGCTCCATGCTCCCAACGATCTCGAGCATGCCGAGCGAGTCGATGCCGAGGTCACTGATGGGCGTAGTCTCGGTGGGCTGCGGAATCTCCTTCTCCGCGACCTCGCTCGCGATCCGGCGGAAGGTGTTGAGCAGTTCGTCTCGTGCGATCATGGCGGTGCCGCGCTCCGTGCTGTGGTTCGGGAAGGCTGTGCGAGTGATCGGGGTCATCTCGACCCCACACGCGCCGCGTACATCGCAGCGAACGTGCACCCTGTCAAGACACGTAATCCCTTGAGAACAAGTGTTTCCGTGCGACTGGGCATGCGTAGCTGACGTGGCGGTGGGCAGCTTGTTTCGCGCCCCGGGGCTGCTTGCTGGCCCGGTCTGCCATCGGGTATAGCGCGCCCAGATGACACCTCGAGTCCTCGTCACAGGGATGGGCGTCGTGAGTTCTGTCGGGCTCGGACGCGCCCCTTTCTGGCAGTCGCTCGTCGAGGGTCGCAGCGGGACTTCAACGATTCGATCGTTCGACGCGACGCGCCTCGGACGCACGCTCGCCGCGGAAGTGCAGGACTTCACCGCGACGGACCACCTCACCTCGGTGGAGTCCCGGCGAGCCGGGCGCTGCTCCGCGTTCGCGCTCGCGGCCGCGAGGATGGCCGTGCGAGACGCGGCCCTCCCCGAGGCCGCACTGCGGAGCGAGCGCGCGAGCGTCGTGCTTGGGACCACCATGGGTGAAGCCGACATCTGCGGAGTGCTCGACGGCCGCTGGATTCACGAGGGCCCGGATGCGATGTCGCCGCGGGTCATCCCGAAGTTCGCGCCGTATCTGCTCTCGATGCAAACCGCCCAGGCCTTCGGCTGCCGCGGCACCGTGCTCACGCTCCCGGCTGCTTGCGCGGCGGGGAATTACGCCATCGGGTATGCGACGGACCTGATCCGCGCCGGCCGGGCCGACGTGGTGATCACCGGCGCCGCCGAGATGCTGCAGGAGCTACAGTTTGCGGGCTTCGTGCGCCTCGGTGCCGTGGCGCCAGAGCGCTGTCAACCCTTCGATCTGGAGAGGCTGGGGTTGATCGTGGGCGAAGGTGCGGGGGTCATGGTGCTGGAGTCCGAAGCGCATGCCGTGCGGCGCGGTGCGACGGCACTGGCGGAAGTTGGCGGGTACGGCCTGGCCTGCGATGGGTTTCACATCACGCGCCCAGAGCCGTCCGGCGCGGGCGTGATCCATGCGCTTCGCGAGGCCATCCGTCGCTCGGGACTCGCGGCGGGCGACGTGGACTTCATCAACGCCCACGGCACCGGGACGAAAGCAAACGACGCCGTCGAATCGACCGCAGTGCGCGCGGTGTTCGGCGAGCGGCGAGTGCCCATCTCCTCGATCAAGAGCTTGATCGGTCACTGCATGGGCGCCGCGAGCGCGATCGAGGCCGTGAGCTGCGTCGAGACCATCATCAGCGGCATCTATCCACCCACGACGGGTTATGGGTCCGTCGATCCGGAGTGCGACCTGGCGGTGGTAGCCAATACCGCCGCTCGGGGCCGCGCCGACGTGGTGGTCAATCACTCGCTCGCGTTCGGTGGCTACGACGCGGTGGTGCTCTTCGCGAAACCCGATCACCTCCCCTCCCCCGCGGCGCGCGAAGGTGTCGCGTGAGGCCCCTCGCGATCACCGGCCTCGGCGTCGCATCGCCGCTCGGACTCGGCTGGGAAGCCTTTCGCGCGGGGCTCGCGGCCCCCGCAGGAGCCGCGTTTTCGACGACGCCGACGAGTTTCACCGCCGCCGCTCACCCGGCGCTACGAGTAGCCGAGGTCGCCAACTTCGACCCGCGGCCGATCGTCGGCGACAAGGGCCTTCGCAACAACGACCGACTGACTCGGCTGCTGCTGGTGGCCGCGCGGCTGGGCCTCGAGCACGCCGGGCTCAAGCGCGCCGGAGCCTTCGCTGCCCTCGGGCCGACGGAGGTCGGGGTGTGCGCCTCGACGGCGTACGGGAGCCTTGAGGCGATTCACGAACTTGACGTCGTGGCTCGCCTGGAAGACCCGCGGTACCTCAACCCGGCGCGTTTCCCAAACACGGTGATCAACAGTTCGGTTGGGTACGTGAGCATCTGGGAAGAGCTTCGTGCACTCAACGCGACAGTGACCAATGGCCCGACGGGCGGCCTCGATGCCTTCGACGCGGCCTCGATCTGGATCGACGCGGGTCGAGCGAAGGCCGTGCTCACGGGCGGCGCGGAGGCGATGTCCGAGGGCTTGTGGCAGGCGTTCCGGCGGCTCGGCGCGCTCGATGAGAATCCCGAGGTGTGGGCGCCAGGAGACGTGGGCTCGCGTGGCCTGCGGCTCGGCGAAGGCGCGTGCCTCGCAGTGGTGGAAGACCTCGCAGCGGCCCGCGAGCGCGGAGCAACCGTGCTCGCCGAGGTCGTCGGCTACGGGGCTGCGTTCGAGCCCGCGGAGGATTCGCAGCCGATGGTGCACGTGAGCGCAGAGGCGCTCACCCGCGCGGTGCACATTGCCGTCGCAAGCGTAGAGCGCGCGCGGGTAATCATGGCGGTGAGCGGGCTCTCGGGCCTCGGCGTTCTCGACGAGCCAGAGCGGGCAGCGATCGCGGCGGCACTCGGCGACGTGCCGGTGAAGAAGCCGAAGGCATGGTTCGGCGAAACGCTGGGTGCTGCGGGGGCGTTTGGGGTCGCGGCGGCGATCGAGTGGTTGTCGGATGCACGCGCGGGTGACTGCGCAGTGGTGACTTCCGTAGGGTTCTACGGCAATGCGTCGGCGCTGGTCGTCCGACGCCCGGAGTGAGCGATGAGCTGGATTGACGACAAGGCCTACGAGGGCCTGGCCAGGGTGCGCGAGGCGCGCGAGGCTGGGGTGTATCCGTTCTTCCGCCCGTTTGAGGGCGGGGGCATTCGCACGAGCGTCGCGGGTCACGCCTTCGTGAACTTCAGTTCCAACGACTACCTCGGGCTGACGACGCACCCGAAGGTGAAAGAGGCCGCCAAAGCCGCTGTGGACGTCTTCGCCTGCGGGCTCTCGAGCTCGCGGGTACAGGCCACCACGACGGCGCACGTCGAACTCGAAGAGCGCCTCGCGAGGTACTTCGGCTTCGAGAAGGCCCTGGTGACCACCACGGGCTATCAAGCGATGGTTGGCACTGTGATGTCGCTCGCCGACCGCGATACCACCCTCATCCTCGACAACCTGTCGCACGCCTGCATCCTCGACGGCACCTTCGTCGCTGCGGGGAGCCCTGGGCGCGCGCCCGAGGTGAGGTTCTTCAACCACAACAGCGCGCGATCTCTGGAGCGGGTGCTGAAGTCCAAAGAGCGCCCCAACGCCATGGTGTTGGTCGAGGGCATCTATTCGCTCGACGGCGACATGGGCCACCTCAAGGAGATCGTCGAAGTGTGCGAGCGCTACAACGCCGTCCTTGTGGTCGACGATGCGCACGGCTCGGGCACCCTTGGTGCGCACGGTCGCGGCATCCTGGAGCACCTCGGACTGGAAGGCCGCTCGCCGATCGTGGTGTCGACCTTCTCCAAGGTCTTTGGCGGCATCGGCGGAATCATCCTCGGCAGTACTGACGTCATCGAACTCATTCAACACACCGCCCGCAGCTTCGTGTTCAGCGCGACGCTCCCGGTGCCCATCGTGGCAGCGGCGGCGACGATTCTCACGATGCTCGAAGAAGACGGCGTCGCGCTCGTGGAAGAGCTCCAGGAAAACGCGCTGTACATGCGCAACGAGTTGGTCTCCCGAGGGTTCGACCTCGGGCTGAGCGATACGCACATCATGCCCGTGATGGTGCGTGACGAGCGCAAGGCGATGCTCCTGCACCAGATGCTCTTCGACCGCGGGATCTACATGATTCCGATCACGTATCCCGGTGTAAAGGTGGGCGAAGAACGCCTGCGCGTGAACATCACCCGCGGTCACACCCGCGCCGAGATGAACCTCGCCCTCGAGTGTCTCGACGACCTCGGAGGCGCTTGCGAAATCCGCAAGCAGGATCACGCCGCGGCCACTCCCTGAGATCCATCGGCGTCCCGTTCTTGAGCCGACGTGCCTGAGACCGTAGCGTCTCTGCAGTTGCGCTGATGTCCCCTACCCGCACCATCGTCCCGTGGCCCGAGCTTGCCGGGTTGGGCGCCCTTTTTGTCGCGGTGGCGGCGTGGAGCGGAGCAGGCCGCCCGATCGACCCGCGCGGCGTCGCGCTCGCAGCGCTCGCGGTGATCATCGCGCTTGCCCCGAAGCGCCTGTCGCGTACTGGCCACGGCGCGCAGGCCGAGGCGATCTCCGTCGCGGCGGCCCTTGGGGCGCTATCCGTCGCCAGCGTGGTCGCGGGGTTCAACCCCGGCTCCCGAACCCTGCGCCTCGCACACGCCGTCGCATCCGGCGAACTGCTGGGACTCTCCACGGTGCTCGCTTTTGCGCAGCCGATGCGCACGGAGTCGCTCCGCCGCGCCGCGCTGCCGGGCCTGTTCGTCGCCACCGTGGGCACTGCCGGCCTCTGGCCCGGTGCGGACCATTGGTTCCCCGGGTCGCGCGCGCTTGCCCCGATTGCGGTCGCAATTGCAGCACTCCTCCACCTCGCAGCGATGCAACGACCCACCGCGCCGGCCGAGCGCGCCCGGTCGATCTACCCGACGATCGGCGTAACGGCCCTCGCACTCGCCACCCTCGCGCGCAGCCTTTCCCGCGAGAGTGACGGTGCGCTCCTCGCCTGGTCGCTGGGTATCGCTGCCCACGTCCTCGGCCTCGTAGTCGGACACGCCGACGCGTCCGCCGCGCAAGCGGGTCCCTTCGCGCGACGCACCCTCGCAGCCTCCTGGGGTTTCCTCGCGGGCGCGGTCGCGCTGGTCTTCGGGCCCGGCGCTCCGCTGACTGCGATGGCCATCGGCCTCGGCGTCGGAGTCTTCACGCTACCCCTCATCGATCGGTGGTTTCGCCCAGCCGAGGGTCGTCTGCTCGACGCTTGCGCACGCATCGGCCGAGGGCTGGACCGCGCAGAGTGCCTCGACGAGCTTGCAGCGGTCGTGCTCGACCCGTTGCGCGAGGCCGCTCGCAACCTGCGCGCACCGGCCGCGTTCTGGGTGCTCGACGGCGCGCGCGTGCTCCAGATCGACGTCGCCGGGACACCCTCCGTCCGCCCGCTCTCGATCGAGGCAGAGAAGGTGCTCGTGACGTGGTTGCGCACGCGCCCGACGGTGGCCTTCGCCGACACGCTTCGGCCACATCTGGTGCGTCGGCCAGAGCTTCGTCCGGTGGTCGATGCGCTCGACGGCTACGAGGCCTTCGCGGCGCTTCCCCTCTGCGACGCCGAGAGGCTTCTCGGAGCCGTGATCATCCCGCGCGGCGATCGGACAACGCCCGCGAGCTTCGAGGAGGAGTGCCAACTCGAGGAGGTGCGTCACCACATCGAGGGCGCTCTATTGCGCATCCTCGCGGCCGAGCGCGCGGACCAGCGGGCCGCGGATTCGCAGCAACGCGAAGCGAGCGAGATCGTGCGGGCCAACACCGCGGAGGCCGAGCTCGCGCGGGTCGGCGCCCTGGTGGTCGAGTCGGCCTCCGTAGTGGCCCTCGGGGTCGGCGCTACGCAGTGGATCGCCTATGCTCCGGCGACCCGCAAGCTGCAGTCGTTGCTGGATGCGCTCGCGCCGACCGAGGGGCCGATTGCGCTGGTCGCCGCGGTCGGTGTTTCGGTGCGACCGGCCGCGGGTCGCCTGCACGAGATGGGACCGCGATCTGATCGTGGGTTGATGGTGCTCGACGCATCCGCGATCGAACCGCGGGCGATTCTAGCGACGTTGTTGGGCGACGCTCGCGGGGCGAGCCCGGTGCCCGGTTGGCTCGAGCGCGCGGCGGGTGCGACGCTCGTCATCGAACACGCTGTCGCGCTTGGTCACGAGGGCCTCACTGCGCTCGCTGGGGCGCTCGATCGTGGCGCATCCAGGCGGCTCGGTGACGAAACCGAGTACGCACTGGAGGTGCGGGTCATCGTTGCGGTACCGCGCGATCCGTCGGAGTGCGACCTCCCGGCGTCACTGGGACGTCGGCTGCGCGGGCGGGTCGCTCGGGTGCCTGCACTGCGCGAGCGCCTCGAAGATATTGAGTCCCTGGTCTACGCCGCGATGGATCGGGCGTGCCGTTGCGCCGACCGCAGTCCGCTCGGCATCACGCCCGAGGCCCTCGCAGCGCTCCGCGCCCACTCGTGGCCGGGCGAGTTGCCCGAACTCGACGCCGCTCTCGCGCACGCGGTCTCCGTCGCGCGAGCGTCACGAATTCAGAGCGAGGATCTTCCACCGTTGGTGCGAGCGTCGATGTTCCAACGAGTGCGGGACGACAACGACCGGATGCGAGGCGCGGCGCTCGACGACTGAGCTGATTCGCGATCAGTTCGGCAGGTCGCGCGAATCGATCCCGCCTTTGATCACCCGAAGCTTCGGGGCGCTCTCGGTTCGCGGCCGCGAAGCTCGCCTCGCGGGGCCGTTGCCGAGCACCGCACCGACGAGGAGTCCCACCAAAGCGAGCACCGATCCAGGGCTTTGAGAGAAGAAGAAGCCCACGGCGATCATCACCCCAAAGATGGCCGTGAACTGACGACCGGTAAGCGAGACGATCCCGAGAAACGAGGTCGCTCGGGTGCCCTCACTCATTCCCCACGCGGCCGCGAGCATGGTCGTCGCAGCAGCCGGCGAGTAGGCCCGCTGCGTCCAGAACGGGGTGTAGATCGCCCCGACGACGACCACTGCCAGAGCCGAGACGACGGATGTGACGGCCATCGCGGTCAGCACTCGTCTGAGTCCCCAACGGGTCTCCATCACTCCGCCGAAGAACCACAGGGTGATCACCGTCCAGAACACGGACTGAACTCCAGCCGGATCGTGCACGAAGGGATGCGTGACGAGCCGCCACACCTCGCCGTGCGCCACCCTCGAGGGGATCAGCACCAGCGCCGTGAAGGGCCCCAGCGGGTCGGGGGTCGTGTCGACTGCGGCGGAGCGGTTGACCAGCGACTCCACGAGCCACACGCCGACGAAGAGCACCCCGAGGGTCTTCATCGAGCGCGAGAAGTTGGGCAGGGCAAACTGGATGTTAGGTTCGTTCATGGGGACTCTGGCGCGGCACTGTGCCGCCGAGCTAGGGAGCTATCACGCTTCGCGTGAGCGACGGTCGGAAGACCCGCGGAGTGCTCAAGATGACTTTGTACACCAGCGGCAACGATTGACAGCAGCGACGGTAGGGCGATACCCCGATCACTCGCGATGCACCATGTGATCTACGGTTTCCTTGTGACCTTCCAACATCAGTCGCCAGGAGGGGCAGCGGGGCACATGCCGAGCTCCGTCGACCTCATCGCCCAGGCGACACTGCCGGTGAAGATGGTGGTTCTGCTGCTGCTGATCTTCTCCATCGCTTGCTGGTACATCATTGGTTACAAGTGGTTGTATCTCCGCCGGGCTTTCGCGGAAAACGAAGCGTTCCTGGAGATTTTCGAGCGTACCCGGCAGCTAAGCATCACCGCAGAAGCCGCTACGCTGCGCCCTCGGAGTCCGATCGCGCAGATGTTCCGCGCTGGCTACGAAGAGTTGCTGCGGGTGAAAGCTGCCCACGAGGGCGACGACGCGCCGGGGATTGAAAACGTCGAGCGCGCCCTGCGCCGAGCGTTCTCGAGGCAGACCACCGTGCTCGAGAGCATGGTTCCTTTCCTCGCGACCACCGGCAGCACGGCGCCATTCATCGGCCTCTTCGGCACGGTCTACGGCATCATGCACGCGTTCATGCAGCTCTCCGCTTCTCGCGACACGGCGACCATCGACCGGGTCGGACCGGGCATCGCAGAGGCGCTCTTCACCACCGCGGTAGGACTCGTCGCCGCGATTCCCGCGGTGATTGCGTACAACTACTTCGTGCGCCGCCTGCGGGTCATCTCGACGGAGATGGACATCTTCGCCAATGAGTTTCTCAACATCGTGCGCCGCCACATCCTGAAGTAACCAGCGATGTCGTTCTCAAGCAGCAGCGGTGGCGGTGGCCCGATGAGCGAGATTAACGTCACCCCTCTGGTCGACGTGATGCTCGTACTTCTGATCATCTTCATGGTCACCACGCCGATGGTTCAGGCTGGCCTGCGTGTAGACCTCCCCAACGCCGAGGCACCCGCGATTCCCAACGCCGAGCAGAAGCTCCGGGTGACCATCGGCCACGAGGACGCCGCCAATCCCGCAAGCCCAATCTCAATCTGGATCGGCCAGGATCGCACCACCCTCGATCGCCTCGCCGAGCAACTACGCGCCAACGCGATTGTTCAGCGCGACCACGAGGCCTACGTGCAGGCCGACGAGAGCATTCCCTACGGCATTGTAGTGAGGGTGCTGGCGGCGATGCGAACGGCCGGCGTCGAGCGTCTCGGCATTGTTACCGATCCACTCAACAGCCAGTAGCGAGCTCTCTCCCCCTTTCCAATCACGCCGCGGCGTCAACGCCCATCTGCTCGCGAAGGGCGCAGCGGGTTCGCCAGAGCTTGCTCTTCACCGCAGCCACCGGTTGCCCCGCCGTCTCGGCGATCTCTGCGCACGAGTCACCTCCGATCGACTGTTCTACCAGCGCGCGCTTGTCTTTGGGCAGCAACGCGATCTGTGCAGCGGCGCGAGCGAGTTCGACCCTTGCCATCACGTAGGTCTCCGGATCGCGATGCTGCGTGCAGGTATCGACCGACTGCTCGGCGTCGGGCCAGACGCGCTCAGTGTACTTGTCGACACCACGCTTGCGGGCGACGGCGCGACGACGCTGGTAGAGCGCAGCGTTCACCACGATGCTGTACATCCAGCTAGCGACGGCGGCGTCTCCGCGGAAGCGCTCGGCGTGACGAAGGGCGCTCACCATTCCCTCCTGAACCGCATCCCAGGCGTCGTCTTCGTTGCGGGTTACTCGTAGCGCAGCGTGGAAGAGACGCGATTCGTACGACCGAAACGCCGCCTCCACGGACTTGCGGATCTCCGGGCTCACCGCGATGAGATCCGCCATCCGTTCGGTCTTCACGCTCTGGTTCTCGATCATGGTGTTCAGGCTCCGTCCAAGCTTTACCTTGGCTGTACAAGGTTTGAGCAATGTCAGTGCCATGCTCAATTCATGCAGAGACGCATCCAAAGGGGTTTGGCGGGGGGTTCACGTTCCGTGACCCTCGGGATGGGATCGATCGCCCGGTAGCATCATTTCGTTGCACCTCTCGGCGTCGGCGGGCGACTGAACGAAGCAAAGCTCGGCGCAGGGGATCGGGTTCTGGTAGACGATGCATCAGGAGCAGCGAACCGTGACCACGCCGCCGCCGACCCAACGTCCCCCCCCGATGCGCGAGCCAAGCCTGCCTGACGTCTCCAGACCGTCGATTCCGTTCGCCGTCGGTCAGGGATCCCGGTCCCTGCCGCCGTCGCCCCTGCGTCAGCGCGAGCGGGTGTCTGTGACCGATGGCCCAGGGGTCGCGATGGGACTCTTCGCCGCCGTGCTCGTACACGGGCTGGTGGTGGCGTTGTCGCTTCGACTGGGTCGTCCGGAGGGCAACGTGGCCGTCCAGCGCGCGCATGATCCTCGCGAAGATCAGGTGCTTGAGACACACCTTTTACAACGTGGCGGCGGCGTGTTTGACCCGCGACGGCAGGTGCACCGCGAGGTTCCCATCCGAGCCGAGCGCGAGGCACCGCAGACGGTCGCGCCCTCAGCCGATCCGACGCGAGTGACGCTGGCTCGAGACGCTGGCGCCGAGGACTACATGGCCGCGATCACCGGGCGCACCCGCCGCGGATCGGGCAACCAGGACCTCGCTGAACTTGACCGCATCGCGCACATGGCGGCGATGGAAACAGCGGCGGACCCAACCGCCGAAGGCCCCGGTGATCCGAACGGCAGCGCCCACGGCGACACCACCGATCCCAACCTCGCAACTCGCGGCGCGGGGACGAAGATCGACCGTTTCCTGCGCGACAACATCCGGCTTTCGGCGACGCTCACGGGATCCGAACCCCGCACGGTAACCTTCCGCATCCGCCTTGATCCCTCGGGTGCGATCGAGATTGCCGAGTTGGTCGCCCCCTCCGGCAACGAGAGCCTCGACGGCGACATTCTAAGCCAGGCACAGCGCCTCGCGACCACGCACGCACGCGTCCCCGATCTCACCCCAGAGGAGCTCGCGAGCATCGCAGGCGCGAACATCAACGTGCGGGTCCCGATCGACCGCATCGTTCACTGACGGCGCAGCGCGTCTCTCTTCGCATCCCTCGCGGCCTCCGCTAGACTGCGCAAACGATGCGACGGCAGTTCCACTGGATTCTTATCGCGGCGGCGACAGCGGTCGCGGCGCTCCCTCCGATTCTCTCCGACGCGCAACCCCTCCCTTCGCCCAATCCACCGGCTACTCCGGGAAACGGTGAGCTTACCATCACCCTCCAGGGCCTCGAAGCGCGGCTGCTTCCGGTGGCCGTTCCGGCCTTTCGCGGCGCAGGCGGCGACGCACTCGCCGCGGTGGTCTCCAACGACCTCCGCCTGAGCGCTCTCTTCCGTGTCCTCGATGCGCGATCGTTTACGGCAGACCTCGACGCTGAGGGACTGAACATCAACGCGCCGTCCTGGCTCGGAGTCGGCGCCACTGCCGTCGTGAAGGCTCAGGTCACTGGCAGCGGCGATGCAACCCGCGTCGAACTGAAAGTCTGGGAGCCCGGGAGCCCCGCGGCGCCGAGGCTTACGCGCACCTATGGGCCGGGCAACACGCGCTCCCTCGCGCACCGTATCGCCAACGACCTCATCTTGCTCTACACGCGCACCGCCGGGGTGTTTGGTACCCGCATCGCGTTCGCACGCCGCACCGGAGCCGGGCGCAAACAGATCTTCTCCGTCGATTGCGACGGCGAAAACCTCGCGCAGATTTCAGCGGGCCGCAGGCTCAACTTCACCCCTGCCTGGGGCCCCGGTGGCATCTATTTTTCTTCACAGACTCCGGACGGATTCCTGGCGCTCTTTCGACAGGGACGCAGCGAGCCCGTGCTCCGCGCCGACGGACTCGTCATGGGCGCAGCCTTCGGCGGGGGACGGATGGCGGTAGTTCTTACCAGAGATGGTAACAGCGAGATCTATGTCGGCTCGCCGGACGGGACTGGACTTCGACGGCTGACCAACGACCCGGGCGCGGACATCACCCCGGTGTGGTCGCCGGATGGCTCGAAGATCGCTTTTGTCAGCGACCGCTCCGGCGGCCCGCAGGTGTACGTGATGGACGCTGGCGGCGGCGGTCAGCGACGGGTGAGCTTTCAGGGCACCTACAACACCGGTCCGTCGTGGGCGCCGGACAGCCAGACGCTCGCGTACGCAGGGCGCGGAGGGGGTGCGGCGGACATCTTCACGGTCAACCTCGCGGGCGGCGCGGCGCGGCGGCTCACCGAGGGACAAGGCAACAACACCGACCCGACGTATTCGCCAGACGGGCGAATGATCGCCTTCAGTTCGTCGCGAGGGGGAATCTTCCTGATGAATCAGGACGGGCTCAACCAACAGCGCATCCTCCCCGGCGTGGCGGAAGGTCTCCGCTGGGAGCCGCGGTGATGCGATTTCGATCGACCGCAGCCGCTGCGACGACCCTGGCAGCGGGACTCTTCGCGACCTCCATCGCCAGCGCGCAGTGTGATGTGCCTGACGGGGGTGACCCGGTCGATTTCGGCACGCTGCGCGACTCGTTTCCTGCTGATCAGGGATTCGACGTCCCGACGGACAGCCCCGTGCGATTGCGGTTCGTAGGTCGAGTGCCGACTGGCGCGACGCTATGCGTAGAACTGGTGGGGCTCCCGGGATGCCTCGCGGGCAACGTCAACGCGCTCGGGGATGAACTGGTCTGGACGAGTGTCGGTGGCCGCCCTTTCGACCCTTACGTCAGTTACCGGGTCAACTACTCTGACCCCGTCACCGGGATGATCTCACTGCGCTTCCGCAGCGGGCGCGGGCCGTCCGCCGGTCCTCCCCCGTTCGAGGGCATCGGCGGTGCGAGCGCACGCGCCGTGGCGAGCGACCCGTGCGACCCGGGAGCGTTCGACATCACGGTCCGATTCAACCGCGTGGTGTTCGATGCCACCGCGGGCACCCCGTGGCCCGAGAGCGATGTGGAGTACGTCGTCTACGGCACGCGCGGGCCCGGCATCTCCGGCCCGCAGGAGCGTGATCGTGCACGTCTGCAGAGTTCTGGCTCCACCAGCGATACCGTCGCTCAGCGAACGTTCCGGCTGAGCACCCGAGAGGCGAGCGGCCCCGTGTGCTTCAGCATCCAGGCTCTCGACCCGCTCGGTCGCTCACTGACCAACTCCGTGGAGCAGTGCGTGAACCCCGCGCAGGGCAACTATTTTCAAGGCTGCTCAGCGACGCCCCGATCGCGCGAGGGTGGCGGCGGTTGGGTCGCGTTCGCGGTATTCGCGCTCGCAGCAACGCGTCGGCGCGAACGAGCGCTGGTGTCCTCGTCGCGAACAACGGTAGGGTCCAAGGCGTTGTGACAGTTCTCCTCGTTGGCGTCGCAGGTGGCAGCGGATCAGGGAAAAGCACCATCGCGCGATCGCTGGTTGAGTCGCTTCCCAGGCACCACGTGACGGCGATCGAACACGACGCCTACTACAAAGACGTCGGCCACCTCTCGTACGAAGACCGCGCACGAATCAACTTCGACCACCCAGAATCGCTCGATAACGAGTTGTTTTGCGAGCACCTCGACGCCCTTCGCTCGGGCCGCTCGGTGGAGAAGCCCCGCTATGATTTCGCCACGCACTCCCGCACGCCCGTGACCGACCGCCTGGTGGCTTCACCAATCATCGTGGTCGAAGGCATCCTGGTGCTGGCGCTGCCGGCGATTCGGGAGCGCCTCGACGTGAAGCTCTACGTGGACACGGACTCGGACATCCGGCTGATGAGACGCATCCGACGCGACCTCGAGCAGCGAGGCCGAACCTTCGCGCAGGTACGGCAGCAGTACTACGAGTCCGTGCGGCCAATGCACCTCGCGTTTGTCGAGCCGTCCAAGCGCTTCGCGGACATCATCATTCCCGAGGGTGGGCAGAACCGCGTGGCGCGGGAGATGATTCTCGCGATGCTTCAGAAGTTCGTCCGGGACGTTGACCTCGCGCGCAGCGAGGCCGTCACCCGCGAGGATTGAAGGAAGCGCTCGCGTATGTCAGGTCGATCGCCATGACTCGAATCGCTATCGCCGGTACCGACCGGGTTTTCATCGGAGGCGCGGGCGCGTCGCTGCTCCTGGTGCTCCAGGAGGCAGGGCACCCGATCGCCACCTCGTGCGGCGGAGTCGCCACTTGCGGGCTCTGCAAGATCACCGTTCAGCAAGGCAAGGAGCAACTCAGCCCCATCTGCCCGGCGGAGATCAACCACCTTGGGTCCATCGCGAAGATCGTCGGGCTGCGGCTCGCCTGCCAGGCGCACTGCTCGGGCGAAGGCGACGTGCGAATCGAGGTACCCGAGGTCGAGGACGTGGCGGCCCGCAAGGCTGCGAAAGCCGAGCGCCTCCGCCAACTCCGCCACGGTAATCAGGGAGGCCGCCGGTAGACCAACGGCGGTCATCCGTTTCCGTTTCGCGCCCGTCGCGCGGTAGAAAGTCGCCGTGAAGCGCCCCGTACTCGCCGCGATCCTTTTTCTGTGTCCCCTCGCCGCGCTCGCAGACCCGCTGGTCGTACATACGGCGTCTCCCCGGAGTGATCACGGCATCACCACCGCAGACCGCCTGCGCCTCGCGGACGCCGTCGCGGACATCCTGGCCACCGCACAACCCGAAGTGCTCAGTGCTACCGATGCTCACGCCCGCATCGAGACTCTCATCCCCGCGGGCATCGCCTGCGACGCAGCCGAGTGCGCCTCGTCGCTGCTGACCCCTCTGCGCGCTCGCGGCGTCGTGGTCGTGTCCCTCGCGCGCGGGCACCACCGACAGATCTCGCTCTCACTCGTCTGGCTCGATGCGCAGGGAGTCGTACGCGGCGAGCAACATGCGCAGGAGGTCATCGCTAGCTGGGACGACGCCATCGCCATGGCCCGCGTCAGCGCGCGCGCGCTCCTCATGGATATTCCTGCGGTCGCGACAACAGTGCCCCCTATCGCCCCGCCGCCGATCCTGGAACCGACGCCGGCTCCGACGGTGGAAGCCCCCCCGCACGTCGCGCCGCCGCGGATGGGGTGGATCACGACCCGCAGACCGACCGAGGCTTTACTTGGAGGAGTATTGTTCGCCGGTGGTGTTACGGCGCTGGCCATCGGCCTGACCGCAATTGCACAGGACGGCGAGCGGGTCGGTGAACTCGGCAACGGACGCGAGGAGGTCTACACCGCGACGACGCGTGACACCGTGCTAGTCGCCGCGGGTGCGTCGGCGTTGGCGGGCGGAATCTTCTTGCTGGTGGACGGGCTCAGGCCGAGGCGGTCACCAGTCGCGCTCTCGTGGCAGGCGCGACCCTTCGGTGATGGCGCCTGGGTAGGAATCGGAGGCCCGCTGTGAACCTCGGCGAACTCGAAGCTGCCCAGGCTCTCCGTGATCTGGTGACGGCTGCACGAACAGTGCGTTCCCCCTACCGTCCCCTCATCGCGACGGACGCCGACGGGACACTCTGGGAAGGCGACATCGGCGACGACCTCTTCGTCGAGGCGCTCTCGCACCACCCGGTCGGTCCGCTCGCGTTGGCTGGCCTGCGCGAGGGCGCACAGGATGTCTTCGGCGACGAGGCACCGGCGGACCTCCGCGAGCTGGCACTCGCCTTCATCGGCGCATACAAAGTCGGCCGGATAAGCATCGAGCGCATCTGCCAGATTCAGTCCGAGGTGCTCGGCGATCGCACGCAAGCGGCGCTCGACGCGCTCATCGCGCGGGTCGCCGAGCAGGTCGCGGCGCGCATCCGTCCGTCGGTACGGATCATCGTCGAGGAAGCGGCGCTCACGAATGTTCCGGTGCATGTCGTGACCGGCAGCCTCGGTGCCGCGGTCGCGATGACTCTCCGCCATGCGGGACTTGCCCACGCCACCGTCTCTGGCGCAGTACTTTGCATCGAGGGCGATCGGGTGCTGCCAAAACTCGCGCACCCGATTCCGCTGCATGGCGCCAAGGTCGATGCGCTGCAGGCGGCCGCCGCGTGGCCCCCGGCGCTCGGGATGGGCGATGGCGGCTGGGACGCGAATTTCCTCGGCGGCTGTGCGGTTGCGCTGCTGGTACACCCGAGCGCGGCGCTTCTTGAAGCGATGATTCCAGTGGGTGGGGTGATGATTCTCCGCGACGGGCTCGTCTCACCGCGCCCCCACGACACCCGACCCGGAAGGGACCCTTCGCTCCCATGAAGACATGCTTGGTTCTCGCCGCTCTCTCGTTTTTCCCCGCGGTCGCCGCGGCCCAGGAGACCTCCATCGCCGCGTTGCGCACCAACGCCACCACCGCCAGCGGAGCGGTCGCGCTCGGTCGGGCGCTGCGGCGCGCAGGACACTTCGACGAGGCCGCACGCGTGCTCGGCGGGATCCGCGATCCCGCACTCCGAGACGCTGCGCGATGGGAGACCGCCCGCGTGCGCATCGACCAGGGCAACTATCGCCCCGCGCAGGCGGCGTGCAATGCGATTCCTGTCGGTCAACGCCGCCGGGTCTGTCTGGCCCGCGCGTACCTCGTGTGGCACCGGGTGGCCCTCGCCGAACGCGAGCTCAACGCCGCGCGTTCGATGAGCGCCGGCGACGGAGAGTTACAGCTCACCACGGGCGACGCGCGCCGCATGGCTTCCGATCTCCCCGCCGCCGAGAGCGCCTACCGCGAGGCGGCCCAGGCGATGCCCGACCGTGCGGAGCCGCAGCTCGGGCTCGGGGCCCTGGCGGAGGTCGCACAACACCTCGACGAGGCCGAGGCGGCGTACCGGCGAGCCGTCGCGGCAGACCCAACAGACCCGCAAGCAGCGCTCACGCTGGGAGAGTTCTTGCTGCGGCGTCGCGCCAACGCAACGGAGGCCCTGACCTTGCTGCGACGCGCGACGACGGATCATCCGCAGTGGCCCGCGGCGCTGACGGCTCTGGGCGACGCCCTGGTGGCGACGGGGGACGGTTCGGCAGCGCGAGCGGCCTTCGAGTCGGCAATGCGCCTCTCGCCCACCCAGTCCGGTGTGCAGTCGGGCCTCGGGCGGGCGCTGCTCGCACAGCAGCTTTGGGCGGACGCAGAGGCGCCGTTTCGACGCGCGCTCCAGCAGGTGGGGACGGATGCGTCGGCCTACGTTGGCCTCGCGGAAGTGCTCGAGCACACGCAGCGCGAGCCCGAGGCGATGCAGGCCTGGGATGCAGCAATCGACCGCGCGCCGACGGACGCTGCCATTCGCTTGCGCGCGGCGGATCTCGCGCATCGCACGCAGCAGAACGCCCTCGCTCGCGCGTACGTCGATCGTGTGTTGACGGATGCGCCCCGGAACGCGGCGGCGCTCTTGCTGCGAGGCATCATCGCGACGGAGGAGGGCGATCGCAGCGCCGCGCGCGCAGCGCTCACAGCCGCGCTCGGCGGCGAGGGTTCCATCGACCGCGCGGCCACTGAGCAGCGCCTGCGCGAGCTCGATCAACCCGTTCGACCGCGCCGACGGTGACCATGCTTCGCCACGCGCTCGCCATCGCGCGCAAAGACCTGATCATCGAACTTCGAGTGCGCGAGATCGTGCCGACGATGACGCTCTTTGCGGCCCTGGTAGCGGTGCTCTCGTCCATGTCGCTCTTCGTGGACGAGGCCGTCGGACGGCAGGTCGCGCCGGGCGTCCTCTGGATCGCCGTCGCCTTCGCGGGCACGCTCGGCCTCTCCCGCACCTGGGACCGCGAGCGCGAGGAGGGCGCCCTGCGTGCGGTGCTGCTCTCGCCGGTCTCGCCCGCCGCGCTCTTCCTCGGCAAGGCGCTCGGGGCTCTCAGCTTTGTGCTCGTCACGGAGTGCGTCGTCGCACCGCTGGTGGCGCTGCTTCTGCACGCGCCACTCTTCGAGCATTTCGCACCCTTCACAGTGCTGCTGCTCCTCGGCACGATCGGCTTCGTCGCCGCGGGTACGCTCTTCGGCGCGCTCGTGGCCCGGACGCGCGCCCGCGATCTTCTGCTCGCGGTGGTGCTCTATCCCCTGGTCTCGCCAGCGCTGCTCTGCGGCGTCGTCGCCACCCGCGACCTCTTCGGCGGCACCCCGGTAGGACAGCTTGGAGACTGGTTCAGGCTGTTGGTGATCTTCGACCTGGTGTTCATCGCGGGCGGCGTGACACTGCTGCCCACGCTGCTCGCAGACTGAGCCGATTACCTGATCAGGTATTCACCACGCGAACACCGCCGCCTCGCCGTAGCGACGCGCGAGCCCGTCCACATACTCAAGCAAGAGATCACGGCGTCGGAGTAGCGATCGGATCTGCGCCGGGTTCAGCGGCGGTGAAGTCCGATCGGGGTCGAGGGCCATCTCGGCGCGCACGCTGGCCTCGGTGAGCGCTCGAGCCTGCCGGATGACCGCGCGGCTGAAGCACTGCGTGCGCTGCAGAAGTGAGCGCGAGCGCTGGAGGAGTCCATCGACAAAGGGCTCCTCGAAGCCGTGGTTGTTGTCGCGATAGACGAGGTGCCCGTGCGCGTCCATGGGTACGTTGGCTCCGCTCCATCGGTCCCAGTTGCCGGTGAGAAAATCGAACACCAACAGCGTCGAAATTTCCTCGGCTCGCTGCGCTTGATCGGCCGGAACGGCGTGCCCCTGACGCAGCCATCGCCCCCAGAGCACCTGATCCTCCGCGCTGTCGATGCGCGACGGGCGAAGCACCGGAACCCAGTAGATCGCCGCGCCCCGCGCGCTGCGGTCGCGCTCGAAGATCACCGGGCTGTCCGGCGCGAGCCGGAGCGTCGCGCGCGAAATCGACCGAGAGATGGCAGGCGGCACCCGGCTGAGCCCGAGCAAGCGGTTGAGGCGAAAGGCGGCGATCTCGGCGCGATAGTTCTCGCCCTGGGTGGTCGTCCGAGGCTTGAAGGCGGCGTCGATGCCGCCCCGCAGATGCAGGTGAAAATTCACGCTGGTGCTCCCGACGTTCTGTCGGCCGACCACCGGGGCGCTGCGAATCGCTTCCAGGATGCGGGCCTCGGAGAGTCCGTCGAATTCCCGCGTGACCGCCACCGTCGGGCCCGCGGGCGCGGGCTGCGATCGACCAGGCGCAGCGCCCAGGGCGACCGCGACCGCGAAGAAGGGAGCGAACCAACGACGCTTCACAGCGCAAGGAACTATCACGATCGGCGAGTCCGCCAGAAATTCGGTGGTCTCACCCGCCCAAAGGGTTCCCGCGGTCGCCGGATGCGGGCTTTCCCTCGCGTGACCCTTGACCTGCCCGCGCGCCTGAGAAATGGTCCGGCCCCGTCATGCGCCACCCCCACCTCGCGATCGGTTCGTTGGTCCTGGTCCTCGGTGCGCTCGCCAGCGTCGTGGTGGCGCAGCCCCGTCCCCGTCCCGTGTTGCGCCCCGCCCGCGCGGACGCCGCCGTCGCCGCGGACGCCGTCGCTCTCGATGCCGGCCCCGCCGCGACCGATGCCTCGGTATCCACCGACGGTGCCGCGGCCGTTCTCGCGGTCGTCCTGGAAGACGGTGGCGTGCGCGTCGGCGACGCGGCCATCCCGATGCGACAGCTAGGCACAGGCACGGTGATCCACTTCCCGGTGCCCGAGCAGCTTGCCCGCACCGCGGTGCCGGTGTTCGCGCAAATCCGCTCGACGGCCCCCATCGACCACGTCTCGCTCTTCTATCGCAGCGTCGGAGCGCGCCGTTTCACCGAGGTGCGTATGCCCGCGATCGGCCAGCAGTTTCGTCTGCCCGCGGGCTACGGCGCGACGATCCCCTGCGACGACATCTTCCCTCCGCGCGTCGAATACTACGTCGCGGCAATCGACTCGTCCGGCGCCCCAAACGGCGGGGCCGGCAGCGTCGACGCACCGGTGCAGGTCAACATCGTCGAGCGCCGCTCCTACGCGGCCCCCACGCTGCCAGGCCAGCCCGCGCCCCGCACCTGCGGATCGCTCACGGCAACAACGGCGGTGCGAGACGCAGGCAGCGGCGCGGCGGTCGTCGTCGAACGCGGCACCAGTGACCTCGGCGAGCCTTGCCGCACCAACAACGAGTGCCGACGTGGTCTGCGCTGCGGTCTCAATCACCAGTGCGTCTTCGATCGCTAGCGTTGCCAGTCTGGCAACGCCCGTCCGCGATGACCTGTACCCACCCTGCCAGATCGGCAACCGTCGCTCCCGACGCCGCTCCTCCCTCCGCTCTGGAGACCGAGGAATTCAGCGTGCGCCAGGGTGGCACGGGCAGCGCATAGGGAACCTCCACCGATGGCTCGCTGGCTTAACAACATCGAAGGGATCTTGCGTCGCTACCCCTGGGTGATCCCCCTGGGCGCGCTGGTTCCATGCGCGTATTTCGCGGCGCGGGGCACCAACGACCTCGTCGCCGCGCGGCTCTTCGCGGCGGACACCGACTCGCTGGCACGGGCCCTCCCCGGCGCGGCGGCCATCGCGGCCGCGAGCGAGCCCGAGGCCAACCACCATGTCCGCGACCGCGCGGCGATCGTTCACCGCAACATCTTCGACTCGGACGCCGGCTGCCTCGACTGCGACGCCGGTCCGCCCGCGGACGCGGTCGTTGCGCCAGGCGCGGTGCCACCAGAGGAGCCCGCGCTCGCACCGGAGGCTTGTCACCGCACGGCGCCCGCCGATGGGCGCGTAAGACCAGGGCCTTGTGAGACCACAGCGAAGATCGTCGGTGCGGTCGAGAGCGACGACCTGCTCTGGTCTTTCGTGCTGGTGCAGTCGGCGGCTACCGGACCCGCGATGCCCTACCGCTTCGGCTCCACCCTCGATGGGCGCAACGTCGGCCTGGTCTCCTGGTGCCAGGCCCTCGGCGCCTATGTACTGCTCCGCCCACCCGGCGGACAGCGCTGCTTCCTTGCGCAGAACATGCCTCCCCGCAACGCCCCCGCAGCGGCTGCCCCGGTGGCCTCTGCCAGTACGCCCGCAGAGGGCGGCGCGTTGGGTGGAGTGCTCGAGGGCATCGAGCGCGTCAGTCCCAACGAGTACAACATTCGCCGCAGCACCGTAGACCGCATCCTCGAGAGTCAGGCCGAACTCATGCGCACTACGCGCATCATGCCCGTGGACCAGGGTGGGCGCGTCATCGGCGTGCAGCTCTTCGGCGTGCGCGGCAACTCGCTGCTCGGGCGTCTCGGAATGCAAAACGGCGACGTTCTCAACCGTATCAACGGCCTCGACATCGGCTCTCCCGACCGCGCGCTGGAAGCCTATTCGCGCCTCCGCACCAGCGACCAACTGCAGGTGTCCGTCACTCGTAACGGACAGCCCGTCAACATCGACTTTCACATCCGCTGAGCCAAGCAATGACCCGCCGATCATCGACCGCCCTGACTCCGCTCGTCGCGCTCTGCGCCGCCCTCGCCGTCGTCCTCGCGCACGTCGCGGTCGCGGTCGCGCAGCCGGCTCCGCAGGCACCGATTCCAACCCGCAGCCGCCGCGATCGGCTCAACCCACCTGCGGTCGTCGTTCCGGCACCGGGAGTGGCCACCCCCGTAGCGGCGCTGCCAGCGGTGCCCCTGACGCGCCCCTCCGGGCCCGCGCAGGTGGTCGCCCCTGCCCCCGGAATCACGTCGATTCTCGGCGCTGCGGGCAGCAACCCCAACATGCACGAATTCGACGCGGGCATGGAGTACCAGGCACTGCCGCCCGGCGCGCGCATCACCTTCAATCTCCAGGACGCAGACCTCCCTGACCTGATCCGCGCGATCGGCAACATCACCGGCCGACGGTTCATCCTCCCGGGCAAGGTTCGCTCGATCAAGACCACGATCTATTCACCGACGAAGGTCACGCCGTCGGAGGCCTACCAGGCCTTCCTTTCGGTGCTCGCGGTCAACGGCATGACGGTCGTCCCCTCGGGCCGCTACCTCAAGGTGGAAGAGACCGCCGGCGCCGCCACCGCGGTGCTCCCCACCTACGGCTCCGGCCAGGACTCCCCGGGAGACGACCGATTCATCACCCGCATCGTGCGTTTGCGAAGCATCGCGGCGGACGACGCATCGACGGTGCTCGGCCACTTCAAATCCCGCGACGGGGACATCACCCCATACGCCGCAACCAACACACTCATCATCACCGACCTGGCATCGAACATCCGTCGAATGCTCCAGATTCTTGGAGAGGTGGACGTCAGCGGGGTGGGCGAGCAGATCTGGGTCGAGCCCGTGCACTACGCCCTCGCCAGCGAACTGGCGACGCGCATCACGGAGATTCTCGGCGGCGCGGCGGCACCCGGCGCACCGGCTCGGCCCGGCGCGAGCACCTCGGAGGTGCGGCTCGGTCGCATCCTCGCGGACGACCGCTCGAACAGCCTGGTCATCGTAGCCACTCAGCGGATGTACATCCGGGTGCTCGAACTGCTCCGTCGGCTCGACATTTCCATTGATGGCGAAGGCCAGGTGCGGGTGCTTCGGCTGCAGCACGGCGACGCCGACGAGATGGCGACGGTGCTCAACAACATCACCAACGGTGGCCGTCAGGCAGGTGCGGCAGGACAGAACCCGCGCGGCACCAACGCGGTCTTCGAGGGCCCTGTTCGCATCACCGCGGACAAGCCCTCCAACGCGCTGGTGATCACCTCGTCGCCGCGGGACTACGTTGCCCTGCGACGGGTGATCGACGAGCTCGATCGATCGCGTCGCCAGGTGTTCATCGAAGCCGTGGTGATGGAATTGTCGGTGAATCGCTCGAACAAGCTCGGGCTCAACTTCCACGGAGCGCTACCGCTTGATGAGAGCGGTCAGGATGGCATCGCGCTCGGCGGTTTCAATCCGCTGTCGAGCATCATTCCGAGCGCTGACACCCTCACCGGACTCGCGCTCGGGGTACGCGGCCAACAGGTCGCCGGCTCGCAGAACCTCATTCCCGGCATCGGCGTATCGATTCCAGCGTTCGGCGTGACCCTCAACGCCCTCGCTTCGACCGGCGACGCCAACGTTCTCTCGACGCCGCACATCATCGCGACGGACAACTCGCCCGCGGACATCAACGTCGGTCAGAACGTGCCGCTGCAGACCAACATCGGCGGAATCGCGTCGAGCCTTGGTGGCGCCGCCGGCGGTCAGCTCGGTGCGGTGGCGGGCCTCCTGGGTGGCGGGCAGGGCTTCTCCGCGCCGCGGCAGGACGTCGGAACGAAAATTCGCATTGTCCCGCACATCAACGACTCGAACGAAGTGCGCCTGGAGATCGACGAGGAGATCTCCGAGGTCGGCGCTTCTGCGGGCGGTCAACTCGGTGCGGTCACCATCAACCGTCGTACCGCAAAGACCGTGGTGGTCGTCCGCGACCAGAACACCGTCGTCATCGGCGGCCTCATGCGAAACACCGACACCAACACCGAGACCCGCATTCCGATTCTGGGCGACATCCCCATCATCGGGGCGCTCTTCCGCAACACGACGCACTCCACCCAGCGGTCGAACCTGCTGCTGATCCTTACGCCTTACGTCATCCGCGACCAGAGCGATCTACGGCGCATCTTCGAGCGCAAGATGCGTGAGCGACAGGAGTTTCTCGACCGGTACTTCGTCTTCGGCGACCAGGACTACGAGCCCCCGCGCGACTATTCGCGCACCAACGGCCTGGTCGAGGAAATACGGCAGTCCATCCGTGAGCTTCGCGGCCGCGCGGAGTTGGAGGCCAGCTCGCGCCCGGTGCGTCCGGCTCCGCACGAGCCCGGCGAAAGCATCGAACTCCCAGTGGAGCTGCGCTCCTCCTCCGGGGCCCCGACTCCGACGATTTCGAGCACGATTCCGGCCCTCGGTGCGGGCCCGGCGATCATGGCGATGCCGTTGCCGATCGCTATACCCACGTCTCCCTAGGTCGAGCGCGAAGCCTCTCTCAGCCCACAGGAGCACACAGACGATGTCCGCAGCGCAGTACATGGCCGACGTGTTTCGCCGCCACGGGGTGGTGCAGCCCGAGCGCTTGTCCGAGGCGCTGGCCCAGGTCGACCGGAGCGGCACCCTCCTCGATGCCCTCTCGCGCAACGGCGTCGATGAGACACCGCTCAGCCAGGCCCTGGCCCTCGAGCTGGGACTGCCTTTCCTCGACCCGCTGCCGCGCACCGGAGACATGCCCGTGGCGCTGCTCCGCGAGGTGGGCTTCGACTTCGCATTCGCCCGGCAGCGGCAGGTGATCCCGGTGCGCGACGAGCCCGACGGGACGCTGCTCGTGGCGCTGGGCAACCCCCTCGACACGGTGGCCCTCGACGACCTGCGCATGGTGCTGCAGCGCGAGCTTGAGCCCGTCGCGGCGACCCCGAGCGCCGTACTCGACGCGATCAACCGCGCGCAGGCGGAGATCAACCGAACCAACGAACTCACCACGCAGGGGGCGCACGATGCGAGCGACGAGCGCACAGACATCCTCGAGAGCGACGAGGACGCGCAGATCATCCGGTGGGTGAACTCGCTCTTCGTCGAAGCGGTGAAGGAGCGCGCCAGCGACATCCACATCCAGCCCGACGCGGGGCAGGTGGCGGTGCGCTACCGCATCGACGGCCGCCTCTACCAGATGCGCACGGCGCCGAAGAGCGTGCTGCCCTCCATCGTGGCGCGCGTGAAGATCATGTCGGGCCTCAACATCGCCGAGAAGCGGCTCCCGCAGGACGGGCGCATCGGCTTCAAGATCGGCGCGAAGGAGATCGACATCCGGGTGAGCACGATCCCCATCGGGCAGGCGGTGGGCGAGCGCATCGTCATGCGTATTCTCAACAAGGCCTCGGTGATGCTCGAACTCACCGACCTCGGGTTTGCGCCCGATCGCCTCGAGAAGATGCACGACCTCATCGGGCGCCCGGAGGGGATCATCCTCGTCACGGGCCCGACCGGCAGCGGCAAAACCACCACGCTCTACGCCTGCCTTAACAAGATCAACACCACCGACGTGAACATCCTCACGGCGGAAGACCCGATCGAATACGACATCACGGGCCTCTCTCAGATGCAGGTCAACCCGCGCATCGGGCTCACCTTCGCGTCGTGCCTCCGCGCATTCCTCCGGCAGGATCCGGACGTCATCATGGTGGGCGAGATTCGCGACAAGGAGACCGCGGAGATCGCCGTGCACGCGTCGCTCACGGGTCACCTCGTGCTCTCGACGATTCACACCAACGACGCCGCCGGCGCGGTCACGCGCCTCGTCGAGATGGGCGTCGAAAACTTCCACCTCACGAGCTCGCTACTTGCGATTCTCGCGCAGCGCCTCGTTCGCGTTCTCTGCCCCCATTGCAAGGAGGCGTACACACCGCGGGAGGTCGATCTCGCTCGCATCGGCATCGACGCCGAGCGCCTCTCGGCGAAGCTCGCGCGACCGGAGACCCGCTACGGCCGCAGTGCCTTCGGTGGCTCGCCCGCGGCCAGGGTGGCGGCCCGCATCGCCGCCGGCGCATCGGTGACGCTCTTCCGCGCGAAGGGCTGCGCCGCGTGTCAGAACACCGGTTACCAGGGCCGCACGGGCATCTACGAACTGCTGTTGATAAGCGACGCGGTGCGCACGCTGGTGCTGAAGAACGTCGATTCACCGACGATTCGACGGTGCGCAGTGGAGGAGGGTATGGACACGCTCCGGGACGACGGCGTGCGCAAGGTCTTCGAGGGTCACACGACGCTCGAGGAAGTACTCGCCGCCACGCAGGACGAGGTCTAAGCGGACGATGGGACACTTCGCGTACACCGGCGTAGACGCTCGTGGAAAGACCGTGCGGGGCACCGTCGATGCCGACGACCTGAAGGGCGTGCGACAGTCGCTGCGACGCCAGGGGGTCTTTCTCGACGACGCGACGCCGCTCGCACAGGGCGCGACTGATGCACGCGCGAAGGCGGTGGCGAGCGCGGCGGCTGGCGGTGGGCTCGCGGTCAGCGCACCGGGGTTGTTGAAGATTCTCAACGGGCTGAAGCGCCTCGCGTCGAGCCCAGGGCAGGCGGTGGCCCTCTCGACGCGCCAACTTGCGACGCTTGTGAAGGCGGGCATCCCGCTGGTGGAGTCGCTCTCTGCGCTGATCGAGCAGCTCGACAACGAGGAGTTGCGCGAGGCCTACCGTGAAGTTCGCGATCGGGTGAACGAGGGCACCGGCTTCGCCATCGCGTTGGCGCAGCACCCACGAATGTTTCCCGGCCTGTACATCTCGATGGTCGCCGCGGGCGAGGCGTCGGGCACGCTCGAGGCGGTGCTGATGCGCCTCGCGGATTTCATGGAGGGCCAGGTCAAGCTCAAGGGAAAGATCGTCGGTGCGCTCGCGTACCCGGCATTCATGGCCCTGATGGGGGTCGGCATCGTCGGAATGATGATGGTCGTCGTGGTGCCGAAGGTCAGCGCGATCTTCGACGACTTCCGACAGGCGCTGCCCTGGTACACGGCGCTGCTGATCGCGGTGTCCAACATCGTGGCGCGTTGGTGGTGGGCGCTCATCCTCTTCGCGGGTTTCCTTGGCTACCTCTTCGCGCGCTGGCAGCGCACGCCGGAAGGCGCCTATCGGTGGGACGCGTTTCGATTGCGTGTGCCGGTGTTCGGCGAGCTCACGCGCATGGTCGCCATCTCGCGCTTCACCCGCACCCTCGCGACGTTGCTGGCGTCGGGTGTCCCGCTTCTCAAGGCGATGGACATCGTGAAGAATGTCATGGAAAACCGGGTGCTTGAAGCGGTGATCACCGAGGCGACGGTGTCCATCAAGGAAGGCGAGAGCATCGCCGAGCCGCTCAAGCGCTCCGGGCGTTTTCCGCCGATGGTCACGCAGATGATCTCCGTCGGAGAGCGGAGCGGCGAGCTTGAGGCGATGCTCGAGGCCGTCGCGAGCTCATACGACAACGCCATCGACGCGCGCGTCTCGGTACTCACCTCGCTGCTCGAGCCCGTGATGATCGTGGTGATGGGCTCGACCTCCGGCGGCATCGCGTTCGCGATCTTGATGCCGCTGCTGCAACTCAACGAGTTTGCCAATTGAACCCGCGGCGTCGCCCCGAATACGAGGTGGAGTTCACCTGGGAGCGCCGACGCCGGTGGTTTGCGTGGGCGTCCGTGCGCCACGCCCGGGGCCTCATCGGCGCGGCCGTCGCACTCTTCGCCATCAGCGGCGCAGTGTCTGTCAGCGACCACGAGCGGAGGGTGCACGCCACGCGGGCGGCGATCGTGTCCGTACAGCGGGCGACGGAGGCATTCCGCGCCGACCATGCGCGCTGCCCAGGCGGCGTCGCGGAGTTGGTGAACCCACCCGAGGGCACCGCTGGAGCGTCGCGCTATCTCGCGCAGGTGCGCCTCGATGGCTGGGGTCGAGAATTTCTCTACACGTGCCCCGGGGGGAAGTTCCCCGCATCGGCGGACGTTGTGTCAGGTGGCCCGGAGGGATCCTTCGGGCTGGATCGCGTCGAATGAACGAACCCACCTCAAAGGAGCCTATCGGGATGAACACCCTTCGCCATCGCATCGCCATCGCGCTGCACGCCCTCACGCGCCCGACGCCCCGACGCCGAATGCGCGGCATGACCCTCGTCGAGATCATGATCGTCGTCGTGATCATGGGGTTGATCGCCAGCGCCGTGGGTATCGCGGTGTTTGACCAGGCCAAGAAGGCCCGCGTCGATACCGCCGGCCAGGAGGTGCGCACCATGGAGCACGCCATCGAACTCTGGCGCCAGGACCATCCCTCGGGCTGCCCGACGGTCGAGCGCCTCGTCTCCGACGGAATCCTCAACCGCCGCCAGCGGACAAGGGACCCATGGGACAACGACTACCTGATCTCCTGTGAAAACGGCGAGACTAGCGTGCACTCCAAGGGTCCCGATGCCATCGACGGCAACGAGGACGACGTCCCGCGACGCCGCAACTGACCTTCGTGCAAGGGATGCCCGCCGAACCTGGATCACCGACGCGCAGCGCAGCGCGGCAGCGGTCACGCGGGTTCACCTTGCTGGAGATCATGATCGTGGTGCTGCTCGGCGGGCTGATGGCGTCGAGCGCCGTAGTGGGCTTCGGCGCCACCCGTCGCGGGCGCTTACGGGCGGGCGCCGCGCGGGTCGCCGCGGCCATGCGCTTCGCCTACGTCCACGCGCTCACGACCGGCCGCGCCACCCGCCTCGTCTTCTCGATCGGAGAAAACCGCGTGTGGATCGAAGACACCGCGGACGCCCACGTGCTTGACCCGAACGATCCGTTGCGAGCGGGTGGCGCAACAGTCGATGCGGAGGCGATCGAGGAGATCGCCAGGCGCGAGGCGGAGGCGCAGATCAACCTCCGACCGCGCGCCCCGAGGGCAGAGTTCGCGCGCCCCGCGGGCAATCGCTTTCGCGTGCGCGAACTTGAGGGAATCGCCTTCACACGGCTCTACAGCTCTCACGAGGTCGAGCCCCGCGAACACGGCGACGGGTACATCTATTTCTTCACCGGCGGCGCGGCAGAGCCCGCCGTGGTGCTTCTGCATGGCGGCAACGACGAGACCTTCTCCGTGATGCTCCACGGTGCGTCCGGGCGGCCAGAAATTTTCGACCACGCCATCGAGTTGCCGAAGATCGACGAGAACACGAACGACGAGCGCGACACCGACCTGCGCGACCAGCCCATTCGAGAGGCCGAGCGGTGAGGGTTCGTTCACGGGCGGGGTTCACGCTCATCGAGGTCATGTTTGCGATCGCGATCCTGGCGATGGCGATGACCGTGGTGTTCTCCTCGAACATCATCGCGGCGCGCAGCACGATGCACTCGCGGGCGCTCACCCGCGCGACGATGATGGCCCGCTGTCGACTGACCGAAGCGGAGGCCTGGCTCACGTCCGACCGGCTCCCGGAGATGGACAAGACGCTCGAGGATCCTCCGACGGCGGGCGACGACCCGTGCTGCACCGACGGCGTCACGTGCGAAGCGCTGGTCGAGAAGATCGAGTTACCCAGTCCCGCGACGGTCGGAACGGCGGCGGGTAACCAGATCCTTGGGCAGGCTTCGCGCTCTGCGGCGGGCAGCTCTTTCGGCGGGGCGGCCGGCGTGGTGGGCGGCGACGGCGGGACGGGCGCAGCCCTCGGCGGTCTCTCTGGCGCGATGGGCATGATGGCCGGTGGCGCGAGCGGCAGCAGTGGCAGCAGTGGTAGCGGCGCTGGGGCACCTGGCGGAGCGCCGTCGCCACGCGACATGGCGGGCACCCTTCTGACGACCGTGTACCCGACCGTGAAGCCGCTGCTGGAGGGCGCGATTCGTCGGTTGAAGGTCACCGTGCGTTGGAACGAAGGCGAGCGCGAGCACTCGTTTGTCATCATCGAGTACGTGACCAACCCGGGGCAGACGCTACCCACTGCGGAACTCATGAACGCGCTCTCGGGCCCTGGTGCCCAGACCGCGCCAGGGCAGACCGGCGCGTCGCCGCAGGTCCCCTCCAGCGGCATCGGGATGCCGCCTACCCTGAGGGCGCCGTGACGACCCGACGGGCCCAGCGCGGGCTGACCCTGCTCGAGGTGCTGGTCGCGTCGGCGATCCTGATCATGGTTGCGACGATGATCTGGGCCTCCTTTGACCAGACCGCGAAGCTGCGCTCGCGCATCGGCTACCGGCAGGAGAACGACTACCTGATGCGCACAGCGATCGGGCGCATCACCCGCGACCTGCGCGGCGCATACTTATCGCTGCACGTAAACCAGACGCAGACGCTGCTCGCAGCGACGACGCAGTTCATGGGCAGTGGAGGCGGCTCGGGCGGTTCGGCGCTCGACATGGCGACCTTCACTCACCGGCGTCTGCGCCGCGGCAGCCACGAGGGCGACGCCTGCGAGGTGGGCTATCGGCTGGCCGATCGCCGCGGCGCCGACCGCCACGGCATGGACCTCCTGCGGCGAGAGCAAGCTCGCATCGACACCGACCCGCAGCACGGCGGCGTGCTCGACGTGCTGGTGCCCAACGTGCGGCGGTTCGAGCTGAAGTACTTCGACTCGATCACCGGGCAGTGGGTCGAGCGGTGGGACACCACCCAGGCCACGGGGCAGCCGGGCCGACTGCCTGCGCGAGTGCGGGTACTGCTCTCCGTCGAGGAAGGTGAGCGCCACGAGGAGCGCGTCTACCGCACGGAAACCCCACTGGTGATGACACGCGTGTTGACCTTCGGACTGCCGATCTACTGAGGCCCCCCGATGAGCGACGAGACCACCATCCCGAAGCCACCCCGCAAGCGACGCGCGTCGCGACGCCGGGGCGCGTCCGGCCGTCGGGACCAGGCGGGCGTGGCGCTCATCATGGTGCTCGCAGCCATCGCGCTGATGTTCGTGATGGCCGAGCAGACCCGGGACGACGTGGAGGTCTACGCGCTCTCGGCGGCGGTCGCGCGCGACCAGCTTATCGCCGAGGCGCAGGCCCGTAGCGCGGTCAATCTTGCGCGGGTGGTGCTCAACTCCGAGCCGATCATCCGGCGGGTGATTGCTCCCATTCTCACGCCGCTGATGGCCATGATGGGTCGGGGGCTCGCCGCGCCGCCTCAGATTCCCGTGTGGGAGCAGGCGGACCTCATCATCGGTCCGTTTCGCTCGCAGGAGGGCGCGACGGCGTTGGGCGATCTGGCCCGGGTGAGCTTCGACAGCGCGAAGAACCTCGGCGGGCTCACGGGCCTCTCCCCGGTGGTCATCATCGACGAAGACTCGCGCATCAACGTCAACGCTGCGGTGCGCTCTTCGGTGGCACAGATTCTCCTCGCGAAGCAGCTGCAGGGGCTGACCTTCAACCCCGGTCTCAACGGCTTCTTCGAGCAGCGGGACTCCGACGGGCAGTTCACGGACCGCCCGACGCTGCTCTCCAACGTCATCGACTACATCGACTTCGACGAGGTCGCGTTCGACGCGCAGAGCCTCCTGGCGACCACGGCGACTGCAGCCTCGACCGCGCCCGAGGACAGCTTCTACCAGCGGCTCAGGCCGCCCGGTCGGCGTCGCAACGCGCCGCTCGACAGCATCGAGGAACTGCGGATGATCCGCGGCTTCGGCGACGACGACCTGTGGCACGCAGTGGTTGACCCTGATCCCGGTAATCCGCGGCGGCGCACGTTGACGGTATGGGGCCAAGGGGCGGTCAACGTGAACACGGCCAACGCCCAGACCCTGCTCGCGCTGATCTGCGCCTATGCGCCGGATGCGCCGCAGTGCCAGGACCTTGCGCAGGCGTCGACGTTCATCACGACGATCACGATGGTGCAGGGCATGACGCTCTCCATGGGCATTCCGCTCTTTACCTCGGCCTCGAACTTCGTCGCGACGGTGCAGGGTCGGCCGCCGCTCGGGACGATGTTGACGCAGCTCGGGATGCGGCCCTTCGTGGTGCGGGACGTGTCGGGGCTGGAGCGCTCGGTGACCGTCGAGAGCAAGGTGTTTTCTGTGTACGCGGAGGCCGAGGTCGGGGCGGCGCACGTGCGCGTGCACGCCGTGATCGACATGCGACCGCAGCCGGAGCTTCCATCGACTTTCATGCGCGCGGCAGGAATGAACATCGCGACGACGGCGTCCGGGGGGACGGCCGTCTCGGCGGCGCCGGGCGGCACCGTGATCTATTGGCGGGAAGACTGAGGATCGAGACGGATGGCACGCTACCTGGGCATCGAGGTCACGGAGTCGCAGTTGAAGGGCGCGGTATTGAAAACCGCGTACAAAAAGCTGCTTTTGGAGGCCGTGTACACGGTCAACCGCCCGCTCGGGCCGGAGGGACTCCAGGCGGCCACGCGCGACCTCGCGCAACTGGTGCAGGGCCACCTCGCCAGCACGACGCCCGGGGCGCAGCCGGCGGAGCTTGACGGTATCTACGCGGCGCTGCCCGGGCAGGTGTCGTCCATCCGCGCCATCTCACTGCCGCGGGTGGTCTGGAAGCGCGGGGAAAAGGCGCTGCTGGCTGAGCTCGAGGGCGCGGTGCCCTTCGACGTCGATGACGCGGTGATCGACGCGCTCGTGACCGGCCCGGGCGACCCGGTGCCGCTGCTCGCCGTCGCAGCCATACGAGAGCGGGTAAAGGGGTATCTTGAGGCAATGACCTCGGGTGGGCTCGAGCCGCGCGAACTCGGCGTCGCGCCGATGGCGCTGGGCGAGCTGGCGGCGGAGATTCCGGAGCTGGCAGTGCCCGGCCCGGTGCTGCTGGTCTATGCGCAGGACGGGCGCGCCGAGGTGGTGGTGCTGCGCCTGGGCGTGACGGTGTTCGCGCGCACGGTGACCTCCCTGAATACGCCTGCGGCGCGCAGCCGCGCGATGCGGCAGAGCGTCGCGGCGTGGGCGGCGGCGGACGGTCCGCCCATCGAGCGGGCCTTTCTTTGCGGACTCGAGGCCGGTTGGACGCAGCAACCCGTGCTCGATGCCACGCAGCTCTCGCCGGAGTTCGTGACACCGTTGCCGAGCGGGTCGATTCAGCTGGGCCCGCAGGCCGGCGAATACGCGTTCTGGGAGGCGCCGGTCTCCGTAGCGATGGCGATGCGAGGCCTCGGCCGCTCGAGGAGGGTCGACCTGCGCAAGGGTGCCCTCGCGCTCTCGGGCAGCGCGCAGGTGCTCCGCGAGCGGGCGCCGTACCTCGCAGCGGCGGCGATGGCGATGGTGGCGTTCTGGGGGATGGCCACGTGGGCGCGCTACCAGGGCCTCGCGACGGAGCGCACGCGCCTGCAGGAGACGCTGCGCACGGTGACGCAAGAGGTGTATGGCGAGCCCGTGGACGACCCGACGCGCGCGATGGCCATGGCCCGGGGAGACTCGCACCGCGACGACGTGGACCCCATGCCCGCGGCGGATGCTTTCGACGTCCTCGGGGTGCTCTCGCAGCGCATCAACGACACCGTTCGACACGACGTCGAGCAACTCGACATCCGCGGCGAGCACGTTCAGATGCAGGGCGTGGTCAGCACGCTGGCCGACCGCGACAAGGTGGTCGAGTGGCTCGGCGCCTACCCCTGCTTTCCCGAAGTGCGCCCCGGGCGGGTGACCACCACCCCCGGCGACAACCGGCAGAAATATACGCTGGACATCGAGTTCCGCTGCCCAGGGGTGCGCTCCGAGAGGGCACGCACGACGGGCACCAACGGCAGTGGCTCGGGCAGCAGTAACCAAGGAGGCCGAAGTGGCGGCGGCGCTTAGTACGGTCCGGGGTTCGTTTGCGGGGCTCTCCCCGCGAGAGAAGCGTCTGCTCATCGCGCTCTCCGCGGTGTTCGTTACGCTTGTTTTCCTTGGGTTCTGGATGTGGTCGAAGCGGCGGCTCGACGCGATCGACAACGAGCGCGCGGACATGGTCGAGGCGCTCCGCTTCATCCAGCGCTCGCGCCCCCGCATCGCCGCGCGCAACCAGCGGCGCGACGCGATGCTTGCGCGGTACCGCACGAAGGCTCCCCCGCTCACGAGCTTCGTCGAAGAGCAGGCACACGCCGCCGACGTGCAGGTCGCCGAGGCGCAGGACCGCCCGCCGACTCCCGCGGGCCCGCGCTTCACGCAGCGCAGCGTCTCCATCCGCTTGCGCCAGGTGAGCCTCGAGGCGCTGGCGGACTTCTTCGAGCGCATCGACGGAGCGGCGTTTCCGGTCGCGATCTCCTCGGTGCGCATCCGGCGTCGCTTCGGGGAGGCCGACAAGTACGACATCGACGACCTCGTGATCACCACCTGGGATCGCACCGCGGAGGGCAATCGCACCGGCGCGGCAGGCGCCGCCGCAGGCGGGACCCGCAACAGCGACCGCGACCGTCGCCAGGATGACCCGCGATGAAAGATCGATTGCTGGCGCTGCGACCGATCGTGCTGCGGGTGGTCGGGTATCCCCTGTTCTTCCTGTTTTTCTTCGTGACGTTTCTCTATGCGACCTTCCCGTGGGACCGGCTGCGAGAGGCCATCGTCGCTGCCGCCGAGGCGCCACGATTATCTCCGTCCGGACGCGCCACGCCGTCCAACATGGAGGTCGCGATCGGGTCGCTGTCCCCCACTTTCTTGCCCGGCGTGGAGGCCCGCGACATCCACGTCACGCTGCTCCCGGAGCGCTCGACGGACCGACCCGTGTCGATGACCATCGACAAGCTTCGACTGCGCCTTTCGATCTTCGCGCTGCTCGCACAACGAGCGAGCATTTCGTTCTCGATGCTGGGGCTCGGCGGGTCCATCGAGGGCAGCGCCTCGGTCGCGCTTGGCACACCAGCCACGCCGCGTATCTCTCCGCTGCGCTCTTTCGAAGTGACGCTGGAAAACGTTCGGCTCGGTCAGGTCGCGCCGCTCGTCTCGATGGTCGGCCTCCCCCTCGGCGGCAACCTGTCGGGCAACATCACCGTGGAGATTCCCGAAGGCGACGTCGCGCAGACCGAGGGCTCCGTCCGGCTCACGACCGACCGCCTTACGGTCGGTGATGGCCATGCGCAGTTCCAGATTCCGCACTTCGGCGGGGTGACCATCGAGCAGATTCGCGCGGGCCGACTCGAGGCCACCGCGGACATCCGCCGCGGCGTTGTTCAGTTCACACGGGTCGGCGCGCACTCCGAGGAGTTCGACCTCCAAATCGACGGTCGCATCGACCTGCGGCCCAACTTCGCGGATAGCGCGCTCAACCTCGGACTACGGTTCCGTTTGACGGACATCTACCGCGTGAAGAGCGAGCAGGCCGGGCGCATCATGTCCGTGATGGACATGGCCCCGGACCTCCGCCGCGCCCGCCGCCCCGACGGTCTCTTCGCCTTCCGCTGTAGCGGCACCTTCGACCGCTCGATCAACTGCCCGCCAGACTCTCGCGCCTCGGCGGCGACCCCCGGCGCCGCGATGCCCGCCGGCTTCTCTCCCTGACCTCGCCCAACAGTCCCCAAACTGGATTCCCCGACCACTACGCGTAGGATGGAGCTCCTGTCGTGATGTGGTCCTGGCTCCAGCGTCGCCCTCTCCTCGCATACCTCGCGTACCGCACGCTCGCGCTCACGTGGGCCTTCGCGCCTTTCCAGGTCTACTACCTCCAGCGCCGCGGCCTCTCTGTCGCCGACGTCTTCGATCTCAACGTCGTCTTCTGCGTCGCCGCGGTCGCGTTCGAGGTGCCCACCGGGATGGCCGCCGATCGCTACGGTCGGCGTGTCGCCATGAGCGCCGGCGGCTTCGTGATGTCCCTGGCGTGCGCGTTCTTCGTGTTCGGCCACTCGTTCAGCACGTTTGCTGCGGCCAACGTGCTCTGCGCTCTCTCCATGTCGCTCTCCTCGGGAGCCGACTCCGCCTACCTCTACGACCACCTCGCGGCGCAGCGGATGGTCTCGCACTACCCTCGCTGGGAGGGCTGGTCCACCGCCGCCAAGGGAGTGGGAAACCTCGTCGCGGTCCTCCTCGGCGCGCTCGCATACCAGTACGTTCACCCTGCCGCCGTCTTCGTGCTCACCGCCGTCACGACCGCCGTCGCTGGCGTCGTCGCGCTGACACTCCCAGAGCGCACGACGATGCACGAAGGGCACGTCGCCGACCATCTCCAACGCGCCTTCCACACGCTGCGCAACGACGGCCGCCTGTCCAGCATCGTGGCCTTCGGTGCAGTTGCGTTCGTACTGCTTCGCCTCTCTCTCTTCGCCGATCAGCCGCACCTCGAGGCACACCTCCACGGCAACTGGTTACAGCACACGGTGCTCACCATGGGCCTGCTGGCCGCCACCAAGGAGGTCTCCACCGCCCTCGTCGCCAGCAGCGCCGGGAGCATCTTTGCCAACGTTCGCTCGCGCACCCTCGCGGTGTTTCTCGGCGTCGGCCTCACCGGCGCGTACATGCTGATGGGCGAGGCGCACGGCACCCTCTGCACGGTACTCATGGTGCTGCTCGCGAGCGCCTTCGGCGTCTTCTCGCCGCTCATGCGCGCCCTGATGAACCGCCTCATCGAGGGCCCTCGCGACCGCGCCACGCTTCTCTCCATCGAGGGCATGGGCCGCCGCCTCCTCTTCGCCGCCATGTCGCCGCTCTTCGGTCGTGCAGTCGAGGCCTCCTCGCTCCATGCCGCCTTCGCTGGCACCGCGTGGGTCGCTGGCATCGCGTTCACGCTCCTCGGCGCCGCGGCCTGGCTGGCGTTCCGCTCCCCATCGGCCAGCCTCGCTTCACCAGCGCCGCGCAGCTCCCGGTCGGCGGTCGCCTCGCTCGCCGGCTGACCCGATGCACCATCAAGTCATCTTCGTACTCGACCCCGAACGGCACGTCGCGCCGGTGCTCGAAGCGGCCCCCTCCCCGGCTGATCCCCCAGCCGACGCGGTGACTCGCATCGACGAGCACCTCACCCAGTGGGTGCTCATCACGCCGACGCGCATCGACGCGGGCTACGTGTTCGACGAGCCGTACGCGCAGGCGCATCCCGAGGCGCTCGACGCTCGGCACCTCTCGCTGCTGCACGCGTTGCTGGTGTTCAAACTCTTCGACGATGGCGAGGTGATCGTGCCGCCGCCACAGGTCGAGGCCGCCCTGCGGTGGCCACCCATGGACCGACCGCGACGCGCGCTCGGCGGCGGCTGAAACCGCTCAGCGATACACGCCAGGACGGCGTATCTGTCCGCGCATCTCTCCCCCTGGAAACCGCCTCGTCGCCACCGTCGCACCGACGCCTCCCGCTAACGAGCGAACGTGGAGTCGGCGGTGAGCCATCGCTGCGCGCGAAACGCGTGACGGAGAACCTCCATCGTCATGCTCGGAGGGCTGATGGTTTCGACTGGTGCTTCGGCGAATTGGACGTCGGTCGCGACGATGCCGACGAGCGCGACGTCGTAGATGACCCGGTCGCGATCTGATCCCACGACAAGGCTGACGGTTCCGCGCGCGGTCTGCTGGACAGGTACCAGGGACCCCGCCCTGGTCATCCGTCCGACGTATCGAACCTGTCCCGGTCGAAGAATCTGGCCGCGGGCCATACCGCAGAATTTCGTGATGAAACCACATGGTCCATCGCCACTCCCCTCCCCCTCATCGCCGTTCTCGCACTCCGCCGATCACCGCGCGATTGGGAAGGCGCTGTGAAGGACTTTGCCGACGGGGTTTCATCGTGGGAATCCCGCAAGCCGACGCGAAGGACACAACGGCACGCCAGCACCGCGAGAATCTTTGCCCCACAGGGACAGCGGACTATGGTGCGCCCCGCATGGCGCTTCGACTGGTCCGCTCAGGGGATGTTGGCATCGAGAGGACGGCGCAGCGCGAGGACACTGAAGCGTATCCCTTTGGTGAGACGCCGCTCGTGGTGACTTTTGCGGCACGCGACGACCTCGGTGAACTCGCCGCAGGCGACCGCCTACCGCTCGCCGCGACGCCGGAAATTTCGCAAGACGATGCCTACCTCGTGATGCCAAACCGGGCGCGCGAACACCTCGCGACGGCCTTCGCGCGTGGCCAGTCGGGACGCCTCGCACAGTGGTTCTCCGAGGCCTGGGTGGTGCGCGCAGAGGTGGACGGCGGAAGAGCGCCGCGGCTATGGATCGGGGCCGCGTGGAGGGCGTCGGTGTTGCTCGCCGGGCGCGCTGGACGCGTCGTTTCGATGGGCGGACTGGGCGACCCGATGCGAGTCATCAACCGCCTCCCGTTCATCGAATCGCTCGCACGCGGTGGCCTGCTCGATGCGAGCGGCACGGAGGCAATCCTCTCGCGCGGCAGCTATGTGGGCGTCTCCCGTCTCGGGATGCCCGAACTGGGCCTCGGACCTGACACCGTCGAGCCGACGTTCATCTGGACGGAGCGCGAGGGCCAGGCGACACGGGTGCGCGTCGCGCTCGCAGGCGCAGAGGACGATGCGCCGATCGCGCTGCTCTCACCGCTGACGCTCGTCGCCTGACGGGCCGCGGGAATACACGGGGGGTCCTGTGGTTGGGGCGTCCCATCGGGGGTGCGGTTCGTGGGAGGGGACGGCGAGCTTGACCGGGCGGGAGCGGATAGGGAGTCCAACGGCCCCGAGCGTGAGGATCTCCCGCCGGTCGCCGCCCAATCGGGCTTCGTCACGGCCCCGTCGGCGGTGAGATCAGCGCGGGAACAGGTTACTACAGCAGGTAATCATCACTCGGTAACCTCCCGTATTCAGGCGATGCCACTGACGACCGCACCGTCATCAGACCTGATGAATCCGTCATCAGACCTGATGAATCCGTCATCAGACCTGATGAACTCGGCTCAGCGCTTCGTGATCGCTGCGAGCTGCGCTTGCGACAGCCCATCGATGACGAAGCGCGACGGCGCGCCCGGCTTCGTCGCGAACACGCTCACCTCCGCCGCCTCGTACCCGCGCTGGCGTAGCCGCTTCGTCGCCCCGGTCGCCGCCGCCCGCTCGGCCGCGGTGGTGGTGCGGCCCTTCGGTCGCTTCCCCGTCGCGTCGCCGTGGTGCGCACGCACCTGCTTCGTCGCCTCGATGATCGCCTCGGTGGTCGCCTTCGCGAGCGCGAGCTTCGGACCGCCCGACCACAGCGTCACCACCCGCTGCGCGAGCACCGCCGCGGTGTCGTCGGCCTCCGTGGCCAGCGCGAGGTCGAGCAGCGCGTTGATGCGGTGCACCTTCAGCCGCGTGAACTCCGCCTCGCTCACCTCCCCGACCGCGCGCACGAGCCGGTCGGCCGCCTGCGACGACAGCTCGAACTCGCGCGTACACAGGTCGTGGAAGCCTTCCGCAAACCCGGCCGCCTCGCTCATGCCAGGGGCCTTCAGGAGGGCGAGCGCCTGGCCGAGCTCGTAGGTTCCGCGCAGGGACTCGGCGTGCGCGCCGCGGGCGCGGGCGAGCGCATTGCGGGCGGCGTCGGTGAGGCGCTTCTTCGCCAGCGCGACCATGCGGTCGGCATTCTGGCGGAGCGCCGGCGGAAGGGCGCGTGCGGGCGCAGCGGGCGTGGGGCGAACGGTCTTCTGGGTGGCCATCGGGCGACGGTGTCGGAGCGCGGGCGGCAGCGTCAAGCGTGGGCAGGTAGCGCGGCAGGCGTCGCGAGGCCGCGAGGCGCTGCATCGGGGTCGGATAGCGCCGCGTGAACCACTCGTACAGTTCGACGATCGACGCCCGCTCTTCTTCCGACATGGGCACATCCCCTATTTTGCGCCGTCGAGAGCACCCGCTCACCGCGCTAAAGGAGCCTCGCTGGCGATTGGCTACTGCGGACTTGTTAGCTGGTCGAGCAGATCGGCGAATACGGCAAGTTGCGTCTCGCGTTCTGCCATATCGCTCTTGCCGGGGGGCCCGAACTGCATGGTCAAGACTCCGTTCTTGATGCCCGAAATATCGCTCGGCACGAAGGAAATCCGGCGTTTGCCAGGGAAGAGTTGGATGTCGACCCTGGGAGACTTCGCCGTAGTGGTAGCGACGGAGACCATCAGGTCGCTGCCCAACCAGACCTCCAGAGTGTTTTCATCCCTTAGCGAGACAGCGAGGCTCCGTGCCTCGAGCTCTGTCAGGACCCGATGATAGACATCGCTTAACTTAGTGTTCTTCTCGGCCAACAGGACGAATGCCGTCCGGGACGCATCGGGCGAGAGAAACGCGGGCAGCGTGGGCACCCCGGCAGATGGAAGGCGCTGGAACTCCTCGGTGATGAGCGACTGCAGGTTGGCGAGGCTGCGCGACAGGTCGCCCTCTGCACTCCGCACCTTCCAGGCCACTTCGTCGAGCGAACGCATCACCGCCGTCCGGCTGTCGAACAGCGTATTCTGAAGGTCTTTCAGCGTGGTGAGCGTCCCTTCGAACAGGCGTAGCTCTTCGCCGATGCGTTCCCACGACCGCTCCAACGCACGGGCGTCATAGAGGCGTACGGAGCGCTGCTGCACGCGCAGTATCATCATGGACCGCAGCAACATGATGCCGCGAATGACGCCCCAACCGTCTCCCCCTGCGTTCGGGATATAGATGGCTGTGTAGTCGGCAGTCTCTTCGATGTCGAAGAGTCCAGTCATGTTCGGGATGCTCGAGGTCAGCGAGACGAAGAGCCCGAAGCGTTTCTCCTGTTTTATGAGATCGCGCCGAAACTTCTCGATTTCCTTCGTCGGCACGGAGTTGGTGTAGAGCTTCACCTCGACGAGGGCTGTTTCCAGCTTGTCATCCGGGAGCGCCAGCGTTGCATGAATATCGGCCTGGGCTGCTTGCGTTCCGGTCTGCTCAAACGTGTCATTCGGAAATGCATGGGTCAGCTGACTCATGACGAGCCGTTCGCCCAGCTCTCCCTTGCGTTGCGATTTGTCTGAGGCGGTCACCAGCCGATCCAGCAGTTCTTTGACCGTCTCCATCTTGTCGAGGACCGGTGCGAACATCTCGTCCATTGCCTCCTGGCCCGACGAGGCGCGCATCAAGGTGACGACCTGTGTGCCGATGGCGAGCGTGCGCTCCACCTCAAGGGCGAGGTTCTCCGGCGCGATGTTTCGGAGCCATCGGGTGAGGTCTGGCCGCCCGATCTGCACCGAGAGCTGAAACGGCGCGCCGCCCTCATCGGCTCCGTCGGCATGGTCCGCCGAGCCATACCCCTGATCCATGGAATCGGTGGTCGTGAGGGCTTCCACGGTATCCAAGGAATCTTCGTTCGTCTTCTTCTTCGTCGCCATTCCCCGCCTCGCTGTTTCTTGCCGCCTGAGTGTCCACCATAGCCCGAGTGACAGCAGAAATTCAGAGTGCGGGGGATTAATCGATGCAACCCTACAAAGCCCTTCTGGGACGAATCCGCTAGCGTTTACAAAATAGATAGCGCTTTAGCGAAGCGCCACTGCGGGCGAGTGACAGTCACCCACACGGCATCAGGCACTTCGCCAGGGCGCGGTTGAACGAAGCCGCGGAGCTTCCGAGCGTTCGTCAGTCCAGAACCCTACGGGGAATTTAGCCGAAGCCCTTGTTTCCCATCGAATCGGTCGAGATCGGGGAGGGTCTACGAAGGGTGTTCAGAGAGGCACAAGGGGCGATGGCCAGACGCTTCGTAACGCGCTCTGGCCTGCAGCGGAGCGGCTTTGTTCAATATCCTGGATGCGGAGTTTCCTTGCTTCGCGCCGTCGAGAGCATCCGCTCGCCACGCTGGAGGAGGTTGCTGGCTCGCGCGAAGACGGCGCCGTCGTCTGCGAGCACGGGAATGAGAGCCGCCAGTCCGAAGTGCGCAACCCCTGTCACGAGCACCGCGGCGCAAGGTGGCCGAGCGGTTTCGACGCGATGGAGTCCGCACATCGTCTCGGAATCGTGCGCCGTGACCTCAAGCCCGAGAACGTGATGGTGCTCACCGAGCCGGGCGCGAGGGTCGCGTGAAGGTGCTCGACTTCGGCATCGCCCACCTCCGCGACGCTGAGACGAAGGACGGCACCACGCTCACCCGCGCCGGCACGGTCGTCGGCACCCCGGCGTACATGAGCCCCGAGTAGATCGACCATCGCTTCGGCGCGGTGACGCCGACCTCGGACGTGCACTCGCTCGGGGTGATCTTCTACGAGTGCCTCGTCGGAAAGCGGCCCTTCCTGGGGGACGCGGAGATGGTGCTCATCGCGCAACAACTCACGATGACCGCCGACCCCGTCGCAGAGCATCGGCCTGAGCTCGCCGACTCGCGGCTCAGCGGGCTCGTCGCGGCGATGCTCGAAAAGAAGCCGGAAGTAGGGGGCAGAGCCGCGTCGGGGCCCGAACCTTCGTCGGGCCTTCACGCTCAGTGATTCAGTTGTACATGCCGCTGAACTGGCGGGTCTGCTCGATGAGGTCGATGTACGACCGCAGCTGCTGCTCGACGTTGTTGCGCGCCGCGCCAGTGGCGGAGCGGTAGCCCGTCGCGAGGCGGTTGGCGTAGCCCAGCATGCGGCCCGCAATGCCGGTCTCGTTGAGCACGGTATCGCGGCGCGACAGCCCGACCTCGCGGCCCACCTCGCCGACGCCGGCGCCGGCGTGCACGGCGGCGTAGGTGAGGCCAGTGAAGGGGTTGGTGAACGTCACGAAGGATCGACCCTCGCCCGCTGGGACGGCCCACGTGTCGCCCTCCCGCCACACGCGAGTCGAGAGGCGCGCGGTGCGATCGAACGCGGCGTCGAGCTGGCCGAAGAGGTAGGTCAGCGCCTGCAGCTCCAGCGAGAAGCCGAGGTTCGGATCGATCGACCGGAGCAGCGGGTTGCGCTGGCTCTGACCGACCGCGAGGCCCGGCGGGAGGTTGAGCGTCGCGAGGTGCGTGCGAATCAGCTCGGGCTCCTCGAAGGCGCGCGGTCGAACCTGCACTCCGATGTCATCGTGGTCGCGGGAGAGAAGCGACCCGAAGAAGCGCAGCGTCTGCGCGGGATACAGGGTGTACAGGTTGATCTGAAAGCGCTGTGGGTCTTGAAACTCGATCAGCAGCCGATCGGGCGACCAGATGAACGTGTCGGTGAGGTAGTTGAGCGACATCGACTTGTCGTGAAACGACCCGACGTTGACGATGCGCTCGCGCCAGAAGTTGCCGGAGCCGAAGTCGTAGTACGACGAGTATTCGCGGCCGGCGCCGATCGGGATGTCGACGCAGCCGACATTGCCGTTGACCCGATCGTAGACGACGGTTCCGTCGACGCGGGTGACGGGGCAGTGGCGTCCTGAGTTGGGGTTCACCACCGACGCCTGCGGCATCAGGATCGCGTTGACGAACATGTCGACGATGAGCGACGAACCCAGGCGCCCGGCCTGAAACGTGGGCGAGTTGAGCAGCGACTCGAAGCCGGCCACGCCCGCGTAGAAGTTCTGATAGATGTTGCCGAGATAGGCGACGCCGCGCATCGAGTAGTAGGCCTGATCGAGGTACCGACCGGCCATGCGTGAGCGGTAGCCGCTGACGTTGAAGGTCGCCCGGCCTCGCGAAAACGAGTTGGCAAAGTAGTAGTCCTGATAGTGCTGCGAGACGTAGCGCATCGACTCGAACATGTCGGCGCCGGCGTCGTAGCGCTGGGTGTTCCAGATGCTGTTGGCGTAGCCGTCGGTGTTGAACATGTACGGCACGAGCACGTGCTCCGCCGCCGCCGCGCGGCCGTCGCGGCCGGCCGACGTCACGTTGGTATGGTCAGCGGCCCAATCGAAGGCGCCGTAGTTGCGCCGCTCGGTCTCGTTCAAAAACACCATGTAGCGATTGGCGTTGCCCACGTTGGGGAGCCCACGCGCGTCGAGGCCGACGATGCGCGGGATGTCGGTGTAGTGCGGGCTGACCACCGTCGGGGCCTTGCGCGTGCCGCCAAACGCGACGCGCAGAGCGCCCTGATAGCCGCCGGTCGTACCCTCGAACGCGACGAGCGCGGCGGCGGGGTCGGCCACGTTGTCGAAGGCCTCGACCATGTCGACGTAGCCGTGCAGCACGAAGGCCCGGTCGTAGCGACCGAGGCCGTGCGCGTCTTCGTTCCACCCCTTGTAGTCCATGACCGACGAGTAGCCGTACTCCTCGACGCCGCCCGCCTCCTCGGCGGGCGAGTAGAAGGGCAGCCCGTTGGCCATGTGCTCGAAGCGCGGGCGAATCTGGTCGGCGGGGACGCCGGGAGCCGTCGGGTCGGCGTTGCCGGCGGTCACGCGAAGCTGCCAGTACCGATCGAAGTAGTTGATCGCGTCCGCGGAGCCGCTGAAGTTGTGGCGCTCTCCCACGGAGTGACCAAGCTCGTGCAGCAGCACCCCGTAGTGGATGTACTGCTGGAGGTACCGCTCGACCTCCTCGTAGTTGAGCGGGCAGTCGCTCTCGCCGCCGTCCGTGGTGCTCGCTGCTTCGGCGCACGCCGCAGCCCCGTTGCGATGGAAGTTCCAGGTGCGACCGAAGCGCACGTCAGCCGGAACCTCGTTGCGGCGGAAGCGCGCCAGCATCGTGGTGATCACGTCGTCGCTGAACGCGTTGGCCTCGTAGCGGCACTCGTGCTCCTCGAGCAGCCGTCGCTGCTGCTCCTGCAGCGCGCGCCACTGCATGCTGTTCTCGCGAAACGGCGAGGCCACCTGCGTCGTCGTGGGGCTCGGCGACTGCGACGGGTCAGCGCCGCCTGCGAGCCGCATCTCCCGATCCATGAGGGCGCTCTCGAGCCCGGTGCCGCGCAGGCGTTCCATCCGTGATTGGGCGGTGTCACCGGCCGGGGAGAGCGCGACGCGGTCGCGGTGCAGCGCGCCGAGGTTGCGCACCAAAGCGTCTTCGGTGTGGGTGCCGTCGATCTGCGTGGAGAGCCGATCGATGTCGTTCGGCGACAGGGTCTCGGTATCGACGCCGACGAAGTGATCAAAGGTCGTCTGCTGCAGAAGCGTGTCGAGCTCGGTGCGCGTCGAGACGTCGCGGTGCACGGGGCGCGGCTGGTTGGGGACGTTGCGTCCGGTGCGCTCCTCGCGGCCGCCGCTAGCGCGAATGTAGTCGTACGAGTCGAGGACGGTCTGCCCTTGCGCGAACCGCTCGGCGCTCACCTCGCGGTTGAGGATGCGCACCATGTCCGTGGCGAACGAAGCCTGCGTGTCGGTCACGGTCTGCCACACGGCGCCGCGGCCCGAGATCACCTCGCCGGTCTCCGGGTCGCCGCTGATGCCCGCGAGCCCCCACGGGCCGTTGGCGTCGTATTGGTTCACCGAGGCGATCATGCTGTAGCGAATGTCGCCGAGGCGCGCGACGGTGCCCTGCGCCCCGCAGGCGTCGGTGTCCCAGCCGGACGCCTGGGCGGCGGCCATCTCCGCGGCACTGTGGACTCCCGGAAGGTTGGCGTTGGTCCCCCATACGGGGTTGTGACACGCGACCCAGACGGCGCGGGCGTCGCGTACCCGGGGGTTGTCGGCGCGGGTCAGGTCGCGCCACGACTCGCAGCCCGCCGGGCCACCTCCCGCCGGATCGAGCAGGCACTCACGGTAGCGCGCCTCACGGACGGCTTCGCTGAAGACGTTGTTCCACTCCGCGGCGACGGCGATGGTCACCGGCATGATGCGCTCGGGGTAGCTCTCCGAGAGGTGGTACGCGATCGGGCGCACCTGGCGCTGCCGATACGGAAGCAGGCACAGCCCCGAGCGGTCGTCGCGGGTGTACGCGATCTCGGTGTCACACGAAGACCCGGCGCCCACCGCGGCGCACTGCGCGTCGGCCTGGCGCTGGAGATCGGCGGCGTCGGTCGTTCGGCTGGTGGGTACGCAACGGCGGTAGATCTCGCCGCAGGTGCGGGTCGAGCCGTCGCACTTCGCCGTCAACGACTGGCTGACGCACTCGGCGTCGACGCGACAGGCGACGTCGCCGACCTTGTGGTCGAGGGTTCCGGCGGGGGTGGGCGCGTGGTGCTGCACCCAGAGGTTGTGCCGTTCGGCGAAGTGCCGGGTGTCGTACTGCCCGGGGCCGCCGAGGCGTTCGTTGTAGCCCGTGCGCCGGTTCTCGAAGAAGCCGAAGCGGTCCATGCGGCGGCCGTCGAGGGCGAGCGGCTGGTAGTCGCGCTGGGGGTCGACTCGCATGAACGAGACCCGCATGGTCACGTCGGCGGGCTGACAGCTCTGCGTCGCGCGATCGAACAGCAGGCACGCCTGGATGTTGCCGAGGCCCGCGAGGTAGGTCTGCTCAGGGTGCAGGATCATCCGGTTGGTGACGTCGAAGTAGCGCAGCGCGCGCGCCTGCCCACCGAGCGGGCCGTACTCGAACACCGGACGGTTGGGATCGTCGGGCGTGTTGGCGAAGGTGACCGGCTCCGCGGGGATCGTTCCGGAGAGCCCAGCCAGGGGGCTGAACGATCCGACGAGGTTGCGCGACCAGTCGATGCGCATGTACTGGCGCCGGTACCATGGGCGATCGGCGCTGTTCTCGACGACGACGTTGATCTCTTCGCCGGTCGTCGCGTTGTAGTCGCGTCGGATGTCGAAGTGACTTGAGACCGCGTACGCGGCGACGATCTCCGACTGTCGCGGGTTGTTGCTCACGGGCGGTCGGCCGGCGACGCCCTGGCCGTCGTGCAGGCGGTCGTAAGCCTGCCGCGCGATGAGCATGTTCTCGGTGACCTCCCAGTAGATGCGCTCGACCTGAGTGTACGACGAGATGCCGCTGCCGCCCGTCGTGGGCGGTTTGTCGATGATGGTCACCTGATGAAACCACTGCGCCTCGCGACGAAGATCGTCCGCGGTCAATGAGCCGGGCATCGCCCCGCGCGACAGCACCGCGTACTGCACCGGCACCACCATCGACTTGTCGAGATAGTCAGGCTGCACCCGGTTGATCGGATCGCGCTCCTGCGCGCAGCCGCCGGTGAATGCGACGGCGAGAGCGACGGCGGTGCCGAGCGCGATGCTCGCCGCGAATGAACGCGAGCTTGATGCGGGCTGGATGCGCAGCCCGCCTCTGCCCTTTGCGATGGGACTCATGCAGTGACCTCCGAAGTCGGTTGAACGTCGCCTGGCGCAGCCGCGCCGCGAATCAGCGGAGGGTAAGTGTGTGGGATGGCCATCCCGTTCATCAAGCTGAACGATTGGCGACTTCGATCGGTCGGAGAGACGAACGCGGGAGTCGGTCAGCGCGCGGGCGAACCGTTTCGCAGCGGATTGGCTCTTCCGGTCGGCCAGAGCAGGCAGTTGGCGGCGGGGGATAAGCGCTCCAACGCCCCTGTCCCTTCTGGCACGCATCCGCTCCAGTGACCGAAAAAGATAGCGGTTTGGCGAAGCGCCACCGCGGGCGAGTCGCAGTCAACCACCCGGCCTCGGGCGCTTCGCCGGGGCGCGGTTGAACAAAGCCGCGGAGCCTCCGAGTGGCCGTCCGTCGTCGATGCGGGAACAGGGTTGGCCCTCGATCGACCGGTGCACCCGCAGCGGTGCAGTGGGCCGCGCCGCCATCGACCGCGACCTGTCGGTGCGACCTCGTGAGGGCTCCGTTTGGTGACCCGAGATGCGGCGCGCTGCCTGTTGGCGGCATCGGCGCACGCGGCGCACGCACCCCTGCAACGAGCGCCTCGCACGCGAGCGCCAGAGGGTGTCCCGGTGGGTCGTACGCGCGCCCTCACGAGGTGTCCCATGAAGACGACGTCGGTCGTTCGTCGAGCGGATGTCGCGTCAGCCGACCGGTGCCACATCGCACGCACCGATCGGCATCGATACCCGTCAGCGCCATCAGTCGCTCGACCCATGTCGGCGGCGCGCCCTTTCCGCTCGTGGGCGTGTCGTCGGGCGCGAGCGTCGCCGCGGCGGGCGTCGTCGGCTGCGGTGGCGCAATCAACACACGCGTTCTCTCCAGCGTGGTCGTCGCGTGGCAGGGCGCGAGCAGCCCTTCGGGAGCACTTGATGGACGAATCGCCTAAGAAACTCGACCCCCGAGAGCGTTCATGCCGCCCTTCGTGGCGAAGGTCATGCCGCGCTCGTCCATCGTGCAGAGGTACGCGTACACCTGCTCGGCGCGGCCAACACACATTCGCTTCGGTGGAGCGCCGTGCGTAGTTGCCCCTGCTCGCCACCCAGTGCGCGCCGTTGGGCGAGAGGCCGCCCGCGCTCACCACCGCGTGGATGTGGGGATGGAAGAGCAGTTCGCGCGTCTACGGTGTGCAACACCCTCGTGATGGCGGTAAGCGCGCCGAGTCGTCGCGGGTCGCGGGCCAGTGCAAGCAGCGTCTGCGCAGCGGTCGATCGCACCCTCGCGGGAGTGACCGCTACGGGCCGAAGCGCACGCGCGGGCGCACGGCCAGCGCGACGCCGTCGAGCGCCACCTCCACCCGCACGCTGCCCGGCGTCGTCGGCGCCACCAACCAACGGTGAGTTCTCCCCGTGGCGTCGGTCGTCGCGGGCCCCTCCCACGCGCACGCCCCGCTGCACCCGATCGTCGCGGCGAGCGCACCGGCCGCGGCGGCGTCGACCACCACCTCGACGCGGGCGGTGCCGTCGGCGGGCGCCACGCGCGGCGCGACGGTGAGCACCCTCGGCTCTTCGACAGCTGCGTATGCCCCCGTCGGGAGCGACCGCAGCGACTGCCGCACGCCGCTCGGCCAGGTGACGGTGACGTCCGCGCGGTCGAGTGCGCCCACCGCGAGCACCACGCCGCGGTCGTGCTCGCCGCCGATGGGCGACTGGCCGCCCGCGACGACCACGAGCGGCGGCGACGCGCCGTCGAGGCTCACCCGCGCGCCGGACGCTTCGGGCGACGACACGGTGCCGCGGAGCCGCAGGCCGACCCAGTGCCCGCGCGCCGTGAGCCGGTCGCGCAGCACCACGAGGGAGCGCGCGTCGCGGTCGCTCGCGACGCAGTCGGGCTGCCCGTCGAGGTCGAAGTCCGCGCACACCACGCGCTGGGCGTTCATGGTCGCGTCGAGCACCGCAGGGCCCACGCACCCGAACTGCCCGTCGCGCCGGTTGAGGTAGAGCGTCGCGGGGGCGGAGGAGGCCATCGCGCCGCCGAGGGAGAGCACGAGGAGGTCGCTCCAGCCGTCGAGGTCGGCGTCGAGGGCGGCGCAGCCCCAGGCGAAGTCGGTGTCGCGCGAAGTGACCGGCGCCGCGTCCGGGTCGGGCGCGAGGTCGCGGCGCCCAGTGGCGTGCAGCAGCAGGTTGGCGTCGGTGACCCCGCTGATGAAGTAGTCGATGCGACCGTCGCGGTCGGCGTCGAGGGGGCACAGGCTCATCGGCTGCGACGTCGCGAAGAGTTCCGTGAGGCGCGCGTCGCGGTCGAATGCGGGCTCGTCAGCGCGGCGGCCCCAGCCCATCCAGCCGTGGTCGAAGTCGGCGACGACGAAGAGGTCGCGCGCGCCGTCGCCGTCGACGTCGTCAAAGTAGGTTCCGTAGCCGAGGTACGGATCCGACGCCGCGCGGGGCGCGAACGCGGGCGTGCGGTCAAGGAAGGTTCCGTCACCGCGCGCGGTGAGCAGCACGATGGGCGAGGCCGCGCGCTCGACGTACGACACCGCGAGGTCAGTGAGCCCGTCGAGGTCGATGTCCGTCGCGGCCACCTGCGAGGCCTGGCCCCGCGTCGGCGCCGCGAGCTCACCGCCGCCGTCGAACCGGCAGTCGCCGCGCCCGCGCCGCCAGTCGACGGTGCGACCGGCCAGCACGAGGTCGCTCACCCCATCGACGTCGAGGTCGACGAGCGTGGCGACCGTTGTCCCGGGCGGCACCGTGAAGCCCACGGGCCGCGCCTCGAAGCTCCCGTCGGCCCGCGCGACGAAGATCTGCGGGCTATTGATCACATCGGGCCGCCCGTCGCCGCTGCAGTCGCCCACCGCAAGGAAGGCCGAGGCCGAGCCGCGATACTCGCGCTCGACGGCGATCACGCCGGAGACGTCGGTGTTGCCGCACGCGCGGTCCTTGCACCCAGAGTGCGTTGCGGCGAGTGCAAGCGCCAGCAAGCCCGCGGCGGTCTTCATCGCTTCATACTCTAGGGGATAGCGATCCAAGGCCCCAGCCCTCCCGACACGAGTCTGTATTTCTCTCGCACTTCGTTCGAACGGCACTCCGGAGAGACCGCACCGTTCGAGGTGCGTTGGTGCTCATTGGTAGCGCGATGTTACGATGGCGAGATGTTGCGGGTCGCAAGTCGTGGAGGGCGGGCACGCTCATTGGCGCTGAGCGTGTACCTGCTCGCGACCGGGGCCGGTTGCGTGAACGCCGGTGAGGTCGCTCGTGATGGGGCAGTTCGTGCAGCCGATGGGCTCGTCGGGGGCGACGGCACCGCCGAGAGAAGCGAAGTCCCTTCCATGGGGGACATCGCCGCCGCGCCTGACGACGTCGCCATCGTGGGGAGCGATGTCGGGGCAGACTCATCTCTGGGGTGTCCTCCGGGGATGAGAAGCATCCCAGGCGGAACCTTCGATATGGGCCAACCTGGCATTGCCGAACCGGTCCATCCAGTTCGATTAAGCCCCTATTGCATCGATCTGACCGAGGTGACTCTCGCCGCTTATCACATGTGCACCGCCGAGGGATGTACCGCACCCAACGTCGGCAATTTCTGCAACGAAGGTATGCCCGGGCGCGATCAGCACCCCATGAATTGCGTCGACTGGAATCAAGCGCACGCGTACTGCCAGTGGCGCGGTATCGATCTGCCGACCGAGGCGCAGTGGGAGTTCGCTGCGCGAGGCTCTGACGGTCGGTCGTTTCCGTGGGGAAACAGCGCGCCCGGGTCGCAGCTCTGTTGGGGAGTGCCAACTCGAACATCGACCTGTCCGGTGCAGTCGTTTCCTGGCGGAGACTCTCCCTTTGGCGTGTCAGACCTCGCGGGCAATGTGTGGGAGTGGACGCGAGACTGGTATGGACTCTATCCCTCTCCGGGCGGCGCAGCGATCGTCGACCCGTCGGGACCTCCTGCAGGCGTCAACCACGTGCTCCGCGGTGGCTCATACAACATGATGACTCCCGAGCCCCTCCGCTCAGCCTACCGTTACAACGACTATCGCGCGCCTTCGCCGCACAACCACATCAGCGGGTTTCGCTGCGCACGCGGGCCTCGCTGAGCATTACGGCGCGCTGCAGAATCCCGCGTCGCACGAGAAGCGCCTCGCGCAGAGCGTCGGCGGATCGCAGCAGCGTTGCCCCAGGCGACCGCAGTCCTCGGGCCGCGCCTCGCACTCGCCCGCGGCGTTGCAGGCGAGGCCCATTCCACACACCTCACCAGCATCGCAGCAGGGCGCGCCGTTGCCCCCGCAGCCGACCCCGAACACACAGCGGCCCACCGCGCAGTCGAGGCCGAACAAGCAAGTCGTCCCGCCGCAGCAGGCCAGGCCCAGGCGCCCACAGTCACCGTTGGCCCGCGAGCACAGTCCCCCGGAGCACACCCCAGACATGCAGGACATGGCCGCGTCGGCCTCGCAACACGCAAGGCCGATGAGGCCGCAGGCGACGCCCTCGGGAACAGGGCGACACCTGTCCGCAGCACACACGCCAGACACGCATGTCGCAGCCCCATCGAGGTCGCAGCACGGCTCTCCCATGAGCCCGCAGGAAACGTCTTCGAGAACCGGGCGGTCGAGCAGAACCGGTCGATCATCGGCAGGTCCGCTGTCGGATCCGTTGTCGGTCGTCGCGTCTGATGCCCGCGGAGCAGCGCCGTTCACGGCGGGGCGCAGCGCGTTCTGCGGGCAGCCGAAAAGCGCGATCACTGACAGCATCACAACGCCCGAACATCGCGGCCACAAGGTCAACGCACGCTCAGCATCACGATACTTCCTCACCGCGAGCATTGGTTGTTGGGCCTTTCACCACGAAGGCCAATGGTACGTCGTTCGAGCGATCCGGGAGCCCGCCTCGCAGGAGTTCCGGGGGACGATCGTAACCCCTCGAAGACACAGACCCGGAAACCGTCGCGGGTCCGCAGAAACGTGCTGCCGCAATGGGATCGCTGGATAGCGGTCATAGGCGCTCCGGCCGCCAGCGAGGCTGCTCCCGCGCGGTGAGCGGGTGCTCTCGACGACGCAAACCAAGGGAAATCTGCATGTTGGACGGTGAACTCTCGCGGATTCGTGCAAGAAGAGTTGGGGTTTTGCATCGCTAGTTCTCCTCTGCCAGGGACGCGTCCGCGATTCCGGCGACGCATCGCCAAGAAGGAGAATTGCTTCATGGGTATCACTGGAAAATATCGGTCTTTGCAACGTTGTTCATGGCGCTCGCGGGCCTCAGCGGCTGCGACGGCGTGCCCGTATTGGGCGGTGCGGATGCCGCGAGCGACCTGGGCGTTTCGATGGACCTCGGCCCCGATGCCGCGCCCCTCGACGTCGCGGCCGATCGGCCGATCGTATGCACTACGGGAGAGCTTCGCTGTGACAATTTCTGCGTGCGCGCCGCGACCGACAACGCCAACTGCGGCGCCTGCGGCAACGTCTGCGCGCCGGGGCTGGTCTGCGCGATGGGTGCCTGCGCGGTCTCTTGCGGCGCTCTCCTCGCGACCTGCGGCGGCCTGGGTGACGCGGGCGACGACGCGGGAGGCGCGAGGTACTGCGCCGACCTTGCGACCGATCGTACCAACTGCGGTGTCTGCGGCACCGCGTGTCCGGCGGGCAACGTCTGCGTGGATCGAAGCTGTCAGGTCAGCTGCGTGGCCTCGCAGACGCTCTGCGCCGACGGCTGCCATGACCTGCAGTCCGACCGTGCCCACTGCGGCGCCTGCGGCAACACTTGCGCGAGCGGACGAGCGTGCGTGATGGGTTCCTGCGCGGTCAGCTGCGTAGCGACGCAGACCGTGTGCGACGAAACGTGTCGCGACCTGCAGTCCGACGTGGCGAACTGCGGCCTCTGCGGCAACGCCTGCCCGGCCGGACAGGTCTGTTCCATGGGCACTTGCAGCACCTCCTGCGCCGCAGGGCTCACGAACTGCGCGGGCGCGTGCGTCACGATCGCGACGGACCTCGCCCACTGCGGCGGCTGCGGCGGCGCGTGCGCCAGGCCCGCCAACGCGATCGCGGCTTGCGTGGCAGGCCTATGCGAAGCGGCTTGCGTCGCGGGCTTCGACGACTGCGACGGCATGGCGTCTACGGGCTGCGAGACCGCCCTGCGCGCTACGGACGTGAACAACTGCGGCGGGTGCAATGTCCGCTGCAGCTTCGCCAACGCCGCCGCCACCTGCGCAATGGGCGTGTGCGCCATGGGCACCTGCGCCATAGGCTTCTCAGACTGCGACCTGAACCCCGCCAACGGCTGCGAGGTCAACCTCGGCAACGACCGTGAGCACTGTGGCGCGTGTACGGGCGCAACGGCGACCTGCCCAAGCGGACAAGTGTGTTCCATGGGCGCTTGCGAAGCCTCCTGCGGCGCGGGGCTCACCCTCTGCGCGGGCGTGTGCACCAACACCACCTTCGATCCCGCGAACTGCAACGCCTGCGGCACCGTGTGTTCCACGACGGCGGCCAACACCTTCGGCGCATGTGTCGCCGGTGCCTGCTCAGCCGGGTGTTTGCCGGGCTTCGACAACTGCGACCGCATGGCCGCCAACGGCTGCGAAACAGCCGTGCGGGCCTCGGACGTGAACAACTGCGGCGGTTGCGGCGTCACCTGCTCCTTCCTCAACGCGGCCGCCACCTGCGCGATGGGCGTCTGCGTACGCGGGACCTGCGCCGCGGGCTTCGACGACTGCAACATGAGCCCCCTCGACGGCTGCGAGTCCAACCTCACGAGCGACACCTCCTGCGGCACCTGTGGCACGGTGTGTCTGGCCGGAAGAACATGCAGCAGCGGTGTGTGCCGCTTCGTCGGCTGCGGCGACGGCCTCGCCACCGCGGGCGAGTCCTGCGACGACGGCAACCGCACCGCAGGCGACGGCTGCTCGGCGCTCTGCCAGGTCGAGGCGGACCGCGCCTGCTCGGGAAGCCCGAGCGTATGCGTCGCGCTGGAGCTTCTCTGCACCGACACGATCGACAACGACGGCGACGGCCAGACCGACGCGACCGACTCCGACTGCAGGATCCCGAGCTATTTCCCGGCCTGCCCGGCGGGGCAGTCGCGCTGGATCGTCGAGTCCACCGGTGCGCCGATCTCGATCCCCGACGCCACCCCTGCTGGGATCAGCAGCACCATCACCCTCCCGCCGGGGCTCGGCACGATCCGGCGGGTGGCGGTGGTGTTCGACATCACGCACCCTTGGGACTCAGACCTCGACATCAGCCTGACGCCTCCGGGCGCAGGGGTCGCCCTCAACCTCTCGAGCGACAACGGCGAAGAGGGTGACAACTACACCCGGACGGTGCTTGACTCGACCTGTGCGAGCACGATCGTCGGCGGCGTTGACCTGGCTCCCTTTAGCGGCTGCTTCTCGCCCGAGAGCACCCTGGAGACGCTCAACGGCACGCCAGCGAGCGGAGCCTGGCGCCTCGGCGTCGTCGATGACAGCGGGGACGACGTCGGCACCTTCCGCGGCTGGGCCCTGGTGCTCTGCACCACCACGCCCTGAGGCAACAAGCGATCGAACACCCCAGCCGCTCTGGCACGAATCCGCGGCAGTTACCGAAACTCCCAGCGAGGCCTCTCCAGCGCGGTGAGCGGTTGCTCTCGACAGCGCAAACCAAGGGGAACTTCGCATCGCGGATCTTGAAAGGGGTAAGGGACGGCCGGTTGTGATCCCGGCCGCCACTCCCTCCGAACCGGACTGCCGAGATCAGTATTGTTTCGATGAGCGCTCCGGGTCATGTCTCGGCCCCGATGAACACCACTCCACGACGTCTGACCGCGCTGGCCTTCGTCGCCCTCGTCGCGTCTCTCCCGCGCGAAGCTGGCGCCCAGGAGCGCCCGTCGCTCACGCAACAGTCCCAGGCGTGGGTGGCCTTCAACTACCAGGGCCCGCTGGCCGGGCGGCTCGGCGTCGTGGGCGACGTGCAATACCGGGTGTGGGACGACTTCACGCCGCAGCAGGTGCTCGTCCGGCAGGCGCTGGTGTGGTGGTTCACCCCGCGGCTTTTCGCGGGGGTCGGCTACGCGTGGACGCCGTTCTGGCGGGGCCCTGGCCTCGAAGGCTTTGTCGACGAACACCGCATCTATCAGGTGATTCAGTACCAGTACAACCACGCGCCGTCGGGCTTCGTGCTCCAGCTCCGCACGCGCGTCGAGCAACGACTCCGTCACCCCGACGCGGGCGTCGAGGTCGGGCTGCGGGCGCGGCAGATGGTGCGGGCGCTGCTCCCCGTCACGGCTGACCGGAAGCTGTCCGTCATCGCGTGGGACGAGGTTTTCGTGCACCTCGCCAACAGCGGCGGCGAACCGTCTGGCGTCGACGCGACCGGAGCTGCGACGCGCACCGCGCAGTGGGCCTACACAGGCTTCGATCAGAACCGCGCCTTCCTCGGCATGGGCTACCAGTTCATCCCCGGGGTGCTGCGGCTGGAGCTGGGGTACCTCAACCAGTTCGTACGGCGACCGAACAATCCGGCCGGCGACCTGATGAGCCACATCGCGCTGCTTCAGGTGTTCACCGCGTGGCGGTGACCATCGACTCCACCTCCGGGCTCTCGCGCCTCCGCCAGATGAACCCGTCGAGCACGTAGTGCGTCACCTGCGGCACCGCGAGCAACGGCACCAACCATCCCCGCGCTTCAGGGATATGAGGGCATTACTTGATGATGACGAAGGTCTGCTGGTTGAGGGCGACGAGGGTTCCGCGGGCGGTCCAGAGTTCGCGAAACTCCGCGACGAAGCCCTCGTGGGCGGCGGGCGCCGACGAGCGGCAGAACAGCGGTTCGGCCGGGTCGAGCATCGCCGGGTCGGCGAGCAGTTGCAGCGTAAACGACACCGTCGCCATCGGGCGGGGGGCGGTCTCCATGGCGAAGTGGGCGGGCCAGTAGGCGTCCATCAGACCGATGACCTCGGGAACCCCCAACGCCACGGTCTTCGCGAGCCGCACCCAGCCCTCGGCCCCCGGCTTCGAAGCACCGCTGAAGGGCCACGGACCCGTCGTGCGAAACTCGAACATCCGCGCGAAGTGCGGCCCCATCGGCGGGCGCACCGGAATCACGTCCACCTCGGTCCAGGCTGTCGTCGATGCGGGTGCAGCGAGGGTGGTTCCGTCGCGCTCGGTGGTGCGCGACTTCCCCATGACGGCGCTCGCGTGGGCGAGCACCTCGCCGTTTTGCGCGAGCCAGGCGTCCCAACTCGACACGCCGTTGCCACGACGCAGAGCCTTCACCGTGATCTCCGCGGCCCCGGGCTTAACAGGGCCGACGATCTCGGCGCTTAGCGAGCGCAGCGTGCGGTCGGCCTCGGGCTCGGCATGGAGCATCGCGCGGGCGAGCGTTCCGAGGACGAGGCCACCGAAGGCGCCGCGGCCCTGCTGCCAGCCATCAGGAACGGAAGCGAGGTAGCGGCCATCGCCATCGGGCTCGACGTGCGAGGCCACCAGGAAGTCATCGGTCGTGGGAGGGGCAAGCTCGTCGATCATCGCCCGGTCATAGGGGTTTCTCGACGCGCGTGGAAAGAGGCTTCTACGTCGTGAGCACCTCGACGAACTCGGCGACCGCCCGCACGTCGGCGGCGTCAGTCTCACGGAGCTCGATGGGCCTGGAGTCGGGGTTGTCGGGGGGCAGGGGCACCCGCCGGGCGGAGAATCGCTCGAAGCGATTTTCTTGACGGTGGCGTGTCGGTGGTCGCACCCATAGGTTGGAGGCAATGAACATGATGCGAACGCTTTCTTTTGTCCTGCTCCTCATGGCTTGCACGCCGTCGGGGCCTTCGGATGGGCCCGCCGACAGCGGGGGGGCCGACGTATTCGCGGCGAGCGACGTGTTCGACGCGCCAGAGGCCGCGGTGCAGCCCGACGCCGCACCCCTGTGCTGTCCGATGGAGACGCCCTCGTGCGACTGCTTTCAGACCGGCGCGCGCGACGCCCTTACGGGCAGCTGCCAGCGCATCTGCGACGCGGCTCCGACGGGCGTCACGCGCATGATGGGCGCCGACGGGTGCCCCTACTGGCGCACCTCGGCGGCCTCGTGCCTCAGGCCCGCTGACAGCGGATTCTGACCCGAGCTGCGATCAGCGTGCGGGCGCGCAGGCGCGGCTGCGCAAGCCAGGGGTGAGGTCTGCGCGAGGTCAGGGCACCACGATGAAGCCGGTGGGGAGTCGGTCGATGATGGCGCCGAGGGCGGTGCGGTCGAGCGAGGCGCAGGGTGCGTCGCGGTGCTCGGTGAGGTGCCACTCGGCGCTGAGCGCGGTGTAACGCAGGTCGGCCCGCGCGCAGGCGAACTCGAGCGCGCGGTGCGTGTAGATGCTGACGTGGCCGTTGCGTGGGCTGAGGTACCACCACGACGCGCGTACCTCCTCGATGTCGGCCGGCGGCACCATCGTCGAGAAGAGCATCACCCCACCGGGCGCGAGCAGCTCGCGCATCTCCGCGAAGGTCGCGAGGGGGTCGGTGACGTGCTCGACCACCTCGGCGCAGAACACCAGCGCGAAGCACCCCGCGGGCGGCGCCGCGTGGCCCGCGGAGAAGGGGTCGTAGCCCCGTACCGCGGCGCGGTCGTCGAGCCGACGGGCGACCAAGCCGGAGCCCGCGCCGTAGTCGAGCACCCTGGGGCGCGCACCGAGGTCGCAGGCGCCGTCGAGTACCTCGCGCAGCAGCCGCGCGTTGCTCTCCGGGCGAATCGACCGGTACAGCGGATCGACTCGCGCGTAGTCGTCGTTGTAGATCTCGCGCGCGAAATCCTCGTGGGTGAAAGCGTCGCAGAAGGTCGTGAAGATGAAGCCGCACGCGCCGCAGCGGTAGTACGTGACCGTACGACCGGTGCGGGGCAGCACGAGCCCGGCGGGCTCGCAGCAGTTCTTCGCGAAGTCGACGGCGTCGAAGGGCGTGGCGGGCGCGCGGCAGATCTTGCAGTTCATCGGGTAAACGGATCGGAGAGGGCGACAGCATCGCATGGCAGAACCCCATAGTCCGTTGCGGTGGTGACGGGGCGCGACGGTTGCACCGCGACGGGCCACAGAAAGGCGTCGCAACACGCTATGACCCACCGTCGATCCCGCTCGCTCCGCTGCCCGTGGCACGGGATCGCACGGGTTGCCGAAACGCGAAGACCACGAAGTTCACGGGCAGACGACGCGCGTCGAGGGCTCCGCCCGCGCCCACTGGACGGCTCTCTGACCCGATGACTCGGACCTCTCGGGCGGTGAGGCCGCGGTTGGTGCGCGGACGGCTGAAACGTGACGACTGGAGCATGGTCCGGTTTTGCATGGCGGTGGCTCCTTGCGAGGAAGACCCGCGACGGACGCCCAATATTCGTGGCCGCGTCGTCGGTGCGCGGTGCGATAAACCACCGCGGCCGGAGCACCTGCAGAGCTACTCTCAGGTACCTGCGCAGCTACTCCCGAGTACCTCCAGAGCTACACCGCCAGGCGGGTGCAGACGGGCGACATCGTGCGGTTCTTCGTGGATGCGCTGCGCGAGACTTCCCCCCTCAGGCGCGCGAATCATGGGGTGCTCGTGGCGCTCGCCCGCCGCCGCACCGCTGCGCTCGGCGGCCACCTCGCGGCCTGCGACACCTGCGGCCATGCGCCGTTGGTCTACCACTCGTGCCGCAACCGGCACTGCCCGACGTGCCAGAGCCTCGACCAGCATCGATGGCTCGAAGCCCATCACAAACGCGTTCTCCCGACGCGCTGCTTCCAGGCCGTCTTCACGCTGCCCGAAGCGCTGCGGGCGATCGTTCGGTACAACCGCGAGGCGTTCTTCGCGATGCTCTTTCAGGCCGCGTTGCAGACGCTGCCTGCACTGGCCCGCGACCCGCGACAACTCGGCGCGCTTCCCGCCATGACGATGGTGTTGCACACCGTAGACGCGCGAGTTGCGCTTCCATCCCCACATCCACGCGGCGGTGAGCGCGGGCGGCCTCTCGCCCGAAGGCAGTCGCCGGGTGGCGAGCAGGGGCAACTACGCACGGCGCTCTACCGAGGCGACTGGGTGTTGACCGCGCCGAGCAGGTGTACGCGCACCTCCGCTCGATGGACGAGCGCTGCGTGATCTTCGCCACGAAGGGCGGCCCTGAGTGCGTGCTGTCGGGGGTCGAGTTTCTCCAGCGATTCGTCGATCACGTGCTCCCGAAGGGCTTCACGCGCATCCGGCACTACGAGCTGCTCGCGCCCTGCCACGCGACGACCGCGCTGGAGAGAGCGCGCGTGTTGATCGCACCACCACCGCAGCCGGCGACGCTCACGCCCGACGACACGCCCACGAGCGGCAAAGGCGCGCTGCCGACATGGGTCGAGCGACTGATGGCGTTGACGGGCATCGATGCCGATCGGAGCGTGCGATGTGGCACCGGTCGGCTTGCGCGACATCCGCTCGACTGCGAGTCGCCCGGGGCAGAACCGCCTGCGCTCCGCAGCCATCCGCGCACCTCCTCGAAGAACCCCCGCGACACGGCATTGAGCAGCGCCGCAGCGCCCGCGGCAGCGAGAGCACCCACCGCCGATACGGCACCAGCAGCAGCATGCGATCGCACTGGCGCGCGGCGGTCTTGCACGAGAAGGCCACCAACCGGCCGAAGCCGCAGCCCGGACACCGGGTGCGCATGAACCCGCACGCGAGCACCCCACACGGAAGAAACGCCTCGAACTCTGCGACGACATGCCTCAGCAGCGCGTGCCCGTCCTCGTGCATCTGCTCGGCGAAGGCGGCGAAGTGATCGCGCACGAGGCCATGCAGCACGCCATCGCGGACGGGATCCCGGGCGCCAGCATGAGCGTGTCCACCGCCATCGGCCATCGGTGGGTCCGCGGGCAGAGCGACCGCCGTGCCGCCGCAAATCCGCTCTGCCTTCCGATGACCCAATGCCTCGCAGGGGTGGCGGCGGGTGGCGCAGAGCGTCCACGCGAAGCCGAGCGGCGTCGCCGAGGGACGGCCGACCGCCCGCGGGACCCGCGACACGACGGGCTGATCCACTTTAGCCAACCGCACCCTTACCAACGTTGCTGCCGTGGACGATGTTCGCGAAGCCCCGTAAGGTCTGGAAACCATTCACCGCGAGGATGCCGAGACGTGACGACGAAGACCCACTCGGGCGATCAGGGATCCCCTGCTACGCCGCGGCCGACGAGCCGTAAGGCACCGAATGCAAAGGCTCCGCGCGCGCCGAAGCCGCAGCGCCCGAACGAAGAGACCGAGGAGGAAACCAAGCCGGCACGGTCTTCGGACGACGGCGAACTAGAGACCAACGACGACGGCGACGACGCGGTCGTGGGCGAGCTGGCAGGGGACATCGGCGACGACGACGGCGTCATGGACGTTCGCCTCGAGGCGCCGAAAGAGCGCGGACTCAAGCGGTACGACGCGTTCACGGCGTATCTCTCGGAGGTGCAGCGGCACAAGCTGCTGACGCCCGACGAGGAGCATGAGCTCGCGGTGCGCTACGCGACGACACAAGACGTGAAGGCCGCGGCCCGCATGGTGACCGCCAACCTGCGGCTGGTGGTCAAGATCGCCTTCGAGTACCGCCGCGCGTATCGCAACCTCATGGATCTCATCCAGGAGGGAAACATCGGGCTGATGCAGGCGGTAAAGCGCTACGACCCGTACCGCGGCGTGAAGCTCTCGTCCTACGCAGCCTGGTGGATTCGCGCGTACATCCTGCGCTTCATCCTGAACAACTGGCGCCTGGTGAAGCTGGGCACCACGCAGACGCAGCGAAAACTGTTCTTCAATCTCAACAAAGAGAAGCAGCGGCTCATCTCCCTCGGGGTAGATCCGACCTCCGCGGAGTTGTCGCGGCAACTCGACGTGCCCGAACAAGAGGTCATCGAGATGGATCGTCGGCTGTCCGGCGCCGACCTCTCCCTCGATGCGCCCATCGGCGACAGCGACGGTAGAGCCACCACTCGGCTGGACTTGCTCCCGTCGCCCAACGCCCGCGTTGACGACATGCTCGCGGGCGCAGAAATCAGCGACATGGTGCGCGAGCAGCTCGAGGCCTTCGGCGCCACGCTGATCGCCAAAGAGGCCGCGATCTTCCGCGACCGGCTGATGTCCGACGAGCCCGCGACCCTGCAGGAGATCGGCGATCGGTACGGCATCTCCCGCGAGCGCGTGCGGCAGATCGAGAAGCGCCTGCAGGACAAGCTCCGCGTGTACCTGCAGAGCAACCTCGGCGAGGCGATAGACCTCGGTGGGTGACGGACCCGCGGGCTCGCTTCTCGTCGTCGCGACCCCCATCGGCAACCTCGAAGACATCACCCTCCGCGCCCTCGCGGCGCTGCGATCCTGCGACGTAGTGCTGGCAGAAGACACGCGCCGCACCCGCGCGCTGCTGCACGCCCACAACATCGAGCGACCGCTTGAGCGCCTCGACGACCACGTCGTTCGCACGCGCGGCGAAGAGATGCTCGACCGCATGGCCGGGGGACAGACCTTCGCGCTCGTCAGCGACGCCGGGACGCCGATGGTCAGCGATCCGGGCGCGGCGCTGGTGCGGGCCGCGGTGGCGCGTGGGGTGCGCGTCGTGGCGCTGCCGGGTCCGAGCGCGGCGCTCGCAGCGCTGGTGGTATCCGGGCTCGCCGGGGCGGGCTTCCGCTTCGTGGGTTTCCTGCCGCGCGATGGGAGCGAGCGGCGAGCGGCGATGATGGCGGCCGCGCGTGACCCGCTGCCGACGGTGATCTACGAGTCGCCCGACCGCACCCTCGACACCCTCACCACGCTGCGCGCAGTCTGCGGCGACGACCGTCGCGTGGCCCTCTGCCGCGAGCTTACCAAGCTCTACGAGACCGTCGTCCGCGACTCCCTAGGCGGCCTCGTCAATGCCCTCGTCGCGGGCACGGTGATCGTCCGCGGGGAGGTCACTCTCGTGCTCGAGGGCGCTCCTGCCAGCGCCCAGGGCGCGGGCGACGAACTCTCTCCACAGGCCTCCCTCGACGCCGCTCTCGACGCCGCTCTTGCGGCAGGCCTGAAGCCCGCAGACGCCTCCCGCGAGGTCGCGCGCGCGCTCGGCCTGCGCCGCGCGGACGTCTACGCACGCATCCTCGAGCGCACCACGCGCGGCTGATCTTCAATCGTTACAGCCCGACGTGCAGCAGCCCGCCCCCGGGCAGCGGCGACACGCCGAAGCGCAGCGGGAGGTCGCGCGAGGCGTTGTGCTGGAGGTACGCCGCGCGGTCACTCTCGTTGGGCGCCGCCAGAAACCATGCGAGCGCGCCGCCGCCGAGCACACCCATGGCCATACCGACGCCGAGGCCCGTCGTGGAGGCCGAGCCCGCGCCGAGCGAGGCGCCGAGCATCCCCCCGAGGCCCGCTCCGACGTCCGCCCAGCGCGTCTGCCCCGGCGTCGGCTTCAACGCGCCGGCGGAGAGAAGAGCCAGTACGACCCCGACGCCCTCGCCGACGAGGAGCCCGCTGGCAGAGTTCTGTGATCGGAGGGCGTCACCGTCGAGCGCAAGTGCCATCGCGATGCCAACCACGCTCCCCCAGAGACCCGCGGAGGTCACGTAGCTCGCCGCGCCGGGAAGCGCGTCGGCGAAGTGCGCGAGGCCGAGCGCCGCACCGATACCGAGCGTCGCACCCCCGACCGCGAAGCCCCACCCGACCGCGGGCTCACTAAGGCCTGAGTAGATCATCGCGGAGGTCCCGGCGAGGGTGCCAAGTACGAGTCCGGAGTTGAACGCGTACGCGCGACCTCGCCGCAGCACCCGCGCGCGGTCGAGGACGAGCGCACCCACCAAACCAGCCGCCACCCCGGTGAGCGGTAGCGCCACCCGAAGCGCGTTGCGCCCGTCATCCGTTGCCGCGAGCCCCGCCCAGGTTCCCAGCATGAGCCCATAGGTCATCGTCGAGGCGTAGAGTGTCAGAACCTCAACGCCCTCGATGGTTCCGGCAGGCCGGTCGGGCAGCAACTGCGACCCCGGCGAAAGCGTGTACCCCGCCCCCATCGAAACACCCGCGACGGGCGACCCGACGACGACGCGCACGATCAGTTGCAGCGCCCGAAACACCGCTCCGTTGGGCCCATCAGACGCTTCCTCGTCGAACGCCCGCGCAAGAAATGCCCTCGCCCCGACCTCGTCCCCACGGGCGATACGCTCAACCACGGTGTCGATCACCCGCGCCTGGATGACGTCGTCCGCGGGCGGCGGAGGCAACTCATCCCCAGTGGCTCCCGTAGGCGCAGAGGCGGTCGCGGGCAGTGCCCCACCCGTAGGCGTACCGGGCCGCGCACACCCGTTGGCGAGGCGAAGCAGCACCGCGACCGGGTCGTAGCCACGCACATCGACGGCGCGCTCCTGCACCATTCGCCCGAGCACCACCACCGCATCCTCGGGCCGATGGGCGCGGAGGAGCTGTACCGCGAGGTTTACTCCAGTGTCCATCGGGCGCTCCGGTGACCGCGCGAGTAGCGCCATCGGAGGCGGTGGAGGCATCTCCTGGGCGCTCGTTACCGCGGATTCGAAGGTCAGCGAGAGCGCAGCGACGAGAATCGAAATCGGACGTGAAGCAGGTGCGTGCATGTGAATTTCGATGGCCTTCCGGGAGCCAGGGCTTCAGCGCGGGAGTTTCGGGAGACCGACCCGATCACGCACGCGATCGAGGGTGACGCGTGCGACCGAACGGGCGCGGCGGGCACCGTCCTGGAGAATGTCCTCCAGGGTGCTCGGGTCATCGAGCAACGCGAGGTAGCGCTCGCGAGGTGCGGCGAGGTGGGCGTTCAGGGCGTCCGCGAGACGATCCTTGGCGTGGCCGTAGCCGAAGCCGCCGGCGCGGTAACGGGCGGCCATGTCTTCGACCTCCGCGGGCGAGGCCACCAACTTGTAGAGCGCGAAGACGTTGTCAGTGTCGGGGTTCTTCGGATCGTCGAGACCGGCGCCGTCGGTCTTGATGGTCTTCACCACCTTGCGCAGCGCCTTCTCCGGCAAGAACAACTCGATGGTGTTTTGGTAGCTCTTGGACATCTTCTGCCCGTCGAGGCCCGGAATCGTCGCGACCTCTGCCCGCACCAGCGGCTCCGGGCGACGGAGGCAGTCGCCGTAGAGCGCGTTGAGGTGCCCGGCCATGTCTTGCGCCATCTCGATGTGCTGCACCTGATCGCGCCCGACCGGCACCACGCCGCTGTCGTACAGCAGGATGTCCGCGGCCATGAGCACTGGGTAGAAGAAGGTTCCGCTCGAGAGCGAGCCGCCCTCGCCTTTTTCTACCGCGGCCTTGTACGCGTGGGCGCGCATCAAAAGCCCTACGCCGGTGACACACGAGAGGTGCCACGCGAGTTCGACCACCTCGGGCACGTCGCTCTGCCGGAAGAACACCGCGCGGGTCGGATCGAGCCCGAGCGCCAGGAAGGTCGCGGTGATCTCAAGGCTCGTGCGCCGCAGCACGGCAGCTTCCCGACCCGTCGTGAGCGCGTGGTAGTCGGCCACGAAGTAGAACGCCTCGTGGCTGTCCTGCAGCGCGATTGCGGGCTGCAACATGCCGAAGTAGTTGCCCAGGTGTGGGGTCCCCGTGGGCTTGATGCCCGAAAGGGCGCGAACGCGTGGTTTCATACGCGGGACCGTAGAACAGGGTCACCCGCGATGCACTCTCCCGCTTGTATCGCCGCGCGCACGCAACTGCGCGCCGTGCTCTTGTGGTTGGCGGTCGCCCTCGGATGCACCGACACCGAAGCCCATCGGGTCCCTGCGAGACGCGGGTCCTTACGCTTCGCCTTCCCTCCAACTCGCCTTCTACAAACTGACCCTGCGGGCGTTCGCAGATACAGCAACGTATCCCGGGACCGCCCCCGGAACCGCCCGCGATGCGCCGGTGCCTCGGCGGTGATCGCGTTGCAACGCCCGCGAGGCGCCGGTGTCTCGGCGCGTATCGCGTGGCACCGCCTGCGATACGCCGGTGTATCGGCGGTGCCTGATGGCGGGCGCCGGGGATACCTGATTGTTTTGCGGAGAAGCAACGCAGCGGCTGGGGCGGTGCCCGACGTGAACGCCGACGCAGCCAATCAGCATCCGCGGGCCGTTCAAAGCGCTCACGGCTGCGCGGGATGATCGATCCCCCGTCACGCGCGAAGGGGGTATACGGTCTCGCCGTGACCGCTGCCCTTTTGTCCCTTCGTGCGCTCGGTCTGTGCTCCTTGCTCGGTCCGTTGGGGTGCGGCGCGCGTGTGCTGCAGAACTCCTACGACGCCGCTCCCGGCGATGTCGCCGCCGATGCGAGCGCGCTCGACGCCGCTGTGGATGCGACGCAACCCGCAAGGGACGCTGGTTTCGACGCTGGTTTCGACGCCGGTTTCGACGTTGGTTTCGATCGCGGGACCATCACCGTGGATATCCCGATCGACCGCGGTCCGCCCTGCCCCGAAGGGTCTGCATGTGATCCCGGGGTCGTGTGTCGCATCGGAATCAACCGCTGCGTCGCGTCCGTTCCGCGATGCATCGCGAACGACAACGCGGCCTTCGGCACCCGCTGTCCCGGCGGAACCTGCGATGGTCGAGGCACCTGCATTGCGCCCGCGCAGCGCAGTTGTCCCTCCGCCTCGGAGTCGGGCTGCGGCATCGTCAACCTCCTCGGCGGGCCGTTTGCATTGGGCGACACCGGATCTTTTCGCGCTTCGCCAGTGCAGCGATCGATCACCGTCAGCGCCTTCGCGATGGACGCCGCGGAGGTCACCGTGGCGCGCTTCCGCCGATTCTGGGACGCCGGTCACCCAGCGCCGCCGCCGGTCGTCCTGTACCCCGGCGCGGTGATCACATGGTCGGGTACGGTCACCGAGCCCGGGTCCGCTAGCGCGTGCAACTGGGGTGCGGCAGGCCGCGACTACCACCCTATCAACTGCGTCGATCACCCGACTGCGCAGGCGTTCTGCGTCTGGGACGGCGGGCGCTTGCCCACCGAGGCGGAGTGGGAGTTTGCCGCACGATTCACCCTCGCTGCGGGCCTCAACGCCGGTCGGGGCTACCCCTGGGGCGAGGCCTCGCCCAGCGCGGGCTGCGATCGCGCGCAGTGGGCTCGCTGCCGCGGCGACGACGGCGGTGCCACCCGGCGCGTCGCGCAGTTCGCCAACACCGCGGGCTTCTTCGACCTCGCAGGCAACGTCTGGGAATGGACCGCGGACGCCTTCGCTTCCTACACCGACACCAACTGCTGGGGAGGACGCGCGCAGACCGACCCGTTCTGCCCGAGCGGCGCGAGTGGTTATCCCGCGATCCGCGGCGGGAGTTGGTTCTCCGACTCCGTCACGCTGCTGCGCGCAGCCAGCCGCGACGACGCGTACATGCCCGCGACACGCAGCGCGATTCTCGGAATGCGCTGCGTGCGCGCCCGCGCCGGGGTCGGCGGGTGAGCGGCGGCGAAGTACTATCCACTGCCATGCGATGTCTTTTCACTCCTGCGTTGATTCTCACGCTCGCCTCGTGCGCCTCGACCCCGGTGCCCGGGGTGCAAAACACCCCAGCGCCGTCGCCGACCGCGACCGCAACCGCAACCGCAACCGCGACCGAGCCTGCGCCCGCGACCGCGACCGCGACCGCCACGACGGAGGGCACGGACGCAGCCCCGCCGATCGCAACCACGTCGGCGAGCCCCGCCGCTGGGCCCCCCGAACCGACGGTCGATCCTGGCGCCCCGGCTCCGAACGCGACCCATCCGACACCCACTGCGCATGCGGCCGTCGCGGTCGGTGGCGCAGTGGCAGAGGGCCACGCTGTGTTTCAGCGAATCTGCGTGCGATGCCACGCGGACGGTGACTCCGACGGACCAACACCCAACAAGCGATGGCCCGAGGCGCGGATGCGAGCGCTGATTCGCAACGGGAGCGCTCGCATGCGTGCGATTCCGGTGACCCGGATGTCCGACGTGGAACTCTTGCGCCTCGTGAGCTACCTGCGCTCGACGCGCACGATTCAGTAGCGCGGCTCAGTCTTCATCGACGTCCAGGGAGACGCCGAGCCACACCGTGCGACCCGGAGTGAGCACGCCGCGCACGGACTCAAACCGGAGATCCAGCAGGTTCTCCGCCAGGGCGAACACCCCGACTCCGCTCGCAAATTGCCGACCGACTCGCGCGTTGACGAAGACGCCCTGCCACGCGCGGCCCGCGGAGTCCGTCCCGTTGCGATCGAACCAAAGCGCCTCGGCCCACGCGCGCCACCCGAGCGCCTCGAAGTGAATCAACCGCGCACTGGCCCGCGAGCGCAGCCTGCCCGCGAGCGCTTCGCCGTTTTCGTCGAGGGTGGTCTGCCACGTGGCGGAGGCCTGCAGTGTCCATCTGGGGTGCAGTCGCCAGGTGCCCTCGGCGCTCGCCCCCGCGCGCCACGCCACGCGCTCGTTGATGGGCTGCCAAAACCCATCGTCGCGAATTGCCCAGCGGATGAGCCCTTCCGTGCGCAGCGCAAACCCGCGCGCTGCGAAGGTCCACCGCCCCTCCGGAACGCCGCCGACCAACGCGACGTCGCCGCCCCATGCGGTCTCCACCGCGAGCCCGTCATTGCCTCGCTCGCCGCGCGCGGCACCGACCGCGCTGGGGTACGCGATGGTCGGCCACGCAAGCTCCGCGAAGGTCGGCGGACGGTACGCCCGACCCACCGCCGCAAACGCCCGCAGACGAGACCCGATGGACCACTCCGCCGCGGCGCGCGGCGAGACCTGCGCACCGTATTGCCCGTCGAGGTCAGTGCGCACTGCGAGGTCGAGCACTGCGTCGTGGCCAAGGTCGATTCGGTCGCGCACGGCCAGCGCGCCGCGGCCGGCGGAGCGCGCGAGGGTGTTGGTCACGAGCGCGTCGTGCCCTGCTTCCGCGGAGACCTCGAGGGCGCCGAGGGCACCGCCAGAAGCGCGCTGCCAGCGCATGCGTGCCTGGAGTTCCCGCGACTGGTGCACGTCGAGCGCGAGCTCAGAACCGGCATCGAGATCGGCGCCGGCCGGATTGAAAAGCTGCGTGCGCTGCACCCGCGATCCGACGGTGGCCTCGAGCATGTCGCGAGGAGAGAGGGCCACCCGAGCGAGGGCAGCGCCCATCACGCCACGCCGCGCCTGCCGGTCGTCCGCATCAAAGAGGTCCGCGTCGAAGAGGCTCCCCCACGCGGGCGCGCCCGTCTCCGCGTCGAAGGTGCTCACCCACGCGTGCGTGAGCCCACCCCCCGGCAGAACGCGCCCGACCTTCATTGTCGCGTCGAAGAAGTGCGCGCTGGTGTTGGCGATCCAGCCGCGATTCCACGATCCGCTCAGGCCCAGCGCCGCGAAGCGCGACCCTTGTCTGGACGCCACCGACAACTGCCCTCGAGACCCCAGAAACCATGGAGAATCCCCGCCATCGGACGCCGCCGACCTCGAGGCTAATGCCCCCAGTTGGAGGTTGCCCGTCCACGCCAACGGAACCGTCGGAGCTCGCGTCGTGATCTCGATCGCCCCGGCCACTGCGTTGGGACCATAGAGCGCCGACGAAGGCCCGCGAAGGATGGCGAGGCGCTGCACCATCGCGGTCGGAATCAGGTTGGGGTCCGCACCACCGACGGTCGCCGCGCTCGAGCGCGAGGAGAGCCGTAGTCCGTCCACCATGAGCAGCACCTCGTCGGGAGTGGAACCCCTCAGGGTCAAGCGCCCCGCAGCGCCCGCGGTGCCACCGCCGAGCGTGTCTACGTCCGCTTGCGGCCGCAGCGCGTCGGCGAGCGTGAGACCACCGGTGCGCTCAATCTCTGCGTGCCCGATGCGGGTCTCCCCGGGTGCCAACCGGGGCGCGCGAATCACCGCGACATCGACCTCGTCGTCCGCCCAGGCGGTCGCTGCCCACGAGCACCCCGCGAGCACCCAGGCCCCCACGGCCGACCTTCTCCACGGCCCTCTGCGCAGCACTCGGCTCATCGGTCCAACCATCGCATCGTCGGCGCGGACGGCAACATCCCAAACGCCGTTGCGTGCAGATGCGGTGGCGGTTGCGACGGTGTCGTCCGCAACGCTACTGTCACTGAATCCTCCATGCGCGTCATGCTCCGCACCTCCCTTGGATTCTGCGTCGCCGCGTCGCTCGTCGGCGCCTGCGCGAGCTCTCCGCACCGCGCAACCATCGCGCTGACCGGCGTCCCGTCGGCCGTCAACGCTGCCACCCTCGACGACGCCCGGCGCGTACTCGACGAACAGCCCGCGGGCGAGGCCGCCCTCCACGGCCTGCGCACCCAGGTCGCGCGACTCCTCGCGGCGAGCGCGCTCGATGCACTCCAGTCCGGCGACACCGCGCGGGCGATCCAGCGAATGCAGGCCGCGCTGGTGCGGTACACCCCCGAGGAGCTTGCGCACGGAGGCCTGCCGCGCGAACTCGAAGCGCCGGCGCGAGCGCTGCTCGCGACAGCATCGACGCGCGGCGAGGAGGGCAGTGCGCTGGGTGCGGCGCGCATCCTGATGGCATTGGAAAACCCGCCGGCGGACGCCCGCCCGACCTGGGATCGCATCACCGAGTGGGGTGCGCGCAATCGCCAGGACTTCCAGCGCCCGTGGGTGCGCGAGGGTGAACTCGCGGAGATTCAGCGCGAGGTGGCGGCGATCATTCCCGCGCGCGACGTGCTCGACGCGGCCGCGACGCACCTCACCGCCCGCCGTGAGTCCGCCGCCGAGGCGCGTAACGCCCGCGGCGAGCTGGCGCATCTCTCTTTCGACGAGGTCCGACAGCTCCGCTCGGGTCTGCAGCGCTCGGCGGCCGACCTCGCGATGCTCTACCTCCGGGTCGGTGCGCTGACCGAGGCGGGCGAGCGGCTCTCCGCAATGGGCGCGGGGGCCGAGAGTTCGGGCCTCGCGGCTGCGATCCGCGGCATCGCCCGTAGCGAGGGCGGCGCAGACGCCCTCAACGACCTCGGCCGGCAGGTCGCATCGGTCGATCACCTCGCTGCTGCGGGCGTGTGCCGCGTCGGCCGCCAGCGCTACGCCGCGGACCCTCGCTTCGCGCGCTGCCTCGCCGCGGCCGCTGATCGTGATCGCGACCTCGGCCTCGCGAGCGCACACCTCGCGGTCGCCGCTGCGCTGCTCCCCAACGACCTCGACTCGCTGCGCGACGCCCTCATGGAGACCCACCGCTGGCTGCAAAGCGAAGTGGGCTCCGACGACGTCACTCCGGGTCGCAGCGCCATCGAGCGCGCTCGGTCGTTTCTCGAGCGCTGGCGAGTGCTCTCCCCCGACCGGGGTCCGCCGATCGCCGAGGCCGACCTCGCCGAGATCTCCGCGCAACTCGAACTTACCGCGGGCAACCTCCCGGAAGCGACCGTTCACCTGGAGCGCGCGACGCACGCCACCCCTTCGTCCCGCGAGGCGTACCTCTCTCTCTCTGAAATCGCCTGGCGCCACGGCGATGGTTCGACCGCACTGCAGTACCTCGATCGGGGCCTCGCGCTTCCGCTTCGCCCGACCGAGAGCGACTCTTCCTTCCGGCCACGCTTTGCGGTGCGCCGCGCTCAGGTGCTCGCCTCGACCCACCACCCCGACGAGGCCCGCGCCATCTTCGGTGAAGCCCTCGGATCCCTGGATGCCCTCTCCCGCATCTCGGAGGGTCGCGAACTCGGCGAGGCCCAACTCCTGCGCGCCGTGTCCCTCGCAGCCCTCGGGCGTACGAGTGAGGTCCGCGCCGCCCTCGACGCGGCCCTCGACGCCGACCCCGAAAACCGAAGCATCGCCGGTCACGCCATCTCATTCTGTATCGGTCACGGACTCTGGGCCGACGCGCTCACCCTCTCCCGCCGCGCCCGCGCGCAACTCACGCTCGACCCCGCCTGGCAGATCTATTTCGCGCTCTGGTCCCAGCTCAGTGCCCGTCTGGGACACCTCCCCGACGATGCGGGCGCGACGACCGCCCTCACTGCCTTCGCATCCACGGATGAAGCCCACGTCCCATGGACGATCCGGCTCGCGCAGCGCTCTGTCGGGCGTGCCACCCGCGACGAGTTGCTCGCTGCGGCGCACACCCGCGGCCAGCGCGCCGAGGCGCTCTTCTACGACGCCATGAACGCCCTCGCGACCGGCGACACCGCCGCAACGACGCGGGACCTCCGTGAGGTCGTCTCCAGCGAGACGCTGCACTATCACGAGTACGAAATGGCCGTGGATACGCTGCGCCGACTGGCCGAGACGCCCAGCACGCCCTGACCCGGTCGCTAGGGGGTCAGAAACATCCGTGCGTTGTTCGTCGGGTGCCCGCTCGGATAGCTCAGGTGCGCGAGCACCTGGGACACGCAGCGCCCCGCCGGGCTCGACGGCGACGGGGACATCAGGGTCACCGCGCGCACGTGGCCGCGAACATCGATGTCGAGGGCGAAGCTGACGTTGGCGCGAGCGCCGTCGAGGCACGCACGTATCGCCGGAATCTGCGGCCGGACACCCTGCATGATCGCGGGCGAATCGAGCGGCGGCCCCGACACGGCGGGCAAGCGCTCGGCCGAAGAGACGTGGTGGCGCTCTGGAGTCGGCGAGCGAGCGGACACGCTCCCCCGGGGAGGATGGGTCCACGGTGCGACGAACGGAGAGGGCGCGGGGTGCGGCACCACCACGGCCCGCGGTGGAGAGAGAAGCTGAGTGACGATCGGTGCAGCGGGTAGCGGCGACAGCACCGGCGGCGGCACGGACGCCGCGGCGGCCTGGACCTGCGGCGCGACTGCGGGAGGGTTGGTGTCGGGACCTGAGCGCAGCAGTGCCGCGAGGGCGACGAGTCCGAGCATCACCGCGGCCCCCATCACGAGTACCACTCCCCGCCGAGACGACCGTCGCGGAGCCTTCGCCGACTCATTGGAATGCGAGGACGGAGACCACGGAGCCGAGAGATCCAGGCCCGAGGGCCCGGCGGGATCGACGACGGTGGCACCGACATCCTCGATCGGCCTGAACATCGGCGCAAAAGAAGGAGGTGGCGGCGGCACCGAAACCCGCCGGGCCGACGGAGCAGGAGAAGGCACCGGTGGCGCAACCGGCGGAACCGACGAGCGCGCCCGCACCGGCGGCGGAACCGGCGGCGGCACCGCGTTCGGGTAGTTCGGCCGCGCAGGGACTGCGATGGCTTCCAGCAGGATCTGTGTCGCCCCGTCGTTCAATGTGTAGACGCTGGTGGCCTCGTCGCTGCGACTGATCACGGCGTCATCGACCGGCAGCATCGCGAGCACGGCGTTGAGCGCGTCGAGCATCTCCCCGGCGTTGGCGTACCGTTGCCCCGGCTCCTTCGCGAGCGAGCGATCGATCACCGCGCAGAGGGCAGCCGGGGCAGCCGGGGCGTAGTGCTGCAGCGGAGTGTGCGGGTAGAGCATGATGCGCGAGAGCAGCTGCTGGTACGTCTCCCCGTCGAACGGCGTCTGCAGCGTGATGGCCTGGTAGAGCACCGCCCCCATCGACCAGAGGTCCGCGCGACCGTCCACGCGACCGCCTCCCGCCTGCTCGGGGGACATGTAGTCCGGGGTCCCGACGGCAGTACCCACGCGCGTAAGCCCCCCCGCGGCGCGCTCGGACAGAATCTTCGAGATGCCAAAATCCAGGAGCTTTACGCCCGTGGGCTGGTCGCCGCTGCCCTCGAGGAAAATGTTCTCGGGTTTGATGTCGCGATGCACGACCCCGACCTCGTGCGCAGCCCGGAGCGCATCGACCGTGCCCACGGCGATCGTCACGGCTTCACGAAACCCCAGCGCACGCCGCTCCATCACGTCACAGAGCGTCTCGCCGCGAAGCAGTTCCAGAACCAGATACGGACCGTCGTCGTCGCTGCCCGCATCGAGCACTCGCACGATGTTCGGGTGCCCGATGGAAGCGACCGTCTGCGCCTCCTGCTGAAATCGCCCGACCACCTCCGCCGAGGTAATGAACTCCGGTTTGATCAGCTTTACCGCAACATGTAAGCCGCCGGCGACGAGGTCTTCCGCCTCGAAGACCGCGCCCATCCCGCCTTCGCCGATGACCCGCAGCAGGCGATAACGGTCCGCGACGAGCGAGCCGCTGCGCCGATGGATGTCATCGACCCGCATCGCCACTAGAACCTACGCCGTACCATGGTCGGGTTGTTATCCCTGCGGGTGCCGCGCTGTCCATCCTGCACGGCGCCCGGTCCTTCGAAACTCCCTGAACGAAGCCCCACCGGTGCGCTCACGTCGCCAACGGCAGTCGGTGCTTGCGCTCCACCCGCGAGGGGTTCTGCCCCACCGACTTCGCCGCGGCCGCAACGCGTCCGTACGTCCACGATAGAAACGTCGGGTCACGCTCCTCCAGGAGTTGATGCCCGGCCCCGTCGGCGATGCGGGCGGTGGCCTGCTCGTACCAGCACTGAGTACCGCCCGGGAGGTGCGTAGTCCCGGTCTCCGCCAGGTTGGCGCACGCGCACGACGCCCCGCAGCGCCACTCCTCCGCGCACTCGCCGCACGCCGGATCTGCCGGGCCACGCAGCATCCGGGACACCCTCCCCCGGTCGATGCCCGTGTCGAGGTGCCCGATGACCAGCGCCGCGTCGCGGTCTTCGCCCACCATTCGCGCACACGGGAAGAGGTTGCCCCGCGGCGATACGGCAATCTCGCGGTCGCCCGAGCCGCAAGAGTCGCAGCTCGCGAGGCCCCCCTTCGCGGCCGCCAGGAGCTTGTTGTCAAACGTCGGCATCGCGATGGGCCGACCCGCGCGAATCGCGGCGGCGTACACACGCACGGAATCCTCCAGACCGAGCTCCCAGAGCGCGAGGTCGGCGTCGCTCCACGCGCACTCAAACGCCGGATTGAGGATGATCTCCGAGGCACCAAGCTCGGCCAGGAAGCGCACGCTCTCGCCCAGCCAACGGACGTTCTCCGGCGCGACCACCGCGATGATCTGCAGACCGAGGCCCGCGGCGAGCATGTTCTGCGCCCCCGCGACGACGTCGTCGAAGCTCGAACGCCCGCCCCGCTGCGGCCGCGTGGCCTCGTGCGCGGCGCGGCAGCCGTCGAGGGAGAGCGTGACCTGCATGTCGAGCGCCTTCATTCGACGGGCGCGCTCGGCAGTGATGAGTGTTCCGTTGGTGGTGACGGCGAGACGGAGGCGGCGTCCTTCACGCACGGCGCGGGCGCGGGCCTCGACGGCGACACGGTTCATCAGGTCGAAGCAGATGAGCGGCTCGCCGCCGAAGAAGCCGAGGTCAAGGGGTGCCTCTTCGCGCCAGGGGGTCTGCTCGCGCGGGGCGTCGAAGAGCAGGTCGAGCGAGCGCTCAGCGGTGGCCCAATCCATCTCGCGGCGAAACTTCTCGCCCGTGTAGCAGTACGAACAAGCGAGGTTGCACTCGTGAGTCAAGACCAGGGTGACATGCATGGAACCTCCGGCGAGTAAGGCAGACGCTACAATGCTCCCACGCCTTGGATCACGCTCAAAGCAGGAGCGCGATCAGCCGGGGATGATGTTCCAGACGAGGTCGGTGCTGCCGAGGGGGCCGCTGAAGCGAAGGCTGAACGAGCGCACCCGGTCGTCGATGACCTCGACCTCTGCGCCGCTCGCGCTGCGCAGGTACTTCGGAAAGCGGATGCGGAAGGCCTGACGCCACACCGTGGTGTACGGAAAGTACGTCCGCTCCACCGCGCCCGGTCGCGTGATCGGCTCTATCGCCACCGGAGCGACCTCCTCGCGACGGTCGTTGACCAGCAGCACGCGCCACGCGCTCGTCGGGCGGGTGAGCTCGCCCCAGCGGCGGCTCTGCGTGTACAGCGCCACGTAGAACTCATGCTGCTGCTGCGCGGCCTCAAGGCTGTTTTGAAGGAGTTCCTGGCGCTCCGGGGTGGTCAGCCGGAAGTCCTGCGCATACCTCACTACGTAAGCCCAGCGGAAGTCCCAGCTCTCGTACGTGGCCGTCACCGCGATGCGATCGTCGAGCCCCTGCAACTGGTACTGGTGCCCCTCGCGCGTCCAGCGCTGCAGCACTGCATCGTAGCTCTCCGCGGTGTACACCCGCGGCCCCTGTCGGAGGCTCACCTGCGGCGATGCACATGCCCCGGGGGCCACCAAAAGCCCCAGCAGCAGAGCCCCGCGGAGCACTTTACTCACCCAGGAAATCCGCTCGGCTAAACACGGGCAACACCCGCAGCCCCATCGCCTCGAGGGCCTCGCGCCCCCCTTCGCAGCGGTCCACCAACGCGACCACGCCGAGCACCGTGTGACCGTCCGCACGCAGCGCCTCGATGGCCATCCGCGACGACCCCCCAGTGGTCAGCACGTCTTCGAGAAGCACCACCCGCAACACCGCCGAGAGCGATACGCGTCCCTCGATGCGCTGCGCTGTACCGTGGTTTTTCGGCTCCTTACGAACATAAAGGGCATCCCAGCCGGGCGCTGCTCCGAGTCCTGAGGTCAGCGAGACGGCGCTCGCCAGCGGACAGCCGCCCAGCGCAACCCCTGCCACGGCATCGACGTTCTCCGCGAGACCCGCCGACCGGATGACCTCGCAGAGCACCTCTCCACAGAGGCGATGCCCCTCCGCGGTCAGGATCACCTGCTTGCAGTCGATGAAGAAATCGCTGTCGCGACCGGATGCGAGGCGGAAGGTTCCCCGTCGCCAGGCGTCGGTGCGCAACCGCTCGAGTAGGCGCTTTCGGGGGGCATCCATACGTTGCGGTTTAGGTATCGCGCCTTGACCCGGAACAGCAAGCCGCCCCGCGCCCCCCCACGAGAGAGATGACGTGCGCCCGCGCTCGGCAGACACTCCCGGCGCCGCGCAGTCGGGGACGCCCATGCGTCGAGGGAGAGACCGGGGGGTGACGCCCTCCCGTGAGGAGCAGAGGCCGTGACGAATAGACCAAGAACCATCACTACAAATTCCGCAGCGCCCTGGGGGGCATTCCTCCTCGGGGTCACTCTCATGTTCGGATGCAGCGAGAGTGCCTCCGTGGTCGGAGGACCCGCGGACTCCGCCGTCAACGACCTCGGACTCGACGCCACCATGGACGCCGGATTCGACGCCGGAATCGACGGCAGCACGGACGGAAGTACCGATGGCCCACGCTGCGGTCCCGCACAGACTGCCTGTAACGGGATGTGCGTGGCGTCGAGCGTGGACCCAGGCAACTGCGGCGCATGCGGAACCGTCTGCGCCAGCACCGAGCGCTGCGTCGATAGCGTGTGCCGTACGCTCTGTCCCGGCGAGCAGGTCGCGTGCCCCGAGGGCGGCGGCGACGCGGGCGACGCAGGGGCCCGAACGGTCTGCGTGCTTCCCGGCACCGACCGCAACCACTGCGGCGGCTGCGGCCGACAGTGCGGACCAGGCGAGGTCTGCTCCATGGGCATGTGCTCGACGTCCTGCGCCGAGCTGCTCACCACCTGCAGCGCCGGTGGCCGCGCGTATTGCTCCGATACTCGGCGCGATCCGATGAACTGCGGAGCGTGCGGCGTCGGCTGCGCCCCTGGTCAGACGTGCGACTCCTCGCGCTGCGTCACCACCTGCGCGACCGGATTTACGCCCTGCACCACAAGCGTGGACGCCGGTGTCTCGGACGGCGGCGACGCCGGCGGACCGGGCTACTGCGCTGAGCTCCAGACCGACCGCAACAACTGCGGCGTCTGCGGAAACATCTGCCCGTCGGGCCAGGTCTGTGACGGCTCCCGGTGCGTGCTCTCGTGCAGCCTCGGCACCACCAGCTGCGGCGGTTCGTGCCGCGACCTGCAGACCGACCGCGGCAACTGCGGCGAGTGCGGAAACGCCTGCGCCGAAGGGCAGGTGTGCTCGTCAGGGATGTGCGTACTCACCTGCGCATCGGGGCAGTCCAACTGCTCAGGCTCTTGCCGCGACCTGCAAAACGACCGCGCCAACTGCGGCGCCTGTGGGACCGCCTGCGCCGCCGGGCAGGTGTGCACCTCCGGGATGTGCCAGCTCTCCTGCGGCAGCGGGCTCTCCAACTGCGGCGGATCGTGCCGGGATATCCAGACCGACCGCGCTCACTGCGGCGCGTGCGGCAACGTCTGCGCGAGCGGCCAGGTGTGCTCCGCAGGGACCTGCGTGACGTCCTGCGCCGCGAGCACCGCGGACTGCTCGGGCTCCTGCCGCGACCTCCAGAACGACCGCACCAACTGTGGCGCATGCGGGGCCGTCTGCGGCGCCGGTCAGGTGTGCTCCGCGGGCGCGTGCGTCGTGTCGTGCCCGACCGGCCAGGTCGAGTGCGGCGGATCGTGCCGCGACCTCCAGACCGACCGCGCGCACTGCGGCCTCTGCAGCAACCTCTGCGCAAGCGGCCAAGTCTGCGTGGCCGGGGCGTGCGTCGTCTCGTGCCCCAGCGGACAGAACAACTGCAGCGGCACCTGCCGTGACCTCCAGGGCGATCGCGACCACTGCGGGATGTGCGGCAACGCCTGCGCGTCGGGCCAGGTGTGCTCCGGCGCGATGTGCGTGACCTCCTGCGGCGCGGGCCTCTCCGCGTGCTCCGGATCGTGCCGCGACCTCCAGACCGACCGCGGCAACTGCGGCGCGTGCGCCAACGCGTGCGGCTCGGGCCAGGTGTGCGTAGCGGGCGCGTGCGTCGTGTCGTGCCCGTCGAGCCAGGCCGTGTGTACCGGGACTTGCCGCGACCTGCAGACCGATCGCACCAACTGCGGCGCGTGCGACCGCGCGTGTGCTTCCGGACAGGTGTGCGTCGCGGGCGCGTGCGTCGTCTCGTGCCCGGGCGGGCAGGCCGTGTGTACCGGGACGTGCCGCGACCTGCAGACCGATCGTGCCAACTGCGGCGCGTGCGGAGTGCCGTGCGACGCGGGGCAGGTGTGCTCCGCCGGTGCGTGCGTCGTGAGTTGCCTCAGCGGACTCACGGACTGCACCGGCTCGTGCCGCGATCTCCAGAGCGACCGCGCAAACTGCGGCGGCTGCGGGCGCGCTTGCGCGGCGGGGCAGGTGTGCTCCGGCGCCGCCTGCGTCACGTCGTGTACACCGGGGCTCAGCGACTGCGCGGGATCGTGCCGCGACCTCCAGAGCGACCGTGCGAACTGCGGCACCTGCGGGGGCGCTTGCGCGGCCGGGCAGGTGTGCTCCGCCGGCGCGTGCGTGGTGTCGTGCATCGTCGGTCTGACCAACTGCCTGGGCTCGTGCCGGGACATCGACAGCGACCGCGCCCACTGCGGCGCTTGTGGAGTGGCGTGCGCCCCCGGTCAGGTCTGCTCCGCGCGGGCCTGCGTCACGTCGTGTGGAACGGGACTCTCGGACTGCACCGGCTCGTGCCGTGACCTGCTCAACGACCGCGCCAACTGCGGGATGTGCGGGCGCTCGTGCGCCACCGGCGAGGCGTGCCTCGCGGGCGGCTGCGTGGTGTCGTGCCCGACCGGACAGACCAACTGCGGCGGGTCGTGCGTGACCCTCGGCAACGACAACACCCACTGCGGCATGTGCGGCCGAACCTGCTCCGCGGGCCAGGTGTGCTCCGCCGGCGCGTGCGTCACGACCTGCGCCGCGGGGCAGACCAACTGCACCGGCACGTGCCGCGACCTCCAGACCGACCGCGCCTTCTGCGGGTCGTGCACCCGCGCATGCGCGTCGGGTCAGATCTGCGTCGCAGGCGGGTGCGTCACCTCGTGCCTCGTGGGGCAGGCGACCTGCAGCTCGGTCTGCGTGTCGACTGCGAGCGATCCTGCGAACTGCGGAGCGTGCTCGGTGACGTGCCCCACGCGCCCCAACGCCACCGCGGTGTGCGGCGCGTCGGCGTGTGGGTTCATCTGCGGCGCGGGCTTCGCGGACTGCAACCTCACCTCTACGGACGGCTGCGAGTCAGCGCTCGCGACGGACCTCAACAACTGCGGCGGCTGCGGCAGCCGCTGCGCCCCGGCCAACGCGACAGGCGCATGCGTTGCGAGCGCGTGCAGCATCGCGGCGTGCGGCACGGGCTTCGCCAACTGCAACAACACGGTGGGCGACGGCTGCGAGGTCAACACGCAAACCGACGGCAGCAACTGCGGCGCGTGCGGGACGGTGTGCCCCACCGGATCGACCTGCGCAGCCGGCCGCTGCGGCTTCGGCACGGGCAGCACGCCCCTCACCGTCGCTGGCACCGCAACCATCAACATCATCCGCGCGAGCGTGGTCGGAAGCGCCGGCTCGCCAGTGCTCACGCTCAGCAACGTGACGGGCACCTTCGTCGCGGGCCAGGAGGTGATCCTGCACCAGACGCAGTGCACCACCGGGGCTGGAACCTACGAGTACGCTCGCATTTTCGTCGTCGCGGGCACCACCGTGGTGCTGCAGACCGGGCTCGCAAACACGTTTCGCACGGACGCGACCTGCCGTGCGCAGGTGATCGTCGTCGATGAGCGCTCGACGGTCTCGGTGCCAGGCTCGACGACCCTGACCGCGCCCGCCTGGGACGGCAACAGCGGCGGCATCCTCGCGCTCGACGCGACGGGCGACGTCAACGTGGCGGGCTCCATCACGATGGACTCCACCGGCTTCCGCGGCCGCGGTCACGGGTGCACCTACCACTGCGGCCGTGGCTACCAGGGCGAAGGCATCGGCGGCCTTGGCGGGGCGAACATCGCGGCCAACACCAGCGGCGGCGGCGGCGGCGGCGCGGGCCAGGACGACGCGTCCGGCGCGGGCGGCGGCCACAGCGCGGCGGGCCAGAACGGCGGCGTCGGCACCTGCGGCATCTGCTCCGAGGCGTGCCCGATTCCGGGCGGCCTCGCAGGAACACTCGCGGGCACGGCCAACCTCCGCACCTCCGCGCTCTTCGGCGGCGCGGGCGGCGAAGGCGGCGCGGACGAAGACGGCGGCAACCCCGGCGCGGGCGGCAGCGGCGGCGGCATCGTGCTCATTCGCGCAAACACGATCACGGTGACGGCCACCGGGCTCATCAGCACCCGCGGGGTGCTCGGCGCCAACGGCAACCAGAACGCCTGCGGCGGCGTCGGCTGCGGCATGGGCGGCGGCGGCGGCGGCGCGGGCGGCGCGGTGCGGCTGCAGTCGTCCGGCGCGGCTGCGATCAACACCAACCGCATCGCGGTGAGCGGCGGCGGCGGCGGCACCGCGACCTGCGGCTCGGCCGCGGGCGGCAGCGGCAGCCTCGGGCGCATCGGCGTCCGTGCGGGCAGCGTGACCGGCACCACCTCACCGGCCTTCGACACCAACTGATTCGCATCGCGCGGCCCTCCACGGAGGGCCGATCGCGGGCGTCACGCCCTCCCTCCCTTACCTGATGATGTAAACATTCTTCGCCCCCGTCGCCGGGTGCGACAGAAGGCTGGGTCCATCTCGGCGTCCGACGGACGGCGCGTCGGGTCGGTGAGGCAAAAACCCCGACGTCGGAGGTTGCAGACCCCGACGTCGGAGTCTGCAGACCCCGACATCGGAGTGCGCTCCGGACGATCGCGAGAAGGGGCACCCGCTCGCTGGGCGTACGGTTCGCCGCGGAGAGTTAGCTCATGGCGATTCGACGATGCATCGCGGGAGCCCTGGTCGTGCTGTGCGGATGCGGCGCTCACCAGTATTCGCGCCCCGCATCCGATGAGCGAGCGCGGGCATTCATCACCCAGGACGGAGGCACTGTGGTCCACCCGATGAGATCAGGAACGATGGTCACCTTTGCGGGCACGCGCGAGATCGCGCGGCTTGCGTGGCGCGACGACGGCGACACGCTCAGCAGCGACATCGACGTGGGCGGGCACGCGCTCACCGTCGCGACGCATCGGTCGTCGCGGCGCGTGGTGGTCGGCGCGGGCGCCGAGGCCGCGGTGCACGATCTCCCCGCAGGAACCGTCGCCCTCGAGAACCTCGACTGGCAGGCCTACGCGCTCCTGGCCGAGCAGTTTCCCGACGCGACGAACCCGACGGAGGTGCAGGTCTACGTGCCCTCACGCGGTGCGACCGTGAGCGCCATGGTCACGGTGCGTCCCGCAGCAGGAGAAGGGCGCGTCGTCGAGGTCGCGCTCGGTCCGCTGCACGTCACCGTAGACGTCTCCGCCGAAGGGGAAGTGACCCGCGCGCGGGTTCCGGCGCAGCACCTCGAGGCGCGTCTGGCGAGCGCGGGGCGGCCCGGGATTGCGCATCGCGCAGCGCCCGCGGGAGTGACCGAGGAGCCCTTCGAGGTGTCCCGTGGCGGCGTCGCCATCCGAGGCTCGTTGTGGCGTCCCGCGGACGCGACGGGGCCGACGCCCGTGGTGGTGCTCGTCGCCGGGTCAGGCCCGACGGACCGCGACTGCAACAGCGCCCTCGGTCTTCGCACCGACGCTTTCCGCATGCTCGCCGAGGGTCTCGCCCTGCACGGCGTCGCCTCCGTGCGCTTCGACAAGCGCGGCGTCGGCGAGAGCGGAACAAACTTCGACACCGCCGCGGTGACCCTCGGCGACTTCATCGACGACGCGACCGCAGTGCTCGCGCAGGTGCAGGCCGATCGGCGGTTTAGCGCGGTGACGCTCGCGGGCCACTCCGAGGGCGGACTCATCGCTCTCGAGATCGCCGCACGCACGCACGTCGATGGACTTCTGCTCCTCGCGACGGCCGGGCGTCCGCTCGGTGTCGTGCTGCGCGAACAACTCGCACGACAACCCGTGCGCATGGCCGACGTCGACCGGATCATCGCCGCCATCGTCGCGGGAACCGACCCCGGCGTGGTGGCTCCGCTCGACGGACTCTTCGGGCCTGCGGTGCGCCCGTTTCTTCGCAGCATCCTGGAGGTCGACCCGGTGCGGTTGCTGCGCGCGCAGACCACGCCGACGACGGTGATCCATGGTGAAACGGACATGCAGGTCACGCTCACCGACGCGCGGGCGCTCGCCGCGGCGCGTCCCGATGTGCGCCTCACGCTGCTGCCGGAGACGAACCATCCGCTCAAGCACGAGCCTGTCGCAGCGCTCCCGCAAGCGAGCTACGCAGACCCGTCGATGCCGCTCGCGCCAGGCGTGCTCGACGCGGTGCTCGCGGGCATCGCGCGCGCTCCGCACACTCACTCACCCTGATGGTCTGTTGGAGAGATACCGACGCGGAACGGTCGGATCAGATCGAGGCGAAGGCCTCGTCGGGGATGTCGTTGGCGCTCGCGTCGCTGTCCGAGAGCACCTGGGCTTTGTGGATGGCGCCCGGGAGGATGTTCTTCGCGAAGAAGATCGCTGCGTAGCGCTTGCCTGTATAGAAAGCCCGATCGGGGTGCCCCTCGGCGATGCCCGGGAGCTTCTCCTCGGCGATGCGCGCGGCTTCGAGCAGCAGCCACCCGACGACCACCTCGCTCATCAGCTCAAGGAAGCGATTGGCCACCAGCGGAACCATCTGGATCTGCCCTCCCTGAAACCACCCGAGCAACAGCATCACGGAGCCACCGAGGGCCGCGAGCGCGTCGCTGAGCACCTTCACGGACTCGCCGAGCGTCGGGTGCGCGAGGTTTGCCGCCACGAACTCCGAGATGTCCTGTTGCAGTTGCTGCGTGTGCATGCCGCCGTTTTGTCCCAGCTTTCGGCCCACGAGGTCCATCGCCTGAATGTGGTTGGTGCCCTCGTAGATCGAGAAGATCTTCGAGTCGCGGCAGTACTGCTCGACGGGATAATCCTTCGTGTAGCCCGCGCCGCCGTACGTCTGAATCGCGATCTCGCACACGCGAAACGCCTGATCGGAGCTGTAGGCCTTCACGAGCGGCGTGAGCAGTTCGACCTGCCCGTGGTGGTACGCGGCCTTCTCCGGGTCGCTCTCGTGGAGCACCCTCGACCAGTCCTCGTGCGTCGCGAGCTTCACCAGCAGCGCGCGCGATCCCTCCACCTTGGCCTTCATCTCCAGCAGCATCCGGCGCACGTCCGCGTGCTCGATGATCGATGCGCGCGGAGCCGTCGGGTCCTTCCACCGCGTGATGCTCGCGCCTTGCTTGCGGTCTTTCGCGTACTCGAGGGCGTTGAGGTACGCCGTCGACGCGAGCGCCACGCCTTGCAGCCCGACGCCGATGCGCGCGCCGTTCATCATCTTGAACATCTGCGGCATGCCGAGGTTTTCGACGCCGCCGACAAGCTCACCCTGGCAGTTGCCGTTTTCGCCGAAGCTGAGCACGCACGTCGATGAGCCGATGATGCCCATCTTGTGTTCGAGCGCGGTCACCGCGACGTCGTTGCTCTCCCCGGACGATCCATCGGCGTTGATGCGCAGCCGCGGAACAATGAAGAGCGACAGCCCCTTGGTTCCTGGCGGCGCGCCGTCGATGCGCGCGAGCACGAGGTGCACGACGTTTTCGGTGAAGTCCTGGTCGCCGGACGAGATGTAGATCTTCGTCCCGACGATGCTGAAGCTGCCGTCGGCGTTGCGCGACGCGCGGGTGGTGGCCATGCCGACATCGCTGCCGGCCTGGGGCTCCGTGAGGCACATCGTGCCACCCCAGGTGCCGCCGTAGATCTTCTGGAGGTAGCGCTCTTTCTGCGCCTCGGTGCCGCACATGCCGATGAGCTCTGCCGCTCCGAAGGCGAGGCCCGGGTACATGTTGAAAGCGGTGTTTGCGCCGGAGAGGATTTCCTCCACGCCGACGACGATGGACTGCGGCGCGTTGAGCCCGCCGTACTCCGTCGGCACGCCGAGCAGCTTGATGCCCTGCTCGTGCAGGAGGGTCCAGGCCTCCTTGAAGCCGGGCGCGGTGATGACGCGGCCGTTCTCGAGGCGACAGCCCACCCGGTCGCCCACGCTGTTGAGCGGGCCAAGCACGTCGGTGGCGAACTTGTACGTGCTCTTGAGAATCTCCCGGGTCTCCTCCTCGCCCATCTCGCTATACGGCGCGCGGCCCGAGAGTTCCTGCACACGGAACTGCTCAAAGAGCACGAAACTCATCTCGCGAAGGTCGGCTTTGTAACGATTGATCGCCTGGGACACGAGGTACCTCCGACATGGAAAGTGACGAGAGACGAAGAGCAAATCGCGCGGCCACTGGCGTCGTCGCGATGCGCCATCGGGTCGATGAATCGCCATTCAGTCGTTAGACCTCGCACCGCAGCGCGTCAAGAGGTTCGCGGCCGTCGCGGCGACGTTGCGGCGGGTCGTCGGAGGGGGTGTCGGCGCAGCGGAGAGACGATGTACCGTCCGCGCCTTCGGAGCGGCGGCAGATGCCTTCTCTCCCCACCTGATTTCCCTCCAACACAGGATCAATCCCACGATGATGGCGCACGGCGGACGGCTGGTGGCAGAGGCTCTTTCCCGCGAAGGGGTCACGCACCTCTTCACCCTTTGCGGAGGGCACATCCAGAACATCTATGACGGCTGCCTGGACGTGGGCATCCGGGTCGTAGACGTGCGGCACGAGCAGACCGCCGGCCACGCTGCGGACGGCTGGGCGCGCGTCACGGGCCAGCCCGGCGTGGTGGCCGTCACCGCGGGCCCCGGCGTCACCGACGTGGTGACCGCCCTCGCCAACGCCTACCGCGCGGGCGTCCCGATGGTGTGCATCGGCGGCGCAGGCCCGGCCCTGCTCACCGACCGCGGATCACTCCAGGACATGAACCACATGGAGTTGATCAAGAGCATCACGAAGGCGTCGTACCGGGTGCTCCACACGGACCGCCTGCCGGAGTACATCTCCACGGCGTTTCGCGTGGCTCTCTCGGGTGTTCCGGGGCCGGTGTACCTCGAGATGCCGCTGGATATCTTGATGGGTTTCGCCGACGTCGAAGACTTCGCCGATCCGAAGACCTCCCGCACCGCAGCGCAGCCCGCGGCCGACCCGGTGGAGTTCGCTCGCGCGGTGGAGATCTTGTCCAGGGCCGAGCGCCCGGTGGCCATCATCGGCGGGCAGATCCACTGGAGCCGCGATCAGCAGTCACTGCTCGACCTTCTCGAGCGCTTCCCGATGCCGACATTTGTCAACGGCATGGCCCGCGGATCGCTTCGCCCGGACCACCCTTGTCTCTTCACCCGCGCACGCCGCGCCGCGCTTGGCGCTGCGGACGTGGTTCTCATGTGCGGAACTCCCTTCGATTTCCGCGTCGATTACGGCCGCGCCCCGACGTGGCTCCCGGAGACGAAGGTCATCAAGGTGGACCGCGACGCCACCACGATTGGGCACAACCGCGGGGTCGATGTCGGGCTGGTGGCCGACACGGGCAACGTGTTGCGCGCCCTGGCCGAAGCCCTCCCGCACTCCGCCAACCAACACTCGTCCTGGCTCGCCACGGTGCGCGTGAGCGAAGACGCGAGCCGCGCCAGGATGGCCCGGGAGATGGTCCTGGACAGCGATCCGCCGAACCCTCTGCGGGTGTGCGCGGAGTTGGACAAGTACGTAGACGACGACACCATCGTGATCGGGGATGGCGGCGATTTCGTGGCGACTGCGGCGTACGTCTTGAAGGTTCGCCGCCCAGGTCTCTGGATGGATCCGGGGCCCCTCGGGACGCTCGGCGTGGGCCCTGGGTACGCGATGGCGGCGAAGCTTGCGCGGCCGAAGTCGCGAGTGATCGTGGTCTACGGCGACGGTGCGTTTGGGCTGCACACGATGGAGCTTGAGGCGATGGCGCGGCAGGGCATCGCGGTGATGTGCCTGATCGGCAACGACGCCGGGTGGACGCAGATTCGCCGAGGGCAGGTGGAGTTCTTCGGCGAGGAGCGGGCGGTGGCGACGGGGCTCGCGTACACGCGCTACGAGGAAGTGGCGCGCGCGCTCGGCTGCCATGGCGAATGGGTGGAGACGACTGCGGAGCTGGGGCCGGCCCTTGAGAGGGCTTTCCACGCGACGGACCATCTGGGCAAGCCCGCGGTGGTCAACGTGAAGATCGCTTCCAGTGAGTTTCGCAAGGGCTCCATCTCGGTCTGAACTTCTCCGAACTACCCCCCATAGGCGTTAACCGCCTTCGTCGCGGGTCGGCCGACCGGCGGCGATGCAAACGCGCAAGTTGTTCTTCGGTGCGTCCGTCGCAGGGATGCGCGGAACCCCTGATCTACCACCAGAACCCTTGTTTCACCGTCTCTCCGCGAATGGTGAGAGGGAGGGCAGATCCACCACCCCGGTGCCCCCACAACCCTGACGGTTGACCTCATCCGCAACCGTCGCCGTCGCGTCACCGTGCGTGCCGTCAGTCCCCTCGGCGTGCGATTTGTACGAGAATAGTGGGCGAAACTGGGTGTACGAAGGCCACGTCCCGCTCATCATTCCGCCGTCGCTCGACGGGGTGCGACTCGACGACACCATGGGCCACCCGTGGATGCCTTCCGATCACTGATTGCGCGAGCGTTCACGGTACCGGCGTCGCCGCTGCTAAGGTCTCTGGCAACACTATTCATGGTTGCCAGCATTCCGCCTCCTTCACCGCCCCCTGGCCGCTACCTCGTGACCGGCGCGGGCGGCTTCATCGGAACACACCTTGTCCGACGCCTCGCCGACGCAGGCTGCGAGGTCGTCGCCGCGGACGTCGCTCCGCCTCCGGGTTTACCTGCCGGAGTGACCTTCGCGCCCTGCGACCTGCGCGACCGGGCCTCCGTCCGCCGCGCTGTGGAGTTGTGCGGCGCCACCCGCGCGGTGCACCTCGCGGCGAAGGTCGGCGACTGGGGCCCACCGGAGGAGTTCGAGGCGCTCAACGTCACGGGCACCCAGTGGTTGCTCGAGGCGCTCGGCGATGCGGGCATCGCGCACACCATTCATGTGAGTTCGATCGTGGTCGTCGGGCAGAACGCCGGGGCGTTGACCACGGAGAGCGCGCGGGTCGTGACGGACGGCCCGCCGTATACGGCGACGAAGGCGCGAGGCGAGGTGGTGGCGAGGCGCTTCCAGGCGCAGGGAGCGCCGGTGACGGTGGTGCGGCCGGGCGACGTGTACGGGGTGGGGAGCGTCCCGTGGGTGCTGCGACCCATCGAGATGATGCGCAAGCACCAGATGGTGCTCATTGACGGTGGCCGCGGGCACTTCGCGCACCTCCACGTGGAGAACCTCATCGACGCGTTCGTGCGGGTGTTTGCGACCCCTGCGGCGAAGGGCGAGACGTTCATCCTGACCGACGGCGACCTGCACCAGACGATGGGCGAGTACTTCGGTCGCCTCGCCGACGCTGTGGGCCTCGAACCGCCGCGGATGTCTCTCCCGCGCTCCGTCGCAAAGGCGCTCGCGGGAGCCATCGAGGCGGGCGCACGAATCACCGGAACAACGCCGCCCTTCACGCGCGCGGCGATCGAGTATGTGATGCGGTCGGGCTCGTTTGACACGCACAAGGCTCGAGAGGTGCTGGGCTGGACGCCGCGGGTCACGCTCGAGGAGGGCCTCCGTGAAATCGGCCGACGCTACGGAAGGTTGGTGACCTGAATGGCTCGCGTACGGGTGTTCGAGGTGGGCGGCGGCGGCGCGCGGGTGGGCGCGCGGGTCGCATACGTGGACGGGGCGTCGATCGATCCGGCGGACGCGCAGTTGCTCGCCCGGCGGCTGGGTGCGCCGTTGACGGTTCTGGAGCTTGCGCCGCGGCGGGAGGACTGCTCGCGGCGGCTACGGGTGTTCACTCCGACGCGAGAGTTGCCCTTGTCGATGGAGGCGGCCTGGTGCGCAGCTGCGGTGCTCGGCGACGAACCACTGGTGGTGGAGATGGGCGTGACCGCGACGACGGTGCGCGCGGACGGTGACGGGTACACCGCGACGCTTCCGACGCCCGTACTGGGCCAGCGTGCCGTGGAAGACCGCCTCACGGTGGCGGCTGCGCTCGGCCTCGATGCAGAGAGCCTCGACGCGACGCAACCGGTTCTGGCCGGGTCGTGCGGGGTGAACGTGCTGGTGGTGCCGGTGACGGCGCGCGTCACGCTCGAGCGTGTGCAGCTGCACCCAGAGGCGTGGCAGCGGGTGATGGGGAAAGCGAAGCACGTCGGCGCGCTGGTGGTGGCGACCGAAGACGAAGGGCGCGAGGGGCGTTTCGCCGGGGCACCGTCGGGACTGTGGGACGGCACCGGCGGCGCGCTCGCGCTCGCACCGTGGGCGCTGGCGCAGCAGCGGGCGGGCGCGACGCTGGCGGGTGCGCGGTACTCGCTGCAGGGGGAAGCGGGCTTCGGGGTGACCCTCACGGTGGCGCATGCACCCGAGGCGGGATGGACGATGCGCGGCACCGTGCGCGTGATCAGCGACGGTCGGGTGGTGGCGTAGCGGCGGGCCGATCGGCGAGCGCGAGCAGCGCGGCGCCAGACACGCCGGTGAGAATCTCGAGCGATGCCTCCAGGCGTGCTCGCTCGACGAGCGAGTCGATGGTCACGGGGGCCTGCGGGCCGGCGACGGCGAGGTGGAGCCGCAGGGCTTCGCGCCGCGCGAGCAGGTCGATGACGCTGCGCTCCAGGGCGAGGCGCAGTTCGGCGCGCTGGGCCGAGAGCCGGAGAAGAGTGACCTCGTGGCCATCGAAGAGCAGTCGATCGAGGTCGAAACGCAGCCGCACATCGACGGTGAGAGACTCTGCGATGGCGAGCCGATCGTTGACGTTGGTGACCAGCGTGCTGTTGGCTCCGAGGCCGCGCGCGGCGTGCAGAGAGAGTTCCGGTAGCCACGCCGCAGCGCGGGCACGGTGGGCCATCGATCGCATCGGCGCGTCGTCGAGACCGGCGCGGAGCACCGCACGGCGGGTGGCCTCCCACACCACCGGCGAGGACAACCACGAGACGTCCTCCGCGGCCGCTGCGGAAGCGGCGAAGAGCGCGACGACAAACGCGAAGAGCGAAGCGGCGGAGCGGGTCATGACGCGGCGTAATGCAGCGTCGGGACCAAAGCCAAAAGCGCTGAAAACAAGGCGAAAGTCACCCGACTTCCGGGTGGCGGCGGTGGTGGCGGTGGTGGCGGCGGTGGCGGTCGCGGGGGTCGTAGCGGCGGTGGCGGTGGCGACGGACGACGCGCTACGAAGTCGGCATCACCGTGCGCTGCCAGGTATCGAGGGCTTCCTCGAAGAGCGTCGGCTCGGGTCGCCGACCGACCGCCGCGAACTCCGTCGCCACGCGCGGGCTCGGCGCTGACACGGGAGTCACCACCGGCCCCATCGTTACCATCGGAGTAAAGCCAACGATGGACCGGAGGCCCACCGCGAGGTGGTGCGCCGCGCCCGGGCGCAGGCCGCTCACGAAGGACTCACCCGCCCCGGGGCTGATGGCCTCCTCGCGCTCGTCGCGCCGCAGCCGCGCCCCGTCTACCCAGAGCGACACGACCACCAGCACCTGCGTCGATTCCGCGAGCGCCGCGCTCCCGACGGACCACCGCGCGTAGACCGTCGTCGGGTCTACCGCGTGGGCCATCGCGGTCACGACGACCGGCTCTGCGATCTCCGGTTCACCGAGCAGCCGGAGTCCGCGCGCGGCCTCGGCGTCCGCGGGATCCTTCGCCAGCACCGCGCGAAACACCTCCCGCGCTGCGTCGCTGCGACCTTGCCCCAGCAGCACGTGGCCCATCGTCGCCGTCGCGAACTCAGGCGACAGCACATTGGCCTCGCCGTCCTCGTCCTCGAAGGTCACCGCCTCGTCGTTTGCTCTGCTCATGTCGTCCTACCTGCCTTCTCCGCCAACCAGCGCGCCGCGCGCCGCCGTCACGTCCGCCACGATCTGCGCCTTGAGCGCCTCCACCCCGTCGAATCGCCGCTCGTCCCGCAATCGCGCGACGAAGGTCACGCGCAGCGTGCGGCCGTACAGGTCAACCTCCGTGTCGAGCAGGTGCGCCTCCAGGCTTCGGCCCGCACGAAACGTCGGCCGTGCGCCGAGGTTCATCACGGCCGGGTGGTCCACCGGACCGTCCGCCCCGAGCACGCTCACCCGCACGGCGTAGACGCCATCCTTCGGGAGGGCTTCGCACTCCGTAGCGAGGTTTGCCGTTGGGAATCCCAGCGTGCGCCCACGGCGGTGCCCGGTGATCACCAGTCCATCGAGGTCGTAGTCGCGGCCGAGCAGCGTCTTCGCCAGGGGCAGGTCGCCATCCGCGAGGGCGGTACGCACCCGCGACGAACTCACAGGAATCGCCCCCTCCTCCAGCGGCGCCACGACATGCGCGCGAAAGCCCCACCGCGCCGCAAGCGTGGCGAGCATGGCGCCGTTGCCCTCGCGGTTGCGTCCGAAGCGAAAGTCTTCACCGACGAAGACCTCCCGCGCCCGCAGGCCAAGCACCACCTGCTGGACAAACTCCTCTGGCGACTGCGACGCGAAGGACAGGTCGAAGCGCTGCACCACCACCGCGTCCACGCCGGTTCCGCGGAGCAGTTCGAGCTTGCGGTCGAGGCCTACCACCAGGGGCGAAGCACGGTCCGGCGCGAGGACGCGCGTGGGATGCGGGTCGAAGGTCAGCGCGACAGCCTCGCCACCAAAAACACGCGCAGCGGCCTGCACGCGATCGAGGAGATGGCGGTGCCCACGATGGACGCCATCGAAGTTGCCGATGGCAAGGGCGGTGGGCGCGCTCAAGCGAGCGGCGCGAAAATCATGGGCGATCCACATGGCAATGACTGGCGGGAGACTACGGGCGGACGGGGGAATTGTCCCGCTTCACGCGACTTCGGCGGGTGCCGCGGCGGGGGCGTCGGCGGGGGCCAGGGCGGCCATGGAGTCGCGCTCCAGGTGGTTGCGCCCGGGCACCGTCGAAAAGGCCCCGGAGAAGCCGTCCGTGGTCGCGTCCGGGAGGAATGTGGTGCCGTGCTCGAAGTGGAAGAATGCGCCCTGCAGCCGCGTCTGGGTCACGTCGAGGATGACGTAGCCGCGTCGCACGAGGTCGAAGTACTTCATGTGCGTGTTGCGCGCGAGGAGCGACAGCGCCGTGGTGGTGACGATGCCCGGGGGAAACCCCGGCGACGTGATGGCGGGGCAGACGAACTCCACCGCGAGGGAGCCACGGCCGGTGGCCGGGTCGTAGGTGGCCGTGTTCGTCGGGGTCTCCGTGAGGTCCATCGCCCAGGACGAGTGGATGTCGCCGGTGAGCACCACGACGTCGTTGATCTGCATCGAGCGCAGCAGCGAGAAGAAGCGCGTACGCGCCGCGGGGTAGCCGTCCCAGGCGTCGGTGTTCAAGAACTGCGGCAGCTGACCCATCATCACCTGCTGCCCGACTACCTTCCAGGTCGCGCGCGACGTCGTGATCTGCTCCTGCAGCCACTGCTCCTGCGCCGTGCCGAGAATCGTGCGCATCGGGTCGTTGAACGGCGGGTTCATCCCGGTGGTCTGCAACTGCCGCCCCCAGATACGCGTGTCGAGCATCACCAGGTCGAGCAGCGAGCCGAACTGCAGGCGCCGGTAGATCCGCCCGTCGCTCTGCTCGCGGATGGGCATCCACTCGAAGTACGCCTGCTCCGCGGCGGCCTTGCGTGCGGCCCAGTCGCCCTGGGTCATGGGCGTGTGGTTCTCCGCGCCGCCCTCCCAGGAGTTGTTCGCAAACTCGTGGTCGTCCCAGACCGTGATGAACGGGTGCTGCTGGTGCGCCGCCCGCAGGTCGGCGTCGCGCTTGTAGTGCGCGTGGCGGCGGCGGTAGTCCGAGAGCGAGACGATCTCCATCGGCGGGTCGTACTCCCGCACGTCGCCGTACTGCCCGTTGCCATACTCGTAGATGTAATCCCCGAGGTGCAGCACGGCATCGAGGTCGAGCCGCCGGGAGAGCGCGCGGTACACGTGGAAGTACCCGTGCGCCATGCTCGCGCAGGAGATCACCGCGAGCCGCGCGCGGTCGACGGTGCCACTCGGCGCGGTGCGGGTGCGCCCCACCGGCGAGGTCATCCCATTGGCGCGGAAGCGATAGTAGTAGGTCGTCCCCGCGGTGAGCCCCGTCGCGTCGACCTTCACGGTGTGGTCCCGTGCCGCGGTGGTGGTGAAGGTGCCCATCGCGACGATGGCCGCGAAGTCCACGGTGCGCGCGATCTCCCACGTCACCACCACGTCACCGGTCATCCCCGCCGGGAGCGTCACCCGCGTCCACAGGATCACCGCTCCGGGCATCGGATCGCCGCTCGCGACGCCGTGTAGAAACACCGTCCCGCTGCGCATCTCGGCGTCGCCGCGCAGCACGTCGCGGCCGGCGTCGACGCCCACGTCGGCCTCGCTGGCATCGAAGCCTGCATCGGCGCCCCCGTCGCTGCCCATCCCGAGGTCGCTCACCGCGGCGTCCGCCCCCGCTTGTGCAGGATCATCCGAGCAGCCCGCCGCCACCAACCCCGCGGCGCCCACACACTGCAACAGTTCTCGGCGAGTCAGCGTCGACGACATCATTGATTCTCCAGCGGCGGTGTCCCCGGCGCGGAGCGTCTACTACCCTGCCGACGCCGCGGCTGCATCCCTCCCGGGCAGACTTCGGCCTGGACGGCCCGGGGGCGCTCCGCCGGGAGTGACGGCAGAAACGTCACGACCCCTCTCGTCTCCCCCAGCCGGGCCTTTGAGGGGCCACGGTGCGAGGGACGAGAAGGGTCGTTGCGGTAATAGAGGGGTGGAGAGAGAGAATCAGGCGGTCGCAGGCGCGAGGGTCGCAACGGCTGCCGCCTGGTTACGGCGGAGACGCGCTTCCTTCGTGCGACGACGATGCTTCTCTTTACGACGAGCACGCGGATTTTGAGGAGAACCCATGGCCGCTCGACTATCGCATCGCGACCGTTTTGTACAGACGTCAGCGACGACTATTGATCGCCACGGCTGGGAGCTCCCACCGAAGCGGGAATGTATTGCCGTCCGCGGGGGCAGCCGACGGCCGCCGTGGTGCGTCCATCGACGCGGGTGCGCGCGATAATGAACTGCACACGCCGGTTGCGAGCCCACGCCTCGGCGTTGGAACGCGGATCCACGGGGCAGAGTTCGCCGTAGCCCGCGGCCACGAGCCGGGTGGCCGCGACGCCGCGACCGACCAGTGACTGCACCACGCTGTTCGCGCGATCGCGTGACAGTTGGAGGTTGTGGTCGTCCGGCGCGCGCTCGTCGGTGTGGCCCTCGACCTCCACCTGCTGAAGATCGACGTTGTTGTTCAGCAGGTTGGCCATCTCTCCGAGGATGCGGTTGTTGCTCTCGTTGTCGATGATCTGCGCGCTGTCGGTCTCGAAGGTGATCGGGTCGCGAAGCTGGATCACATTGCCCACGCGGGTAATCGAGCCGTTGTCCGGGCAGCCGTCTTCGTCCTCGAGGCCGTTGAAGACCTCGGGTTCGTTGCGGCAGTCCAGCCCTGTCGCACTGTGATCGTTGGCGTCGAGAATGCCGTCGTGGTCGTTGTCCGGATCGGGGCAGCCGTTGTCATCCTCGAAGCCGTCGCGGTCTTCAGGCTCGTTGGGGCAGAGGTCGTCGGTGTCGAGAATCTGATCCTGGTCGTTGTCCGGATCGGGGCAGCCGTTCTCGTCCTCGAAGCTGTCGCGGTCTTCCGGGTCGTCCGGGCACTGATCTACGTTGTCCGCGATCTGGTCGCCGTCCCGGTCTTGCACGTCGGCGTCTGGGCAGCCGTCGGAGTCCTGCTGGCCGTTGCGGTCTTCGGGCACGAGCGGACACTGGTCATCGACGTCGAGGATGCCATCCCGGTCGTTGTCTGGGTCCGGGCAACCGTCGTCGTCCTCGAAGTTGTCGAAGTCCTCGGGTTCAAGCGGGCAGCGATCGACGTCGTCACGATATCCGTCACCGTCCGTGTCTCCGATGGACGGCTCGAACACAAACCCGACGAACCCTCGGAAGCCCGCCGCCGCGAGGCCGCTGGTGTATCCGCCGCCCGCGCCGAGGGTGAGGTACGAGTTGCGATCGACGAAGATCTTCACCCCGCCGACAGCCTCGAAGGGCGTCGTGCGCCCCACATTTCCGAAGCCGTTGAGGTACTGCGCGCCGTACGTCTCGACCATGAAGTCGATGACCGAACTCGCGCGAAACGAGAAGCCCAGGCCGGCCGTGAGCGACGGGCCGTAGGTGATCGCGTTGCCCGGTTGCGTGCCGACGGAGTCTGCGGGCGTGAGGGTGGAGCCGGTACCAAACGGGAGGCGCAGCCCGAGGTTGGCTACGAGACGCAAGCGACGCCCGAAGCGACGCTCGACGGCGACGGCGGGCCAGACCCACGGCGTGGGCTCACCCACAAACCGGCGCGATCCGCCCATCACCGGGATGCCTGCCTGAAGGACGATCGCGAGGCCCACCGGCCAGTATTCGGCGCGCAGCCAGCGGAGCTTGGCGTGCAGCACGATGTCGCCAAGGCCCTGGAAATCGAGGTTGGCTGCGCTGGGGTCGTACTCGCTGCGCGCAATGCCGTTGGAGCCCACGCTCCCGCCCATCGTGCCCGTGTTACCCGGGCCGCCGACGAAGTGAATCGGCAACTGGACGCCCACCACCAGCAGGTTGGCGATGCCGAGGTTGGCGGAGAAATTGCCGGTGATCATCTGGTTGACGAGGGCGGCGTTGCCCGTGCCGATGCGGCCGAGGGCGGTGGCGACGTCGAGGGTCAGCCCGAAGGAGAACCCCCCCGCACCAAGGATGTCGGTGCCGTTGAGGGTGATGAGCCCCTTCGAGTCAACCGCAGGACGGAAGAGCCGAAGGTCGAAGCCCCCGCCGTTGTTATTGTTTAGACCATCCTGTGCGGCGGCGGGTGCCGCGAGGCTGAGGGTGGCGGCGAAGGCAGCAAAAAGGCCCGGACGGACGACTCGGCGCATGGCTGCGCGGACCGTAGTTTGAAGCGCGCGACCACGTCAATCTGTCGGTGCGAGCCTTACGACCGCCCCGAACGCACGCGACCGAGGCCACACATCGGAGCGCGCGGATCAAGATCCGAGATGACAAATCGACGCACGGAAAATCGCGGGGTTGGAACGAACTTCGGAGAAGTGAGTGACAAACCTTGAAGGTGCCGTGAGCCCCGTGGTGTCGTCCCCGTGATGGCAGTTCGACAGGTGAAGACGGTGTGCGCGGTGTGCAAGACCCGAGAGGGTCCGATGGTCCGTTGGCGGGGGCGCGTGTGGCTGTGCACGACCCACGGCAACGTGGCCCAATGGATCATCCCTGCGCCCACCAGCGTGGACGATCTGCGGGGGTTGTTTCCGCTGAAGGTGACCGGGCCCAAGCGGTCGCGCGCGGCCTGATTGCAGCGGTGGTTTACCGACCTGGGTAAAGTCCCGGCGAGCGCGCTAGGCGTCGAGGTAGACCCGTACCCGATCGCGCGACGTGTAGAAGAGAGCGGCGCAGAGGAGCGCGAGGGTGATCCAGGAGGCCGCGAGGCTGATGCCGAAGGTCATGCTGCCGACCTCGTCGGCGCGCAGGCCTGACGGCAGAGCGATGCTCGTGGCAGGGTTGGTGAGCAGCGCGTGAAGGGCCGCGATGCGACCGGCGCGGAGGGCGTGGTCGATCGCGACGGTGACAGCGGCGAGCAGGGCGCTCCCGAGCAGCCCCTGGCGCCAGAGCCAACCGCCGCCTCGCGGGCGAAAGAGCACACGGCTAGCGGCGATGAAGAGCAGTACGGACACGAGGAGGGTGCCCACGTCGGCCGCCGCCGTGAGACGGCGATGGTCGTGAGCGGTGCGCCAGGTGGCGGCGACGACGGCGCCCGGGAGGTCGCGCGGTGGCGGGAGTTGGCCGAAGCGCGCGAGGGTGAGTTGCGCCTCGGCGCGCTGCACACCGAAGAAGGCAAAGGCCATCGTGGCGGCGGCGGTAAGCGGAATCGCGCGCGGTCGCGAAAGCGAGGCGTCGGTCGGGTTTTGTTCGTCGTCGGCGCTCACGGTGCAGCGAAGGTACCCGCGGCGGGCTCAGGGCGCCACCGCGGTCGAGGAAGGAGGAGCGAAGATCGAATCAGCCGAGGGCCCGACGGAGTTCTTCCGCGCGGTCGGTTCGCTCCCAGGTGAAGGTCTCCTCGGTGCGGCCGAAGTGACCGTAGGCAGCGGTGGGGCGGTAGATCGGTCGCAGCAGGTTGAGTTGGTCGATGATGGCCTTGGGGCGCATATCGAAGTGCTCAAGAACGTAGGCCGAGAGGCGCTCCTCGGGGACGCTGCTGGTGCCAAAGGTCTGGACGTACACGCCGACGGGCTGGGCCACGCCGATGGCGTACGCAATCTGCACCTCGCAGCGCCTGGCCACGCCCGAGGCCACGATGTTCTTGGCGATGTAGCGCGCGTAGTAGGCCGCGCTGCGATCTACCTTCGTCGGATCCTTGCCGGAGAACGCACCGCCGCCGTGACGGCCCATGCCGCCGTAGGTATCGACGATGATCTTGCGGCCGGTGAGCCCGGAGTCACCCATCGGACCACCGATGACGAAGCGACCGGTCGGGTTGATGAAGTACCGGGTGTCGCCGTCGAGCAGGTGCGCCGGGAGGTGCTTCTTGATGATCTCCTCGCGAACAAATTCCTTGATGGTGGACTGCGTCACCGAGGGCGAGTGCTGCGTCGAGACCACCACGGTGTTGATGCGCACCGGGATGTTGTTCTCGTAATCGATGGTCACCTGGCTCTTCGCGTCCGGGCGCAGCCAATCGACCAGGCCGGCCTTGCGGGCTTCCGCGAGCTTGCGGGTCAGCACGTGCGAGTAGTGCAGCGGCGCGGGCATCAGTTCTGGCGTCTCGTCGACGGCGAAACCAAACATCATTCCCTGGTCGCCGGCGCCCTGCTCGGTGTGCTCGCCTTCGCCCTCGTTGACGCCCTGCGCGATGTCCGGACTCTGACGCTCGACGGCCGTGAAGATGGCGCAGGTCGAACCATCGAAACCCATGTCCGAACTGGTGTACCCGATGTCCTTCACGACCCCGCGAATCACGTCCGGAAACTCGATGCGCGCCGTCGTGGTGATCTCACCGGCAATCACAACGAAGCCGGTCTTGACCATCGTCTCGCAGGCCACGCGGGCCTTCGGGTCTTCCGTGAGAATCGCGTCGAGGATCGCGTCGGAGACCTGATCGCAGACCTTGTCCGGGTGACCTTCGCTGACCGACTCGGAAGTGAACTGGGTGCGTGCCATGGACCGTTCCTGGAAATGGGGAATTTTGAAGAAGAGCGACCGCCATCGGCCGTCGGTTTGAGGCGCTTACCTTCCGCCCGCCGGGGTGTCAATCCGCACCCTGCAAGGGGAGACCCGTCGGGGACTCAGGGTTCGAGGCGCACCACGCGGTCGACCGGAAGTCGGGTGAGGTGCGCCGCCGCCGCGAGCCGCTCAACCTCCGCCTGCTCCGCCGCCACCCGGCGCTCAAGCTCAACGCGGTGCCGCACCCACTCCCGCGAGTCTTCGAGCGGGCGCTCGATCGCCGCACGACGCGCCACGTACCGCAGCACAAAGAACCCCGCGCGCCCCTGCCACGTCGCCTCGACCACCCGCGGCACCACGTCGCCGTCGTGCGCGGCCTCGAAGATCGCGTCACGCACCGGCAGGTCGAGCGGCACCGCGTAGGGCCACTCGACGCGCGTCACCTCGTGCAACTCGCCGCGGGTCGCACGCAGGTCCGGGGCGACGTTGTACTGAGACGCGAGCGCGCGGAAATCGTTGCGGTAGCGCCGCCCCCGACGCATCAGCGCGAGCCGCAGCACCCGCGCCGCCTCCGCGCGGTCGGTGAGGAAGATCGCCCTCGCGCGCCGCCGCTCGGGGATATGGAAACGGTCCGGGTGCGACTCGTACCAGCGCCGCACGTCGTCGTCGGTCACCGCCACGGTGCCGCTCGGCAGGACGCTGAATACCGTGGCACGTAAACGCGACACGAGCGCCCGCTCGAGCGCAGCCAGGACCACCGGGTCGCGGTCGAGCCCGACGCGACGCGCCTCTGCCGCCAACAGCCGATCGCTCACCAGGCGATCGACCAGGGCCTGCAGCGTGGACGGGTCCTGCGCGTAGCGGCGGAGCAGCGAAGGGGGCGCGTCTCCGAGGGCCGCGTAGAGCTCGCCCGCAGTCACGTTCACACCCTGCCCGCTCGCGAGCACCTGCTGCGGGTAGAGCAGCGGGACGACGGTGACGGGCCGCCGAGCGCCGAGCGCCGAGTTTGCGGAAGAGTCGGCGAGGGGCGTGTCGCCGGTGTCGTCCTCCTCGACCGCGGCGCCCGTCGCGAGGCCGGGATTCGCCATCGGTGACGGCTGCGCCCAGACGGGGGTTGCCCACGCGAGGCAAGCCCCCAGCAGCAAGCCACCGGCACGGCGCGCCACCACGAGAATCAATCGGTCACCCGCATAAGGACGTTTTTCAGGTAATCGCCCTCGGGAAACGCGAGCAAGCGCGGGTGGTCGCCGGGCGCACCCCACGCGTCAATGACCTGAAGCACCTTCGAGGACCGCGATGCGCTCTCGTCCAGGGAATCCAGGAAGAGTTCGCGGGTGACGTGGCTTGAGCAGCTTCCCGCGAGGTACCAGCCCCCGGAGGCGACGAGACCGAGACAAGCCGCGTGCAACGCGCGGTAGCTCTTGAGGGCCGCGGGCAGCGCAGCGTCGCTCGGTGCGAAGCTCGGCGGGTCGGCGATCACCAGGTCAAAACGGCGGCGCTCTTTGGTGGCCTGTTGAATCCACGCGGGCACGTCCGCGACCGCCGTCTCATGGGCGCCGGGCGCGAGCCCGTTGGCGGCCCAGGTCTCCCCGGCGAGACCGATGGCACCGGGCGCAATGTCCACGCTGGTCACGGACTTCGCACCACCGAGGCCCGCCGCGACGGAGAAGCCACCCGTGTACGAGTACAGGTTGAGCACCCGCATCCCCGCGGCGATGGAGCGCACCCGGTAGCGCGACTCCCGCTGGTCGAGGAAGAGCCCCGTTTTCTGCCCGTGCAGAAGATCACCGCGGAGCACCATTCCGCGCTCGCGCACGTTGCGCACCGGGTCTCCAAGATCGCCGTCGATCACCTCGACCCGCGCCCCGTCGGGCGTGCGGCGGCGCAGCAGCAACGTGCGCACTCCCAACGCCTCGAGCCCCTCGCGCATCGCCTCGCGCATCAACGGCCACTGGGCCTCCGCGCCCGGACCGTCTACGCCGAGCACCGCCGCGTCGCCGTAGCGATCGCACGTGAAGCCCGGCAGCCGATCGCCCTCTCCATGCAACAGCCGCCACGCGTCGGTCTCCGCAGGGACCATCATCCGACGCAGCTCCATCGCCCGCTTGAAGCGCAGCGCGAGGAGGTCATGCGAGAGCGCCTCGTCGCGGGTGGTGAACACCCGCACACCAATCGCGTCGCCGTCCACGAGACCGCGAGCCACGAAGCGTCCGGCGGCGTCGCGCACGGTCGCGATGGAGCCCGACGGGGCATCGAAGGGGAGCAGGGCGTCGCGGTAGATCCAGGGGTGACCGCCAGCGATGGTGCGCTCGACGGGCTTGCGGAGGCGGAGTTCGACGGAGGTTGGGCTCATGACCCGACCTGCTCTACCGCAAGAGCGGGTCCGTGTGCGACCGCCCGCTCAGGGCGTAACGGGAGGGAAGCGGAGGTTGCGCGTGACGAGGTCGCGCACCCAGGCCTGGAGCTGCCCGAACTCGTCCTCGCTGGAGTACATTCGCACCACGAAGAAGCGCCGCCCGCGGGGAACCACAAAGGCCGCGCCTTGCAGCTCAGAGCTGCCCTCGTGGCCATGTTGCGTGATCCAGTAGCCTTCGGTGCCCGAGAGCACCTCGTCGCCGACGGCGCGGTCCACCGCGCCCTGGGAGGCGAGCGGCGGGAGCCCGCGCGGTCCGCTCGGCAATGCGTTGAAAGCCTCACCGGTGGCAGGAGCGACCGCGCGCACCTCGAACATCTCAAGCCGCTCGCCATGCACCGCGTGCGTGTAGCGCTCCACGGTGAACCCACGCTGCTGCTCGCTCGTGTCCACCTCCCAGCCGCCCGGCTGGTTGTCGAACACATAGGCAGGCCGCGGCGGACGCGCGCACCCGACGGACATCCCGAGCACCGCAGCGACCAGAAGCAACCGGAAGCGACCCATGAACGGCCGCTAGCAGTGTCCACGGGGGAGACGCCAGTTTCTGACGCGTCGCACGGAAGCAACGGCGTCCGTGCTAGGTGAGAGCGGAATGAGCACCCGCGTTGGTCGGTATCAGCTCGACGAGCGCGTCGCCAGCGGGGGCTCCTCCGAGGTCTACCACGCACGCGACACGGTGACCGGCCGCGAGGTCGCCCTCAAGCGCCTGCGCATCGACCGCGATGACGCCACCGCCCGGGCCCGCTTCGAGCGCGAGGCGCGCATGCTGTCGGAGCTCGATCACCCCAACGTGGTCGCCTACGTAGACCACGGCACCGACGACGAGGGCCGACTCTTCCTGGCCACAGAATGGCTCGCGGGGGAGACCGTCGAGGCTGCCATCGAGCGCGAGCGACCGGGGGACTGGTCGGCCCTGCGGATGCTCCAGGAGAGCGCGCTGGGCCTCGCGGCGCTTCACGCGTTGGGAGTGGTCCATCGGGATGTGAAGCCGGCCAACCTCTATCTCGCGGCGAGCCCGGAGGGCGCGGTGGTAAAGGTCATCGACCTGGGCATCGCCGTTGGCGAAGGCGACCTCGCCCTCACCCGCGCGGGCACCGTCGTCGGGAGCCCGTTCTACATCTCCCCCGAGCAGCTCCGCGGCGAGGAGCCCTCCCCCGCCTCGGACCTCTACTCCCTCGCGGTGGTCTTCTACGAGCTACTCACGGGGTTTCGACCGTTTCAGGGCCTCGACACGCGCACGGTGCTCCAGCGCGTCACCCGGGACGCCCCGCCGCGGCTGCGCGAGCTTCGCCCAGACCTCCCCACCGCCCTCGAAAACCTCCTCGACCGAGCCCTCTCCAAAGACCCCTCCCGCCGCCCGGTCGGCCTCCTGGAGTTTGTCGACGAGGTGAGCGCCCTGCTCGAGTTGGTGACCACGCGCCCGGACGGCGTTCCCGAGGCTTCGCTCCTCGCGCGCAGCGAGCAGCGGGTGCGCGTGGTGGTGCTCGTGCGGGCGGCGCGCGACGGCGTGCAGAAGCTCGTAGACGAAGCCGCAGGGCGGCTCGCGGAGCGGGGCGCGAGCATCGAGCGCGACGGCGAGCACGGGATACGCGCGGTCTTCGGCGACCACCGGCTGCGCGGCGACGAGGCGGTGCGCGCAGTGCGGGCGGCCGTCGAGGTGCGCGGCCGGGGGCTGCGAGTGGTGGTGGTGACGGGCCTCACCCGGCGGATCGGCGACGCCCTCCATGGATCGGCGCTCTCTCGCTCCGTAGACCTGCTCGCGGCCACTGCGGAGTGCGAGCTGATGGTGGACGCCGCGACCGCCGTGGCCCTCGCGGGACGATTCGAGACCGAGGCGCGCCGCGAGGGACAGCGCATCGGGCGCGACCTCGAGCGGCTGCACTCCGCTGCACCGCGTGCGCTTCTCTACGACGAGGGCACGCTGCCGGGCCGCGACGAGGCCGTCGCGCTCACCTTCGAGCGGGTGCGAGACGCCTGGAAACAGCGCCGACCGATGGTGCTGCTGGTGCAGGGCGAGCCGGGCATCGGGAAGTCCTCCCTCGCCCGCGCGGTGATCTCGCGCCTCCTCGCCGACCGCGCGCTCGATGTCGAATCAAGCGCCGCGCCGCTGCTCACGCTGAGGGGTGACCTGCTCGCCAGCCACACACCCCTCGGGGCCGTCGGCCGCGCACTGCGGGAGCGGGCGGGCATCCAGGACGGCGCCACGCCGGAGGCCCAGCTCGCGCGCCTCGAGCACCTCGTGGACGGCGCCCTCGACGAGACCTCGCTGGGCTTCCTCGCCGACCTCGCGCGTGTGCCGTTGCGCACGGAAGGGAGCGTTCTGCGTGCGGCGCGGCGTGACCCAGACCTCTTCCGCGATGGGCTGCTGCGCTCGTTGCTGGGGTTGATTCGTGCGACCAACGCGAGCAGCCCGGCGCTGCTGCTCCTCGAGGACGCCCAGTGGATCGACGGGTCGACCCTGGAGGTGGTCGCCTCGCTCCTCGATGCGCTGCCCGAGGCCGCGCTGGTGGTGCTGGCCCTCACGCGCCCGGAGCCTGAGTCCCTCGCCCGCCTCGGCCGCGTCTGGAAGTCCCTCCCCCGCGTGGATCTCGTGCTGCCGCCGCTCGCGCCCCCGGTGGTGCAGGCGCTCACCGTCCGCGGCCTCGGCGCGCTCGACGACCCACGGCTGCGGGCCGACCTCGTGGCTCGCTGCGCCGGCAATCCACTCTTCCTCGAAGAACTTCTCGGCGTCGTGCGCGACGCAGCGGCGCGGCAGCCCGGCCAGGGGGTGCGCATCGAGTTGCCCACCGCTGCGCTCTCGGCGGTGCAGTTGCGCCTCGATGGGCTCGATTCGGAGGCGCGGCGCATCGTGCGGGCGGCGAGCGTGTTCGGGTCGGTGTTCTGGCGCGACGGGCTCGCTGCGATGGTCGGAGCGACGCCGGAGACGCAGCTCGATCGCCCGCTGCGGGTGCTGTCCGCGCAGGGCTTTATCGCGCCGAACCCGTCCTCGCGCGTCGCCCGCACCGTCGAGTATTCCTTCCGCCACGACCTCGTCCGCGACGCCGCGTACGCGACGCTGCTCGACGACGACCGCCGCGCGCTGCATGCCCGCGTCGCGGCATGGTTCGCCGCGCGCGAGCGCACAGACCCGGCGCTCATCGCGCGGCACCACGACCTGGCGGGGCAGCCCGATCTAGCCCGCGCGTGGTGGCTCCGCGCGGCCCGCGACGCCCTCCGCGATCAGGGCTTTCACGCCGCCCTCGAGCACGCCACGCGCGCCCTCGCCGGATCGCCTCCGCCCAACGAGCGCCGGGAGACCCTCTGCGTGCGCGCAGATGCGTCCTTCGCGCTCGCCGACAGCGCCACGGCCCTCGACGACGCGCGCGCTGCGGAGTCCATCCCCGGCGCGAGCGCGGCGCAGCGCCTGCGGGTCGCCCTCTGCGTGGCCAACGGCCAGATGCTACAGGGCCGCCTCGACGCCGGGCTCGCGGTGCTCCAGGTGGCCTGTGCGCGCGCCGCGGCCATTCCGCGGGGCGTCGGGGACGAGGAGGTTCCGCCGGCGCTGTGGCTCTCGGCGACGCTGCGGCAGGCGCACTTGATGACCCAGCGGGGCATCGCCCGGGAGGCGCTCGACCTCGCGCACGCCACCATGAGCGACGCCCGCACGCCGCAGGCCGACCGTGATGCCGCGCGCTCCCTCGCAGACGCCGTCGTGGGCAGCGCCCTGCTCGGGCTGCAGCGCCTCGAGGAGGCCCGCGACGCCTGTGAGCAAGCCCTCGACCGATCGCAGCGGGACGGGGACCTGCCACGGATGTTCCAGGCTGCCATCGCGGAGGGGCGGGTGCTGACGCGGCTGGGCGAGCACACCCTCGCAGTGCAGCGATTGGAGCGCGCCCGCGACGACGCCCGCCGCCTCGGAATGGCCCTCTACGAGACCGTCGCGCTGCAGCACCTGGGCGTGGCGCTCGCGCGGCGGGGCGACGGCGTCGAGGCCCTGCGCGTCGAGGCGCAGGCGCTCGGTCTGGCGACGCGCCACGGACTCGCCCGCATCGCCGCGCGCTCCCGCGTCTACGCCGCCTGGATCGAGGGCTTCGACCCGCGGCAGCCCGACCCCGAAGGCTCGCTGCGATGGCTCGCGATGGCCGCGGACGAGGGCCGCGGGGACGCGCCGCTGCGCTGCCTGCTCTGGGCGGTGCACGCGCGCTTGCTGCTGCTGCACCGCGACGGCGAAGGGGCGCTCGGTCCCGCGAAGGAGGCGATCACGCTTCTCGACGCGGGGGTCACCCTGGAGGACGGCGACGTCTTCGCGCGCTGGGTGTACGCCGATGTCCTGGCAAAGCTGGGACGGCGTGGCGAGGCCGACGACGCCTATGTGCGAGCGTGGTCCCGGGTCAACGCGACGCTCGCGAACATCCACGACGACGAGCGACGCCGCCGCTGCCGCGACGGGGTGCTGGAGCACCGGGCGCTCGCGGACACCATCGTCGCGCGGGGATTGCCGACCATCGACGTGCGGGGGTGAGTCCGGGTCGTGCGCACGGCTGTCCGGGTCGTGCGCATGGCTGTCCGGGTCGTGCGCACGGCTGTCCGGGTCGTGCGCGGCCCTCTTGCGCTCGTACCAACGCAGCGCACGCCGACACTCCCTCGCTCGAACCCCCTGTCGCGCCCTACGGAGTGCCTTTCACGCCGCGGGCGTCACCGTGCGCACGTCGAGTTGCACCGCGTCGGGTCCCGTCCAGGGATCGGGGCGCAGCACGCCCACCACATCGACGCGCGACTGCGCCGCAGGGAGTTCGCCGCGCGCCCGCGCCGACACGCCCTCGCGGAAGAACCCCGCCACCGCCCGCCGCCCCAGCATGAACGACAATCGCAGGTGCTGTTCCATGATGGTTCGCGCGTTGTCGAGGCGGACGCCGCGCAGGGACACCACGGCTTCGGGGTTGCCTTCTCCCGTGGGCTCGAGCGAGCGCAGGTCGCGGGCGAGCGTGGCGGTGAGGTCTGCCTCGGTGAACTCTGCTTCGGGCGCGCGCTCGGGCTCCGGCGTTCCGCCCGACCGCGCCACGGCCTCGGCGAAGGCCGCGCGAAACTCATCGATGCGCCCCGGGAGGATGCGCACCCCCGCCGCCGCGTCGTGCCCGCCGAAGCCCACGAGGAGGTCGCGGCACGCATACACGGCGTCGTAGAGCTTGGTTCCCCGCGGGGCGCGCACGGAGCCGACGCCAAGGTCGCCCTCGATGGCGATGACGCACACCGCAGCTTGCAGGCGCTCCGCGAGGCGGCCCGCGACGATGCCGCCCATGCCCGCGTGCCAGCCGTCGCCTGCCACCACCACGCCCGCGGGGGGATGTCCTCCGTGTAGGGCCTGCGCCTGCGCGAGCGCCGTATCGACGAGTTGCGCGGAGATCTCCCGGCGGCGGAGGTTGGCCTGCGCCAGGGCGAAGGCGCGCGGCTGGGCGTCACGGTCGTTCTCGCTCAGCAGAAGATCGAGCGTCGGCGTGGCGGGGCCGAGACGCCCCGGCGCGTTGAGCATCGGGGCGAGCGAGAAGGCCACGTCGCGCGCCACGAGGCGAAACCGCAGCTTCGACTCCGCGAGCAACGCGCGCACGCCCGGACCGCCGTGTCCGTCGGCGATGCGCTCGAGGCCATGGCGGGTGAGCGTGCGGTTGTCGCCGTCGAGAGAGGCGACGTCGGCGATGGTTCCGAGGGCGACGAGGTCGAGGTATTCGCGCAGGTCGAGGGCGATGCCGAGGCGCGCGCGCACCGCGGCGGCGATGGAAAACGCCAGCCCCACGCTGGCCATGTGCTTGTACGGAAAGCCACAGTCGGCGCGGTGCGGGTTGAGGAAGGCCACCACCGGCAGCGCCTCGTCCGGGACCTTGTGATGATCCACCACGATGGCGTCCACCCCGCGCTGCCGTGCGCGCTCGAGGCGCGGGTGATCCGAGGTGCCGCAGTCGCAGGTGATGAGCACTGCGGGGGAGAGCGCGAGCACGCGGTCGAGGGCGGCATCGGAGAGGCCGTAGCCGCCGTCGAAGCGCGACGCGACGAGGCAGGAAACGTCGCCGCCCATGGCCCGAAGCGCGCGGGTGATGAGCGCCGCGCTGGTGATCCCATCGACGTCGTAGTCGCCGAAGACCACGATGCGCTCTTTCCCGCGCACGGCGGCGGCGAGGCGTTCGGCGGCGGCCTCGCGGTCGGCCATGCCGTCTGGGCGGGTGAGTTCCGCGAGCTTCGGTGAGAGAAAGGCGCGCGTGGCGTCCGGGCGGGTGAAGCCGCGACCGACCAGCACCCGCGCCACCAGGGGATGGATTTTGAGCACCTGGACAAGCTCATCGACGGCGTTTGTATCGGGGACGGAGGCGGCGCCGGAGTTCATCGCGGCGACCATAGCGCAGCGAGTCTCGGACGGTGAAAGAGCGGCCTAGTTGGCGACGAAGCGCGAGCCTGCCTGCGAGCCGCACGCGGCCTGCGCCGTCGCGGTGGTGCTCGGCGGATAGAACCGCAACACCACCTCCGAGCTTGCGCCGTCGTTGACCACGCAGGAGCCCACGCGCCCGGTCGTCGCGCAGGCCGCCGACGAGAACGTCGCCCCGCCGCCCACGGCGGCGCAGGTGCCACTGCCGCTGGTGGGGGTGTTCCATGCGCTGCCTGTGTAGTCGGTACACGACCGCGGCGAAGGGATGGTGCAGCTCCCCTTCGAGGGCAAGATGTCATTGAGAACATCTCCACAACCCGCGCCCAGCACCGCCAGAACCACCACCGTCGTCAGTTTCATCATGGCGCGGGAGCCTATGCCCGGAGCCTTCGAAACGCGAGCGCCTGCGCGTCACCCGATGTGATCGATCACCCACCAGGCGCCGCAGGCCATGGACGACAGGCCCACCACCACGCGCAGTCCGCGCTCGATGCGGTGCGCAGCCGAGGCGATGCGCTGCGTGAGGTAGCCCACGAGCACCATCGAGAGCAGCACTCCGAGGCCGAAGAGGGCGACGCCGGCCACCAGCACCGCGGGATTTCTCTGCACCATCAGCGGCAGCGCAAGCACAAGGCTGCGCACCCCGGAGAGCCCGAAGAGCGCGCCCGCCAGCAACGGAACCGGCCCCTTGGAGACCCGCGCCGCCGCGGCGTCCGTGCTCGAATCGTGCTCGGCGAGATCGTGGGCGTGCGTCACGCCGTCACCGTGATGGTGCGTCGAGTCGATCGGAACGCCCCGCAGCAGCGTCCAGCAGCCGAGCGCGAGCAACGACGCCCCGCCGACGACCTCCAGCGCCGATTCCCAGCGCGCCGGAATCACCACGCCCGCGATGACCGCCGCCGTCGCCAACACACCGAGCACCGCCATGTGGCCCAGGCCGAAGCGAACGCTCACCGCGACGGCCCGGCGCAGACCGCCCCGCGAGGCGAGCGCGCCGATCGCGAGGCAGTGATCGGGGCCGACGCCGTGGAGGAGACCCTGCCCGAAGAGTGACCCGAGCACGATGAACACGTCGCGATTCCGTAGCATGGCTTCGACAATCAGTGCCATCGGGGGGGTTGAGGCTTCGACACGGTGCACCGTTGACGGCGAGGGCGTTCCGCGGCACTGCGCGAACCCAATGGAGACCCGGGGCATCACGCAGGAAGACTTCGCCCAGATCGTCTCGGTCATCGATCGGTGGTGGGGAGGTCCGACCTCCGCGCTGGCGCACCCGATGTTTTTCCACGAGCTCGGCAACGACGCTCTGGTGGTCGAGGACGACGGGCGAATCGTGGGGTTTTTGCTGGGCTTCGTGACGGCCGCGGGGTGCGGGTACGTGCACCTCGTCGGCATCGACAACGACTACCGTCGGAGGGGCGTCGGGCGGCGACTTTACGAGAGCTTCACCGCGAGGGCGCTCAGCCGCGGAGCCCTGCGGATGAAGGCGATTACCACCCCAGGTAACCAGGGGAGCCTCGAGTTTCACCGGGCGCTGGGGTACCGGGTGGAGATGGTTCCGAACTACGCCGGTCCTGGGCGTGATCGGTACGTCTTCGCCCGCGAACTCTCCTCGGGCTGAGTAGCTTCGTTGATCGCAAGCCCTCTGCCACGTTAGAGTATCTGCCGATTTGAGCGGCGCCCCTCGGACCCGTGGCGCACACGCACGACTGGAGGCTGATTCGCATTCATGAGCAACACACCCATCGCCGCTACCGCAGGGGCCGCGCGCCAACGCCTCGCCAGTTCTCTCGCCGCAATGCAGCAGGACCCGACGGTCCCCGCGGCCGTACTCAAAATCGTTGAGGGCCTTGCCCGCGCGATGGGTCCGCTGTTTCAGGTCGAGCGTGGCTCCGGCGAGCCAACGCTCATCTTCCAGGCTCGCACCGTGCTGCAAGAGACCCTCGGCGCGATGCAGTCCGTCGATCAGTCGTACCCCGGTGTCGGCGACGCTACCGCTGCCATTGCCCAATCCCTCGGCATGCTGTTCGCGGCCATCAAAGAGCACTCACTGGTCGATCCTGCCACCCTGAAGACCGTCGAAGCGCCCGCCGTTCAGCAAGCGCCCGTCGTTCAGCAAGCGCCCGTCGTTCAGCAAGCGCCCGTCGTCCAGCAAGCGCCCGTCGTTCAGCAAGCGCCCGTCGTTCAGCAAGCGCCCGCCGTTCAGCAAGCGCCCGTCGTCCAGCAACCCGCGGCGCAGCCCGTGCCTTTGACCACGCCCGCGGCGCAGCCCATGCCGCTGACCACGCCCGCGGCGCAGGCGGTGCCGCTGGTGCAACACGGCCAGGTCAAGCCCCCGCAGCGCAAGGCTGAGCCGAAGCCGCGCCCCGCCACCGTGTTTCCGCAGACCGCCGCAACCGTGCCGATCGGGCCGCGCGGCGTGCCGCACGTCGAGGCCGAAATCGAGGCCTTCAGCCAGACCAACTTCTTCACGAACTTCGTCGGTGACATCCGCGACCACGGCGGCCTCTTCGTCGCCACCTACGCGGTGCTGGCGATCAACACCGACTGCGAAGTCTCGCTGAAATTTCCGGGCGATCTGCTCGCCGAATTTCAGGGTGTCGTGAAGTGGCGGCGACAAGCAACGCAGCAGTCCAACGTCGATGACGGCTCGGAGCCCGGCATGGGCATCGAGATCACCAACGCCTCAACCGAGGCCTGGGCGTTGATCAATCGATTCATCCAGAAGCGCGAACCGATGATTCACGACGTCTGAGAGTCCCTCCGACCTTCTTCGGAAGTTCGCCCGCCTCACCCTCGCCCTCCTCTTCGTACTCCCTGCCTGTCAGGCCGACTCTGCGACTGCCGCGGACGCCGCGACGGACGCCCCCTTCACGAAGGACGTCAGCGCCGGGCTCTACGCCTTGAACCGCGATTGCCCAGGCGCAGAGCGCTGCGAATGCGCCGAATCCACCGGCTCCCGCTGCACCCCCGGCGTTCGCGGAACAGGCCCACTCCGGCGGCGATCCAGCGTGTCCGACGATGACCTCCCCGACGCATCGCCGAACGCTCTTCCTCCGATGTATCGGCGGAGAGTCCGCAATCCATTGGACCATGTTACGAACCTTGATAACCGTGATGACTGATCCTCTCGAACTGCGCGCGACAGAACTGCTCACGACTGTCTTCGACGCCGACCTTGCGGCCCGCGGGCTCTGGCTCTGGGCCGGAGGCGACGGCAACACGCTGGTATTTGCCAGCGATGCTCGGGAAACACTACGCGGCATCTGGCGCATGGCGCGCGCCGGCGGCGATGGGCGACCTGCGTGTGCGGCGCTGCTTCGCGAGGCGTTGTTCGAGTCTCCTGGGGACCTTGCTGCGCTGCGACTCTCCCGCGACCTCGTCGAAGAGGCTTCTACCGATTGGATGGATCAGGTCGCCGTGACCGCGCTCCATCTCGGGCGCGCCTCCGGAGGGGCATGGAAAGACGACAGCCAACTCGCGATCGCGCTCGCAACGCTGCCCGAGATGCCCCCGGCGACCCTGGTGCTCGCGCTCGCCGCAACCCTCGACCGACACCTTTCCAGTGAGGTTCATGCCGGACTGCTCGCGCGGTCTGAAGCGTGGGCCATCGCACCGGCCGAGGACTTCGATCGGGAGCGGTTGTTCGCCCCGGCGTCGGTCATCCGGGCGCTCGCGGCGCTGCTCCACGGCGTCGAGGCGCTCGCGGGCCCCGCCGACGCGCGTGAGTTCGCCCGGCTCTCCACGGCCTGGCGTGCGCTCTTTGACACCTCGCACGGCCTCGGACCCGACGCGTTCGCTGAGCTACTCGAGGGACCGATGCCCTCCGAGCGCCTTCGACTCCATTACTTCGCACTCCACATGCAATCGCTTCCGCTCTCGCACTACGCAGCATCCATGGAGCGCGTCGTCCGGCAGGTCGCACGCCGGGGTGATCCGCGTGCCTGGCCGGAGATTTTGCCCCGCGCTCGAGCCCTCGCAGACGCGCTCCGCGCCACGCTATCGCAGTCTGTGGCCTCGCACTGAACGGAGGTCACCCGTGAAAAATATCATCGAGATCGTGAGTGTCACTCCCGCGGTGGTCGAACTCGGAAATGAGGTGACCCTCAAAATCCTGCTGCGAGACCGCCGACGGTTTCACGGCGGAGACTTCAGCCTCGCGGGCAGCGCCTTCGCACAGGAGCTCAAACCCCTTCACATCAAAGGGAAAGACGGCACCAATCGCAAGAAGGAGACGTCATTCAGGACCGGACCAGGCGCCAATGTATTCGCGGCCTATGTTGGCGCCGAGACATTCTCGTACGAGCTCCAGCCCGATCGGGTGACCAGTGGGGTCGAGCTACTCACTCTCACTCCGATCAAGGACTGCGCGCGAGGGACAAGATTCACCATTGGACTCCAGGTCACCGGCGCAGCGATCGAGTTCGCCGGATCAGCCCGGCATTCAGACGTCATCCTGCTCCGGCCGGGTATGAGCTTCAAAGCGGGAACCGTCTCGCAGGTACAGATCGAGGCCAGTTCTTATTCGATCGCGAGCGGGGCGGTCTGTGCGTTGGTGACCTCGGATGCCATCGCATCTGATGTCGAGGTATTCAGTCGCCAGGGGAACAAACACTCTATTGCTTTGGTGAGTTGGGCGCACGCATCGAGCGCCGAGCAGACCGTCACGGTCACTCCGAAAAACGGATGGCGAAGCGGCGCGCGGATGACCTGCGGGGTCTTCGTCTATGACCGCCTCTCCGTAGAGCTGATACCCACCTCACCGCAACGGGTGTTTCTGCGCAACCAGAAGCTCGGATTCAAGATCAGACTTCCCTTTTTGCCCACGGGCCAGGAGTTTCGCGCCCGGGTTTCGTGTTCGGTCTTCCGGGAAGCCAGGGTCGTCGCGATTCCGCGCAGCGTAGACCTTCAGTCCATCACGTTGGATGTCGAATGCGATCTCGTGTCGCTCGGCGAACAATCAGCCGTCTCCGTCGTCGTCGAGACAAGTAACTTCGCCGGGCGATGGGTCGCGGCGGAGTGTCCCGACTCCAACCCCGGGCACATCGAAGTGTCCGTGCGGGATCGGATTCGCGTTGCCCTCAAGAAGACCTCTCCAGAGGCTGATCTTCGACTCGGCGACAGCGTATCGGTGCAGTTTGAGTCCAGCGACGGGGCGCTCGAGGGCGGGGACTTCAAGCTCGCTTGCGCGGTGTTCGACGCGACGACGACGGTGGCCTGGGGCAGCCCCGGAGTCGCGAGCGCTGTCTTCGAGATAACCCTGGAAAAAACCGGCGCCGGGCAGCCGATCACCGTGGTCTTGCCGCCCGGTTACACCGACGTGACGCCGACGCCGGTGCTCGTGACCGTCGTTCCGCACCGGGCGGAGATCGCGGCGACACCGACTCAGCCAAACCTGCCGCTGACGGTCGGCGAAAAGGCCGAGTGGGGGTTCACCCTGGATGGCCCGCCGAGGCGCGATACCGCAGTGATCGTCACCTGCGATCACTTTGCATTGAACGCCCAGGGTCGGCGCGAGATCGAAGTGATTTTTCCAGCGGGTACATTCAGCGTCACGAAGACGCTCGCCTTCGTGGAGCGAGACACGCCGCTGACCGCAGAGGCCGATGTGGAGGTTGCCATCGCGAGCGGCCCCGCGGCCGTGCCGGGTGCTCGCCACACTGCGTCCCTGCCGCTCCATCCACTCTTTGCAGTGGGCTTCGCGAATAAGTGGATCACCCCGCCGCCCGACCGCGCCACCCATCAACTCGAGGGCGACACGGTCACTATCACGGTTGCACTCGCGGGACCGGCGCCGCGCGGCCGTGGCGCGGAGGTGAGAGTGGAGTCTACGGCCTTCGATCCCGTCCGCGGAACCATCCCTGGAGCGGCGCGCGAGCATACGTTCACCGTGACGCTGCTTCGCCCGCTGGACACCGCGCAGACGGTCACCGTATCGGCGGGTGATTTCGGATGCTCGACAGCGTCCAACAACACGCGCGAACTCTGGGTTGACACTGCGCCCCGAGTAAACTTCGCCGCGCTGGATGCGGTCACTCCGGCGGGTCCGGTCACCCTCGCTGGAGACCCGGTTTCTGTGACGCTGGCGATCGAACTCGACGCAGATGCACCGCGGCAGGTCGAACTGCGGGTGGACAGTCTGCTGGCCTCGGGAGTGGCCGCCGAGAGCCGGTTGGTGGTGATTCCGAAGGGCAAGCGGAAGCCAAAAGTGGCCTTCAAGTTGCCAATCAAAAAAGGGTATCGCGAGGCGGGTGGGGGCGCACGCGCAGTGCCTATTACACTCGTACGATTGGATCACAGCCACTGCATACTCGGCAGTCGTTCGGAGGTGTCTCTCCAGGTGATTGACGATCGGGCGACGTCTGTCGGATTTGCAAAGAAGGGCCGCGAGCGAATGGTTCAGCTCGACCCGGCGGACCATCTCGTAGCCGGTGATTTCGTGATCGTGACCGCCGACCTGGTGGTGCCCGCAGACACCGGCGGCGCAGAGGTGGAGGTGACCTGCCCGGCCATGATGGAAGTGGACGGACATCGCAGTCAGAGATTCACCTTCCCGGAAGGAACGAGGCGGCAGTCGGTTCGCCTTGCCTTCGATCCGACGAAGATTCCACGCGACGCAGCGCATCCCGAGAAACCGCACGCAGTCATCCTGACGCTGCGCGCGGTGCGTGGTTGCACCCTCGGCGAGCGGGGCACTCTTAAGGTGAAGGTTCATGCGTTGCCGACGGCGTGGTTTGCCGCGCGCTTCATCGCACCCGTCGGCGGAACCGCGAAAATGCCCTACGACGAGGGCGAAGACGTCGTCGTGACGGTCATGCTCTCGCATGGCGCCGGGGAGTCCATTCCCTCGGGGCTCGAACTCCGAAGCAGCGCGCTCACTGCGCCCGTACCCGTGTCTTTCGCGCCGAAATCACACAAGGCTGTGATTCCACTGAAGCTCTCGCAGGCGAGCGCGGACCCACACGAGATCACCCTGGCGCCGATTCCCGGCAGCACCCCTGGAGTCGATGCCTGCTGGGTGCGTGACACGAAGCCCGTGGACCACACGCACACCCTGGTTGTCGTTTTGACGCCGGCGGTAAGCTTCAGTGCCGCGCCCGCCGCTGCGGCCGCCGGTCTCACGACACGGGTAGCAAACGCTGCAGGGTCCGCCTCTCGGTATGTCGGCAGGGGGTTTAGCGCCCTCGGCGAGGGCGAAGGGCCCCACGATCAGGGCACGACGGTCACTCTCCACGTCGAACTCGACAGCGACGCTCAGCGCGACGCCACCTTCCGACTTCAGAGCACTGCATTCCCTGGAAAAGCCAGGGTTTTTACAATCAAGAAGGGCGCGCGAAGGCCCGAATCACCGATTCAGGTGAAGCTCACCAAGGGCTTCCTCGACGACGCGGGGGCGCCCCTTCTCCAGAAGATCAGACTCCGGCCCATTCATGGCTGCAAGGCTGGCGCAGTGCTGACTACGGACGTGATCGTCCGAGGCACGGTAAAGGCCGATCCCACACAGCCGATGCAGCCGTGTCCCTTGAAGGGGGAGCCGCTCAACGAGTTTCTCGACCTGTGCAACTCGCACGGAATCACACTGTCGCAGTACCGTGGAAAAAACGCGGCGCCGACCAATCGCGGGCAGCCAGACGGCGCCTTCGCCTTCGGGGCCGCCTCGGGGGATTCCACTGGCGTAGTGATTCAAATGATCGCCGGCTCTCCCTCCGAGGATGCCGCCAATTCCGACGCCGAAGAGCACCATCACCTGACCTTCCTGCGTCTCGGGCTCCCGACGACAGACCACTACTGCAACAGCCAATTCATTACGGATTCCGGCGACGAATTCGACCATCCACGGGTGGAGCTGTGGCGCTACGTCGAAGACGTGAAGGACTCCACTCTTGCCTTCGGCCTCGTCGGCAAGGTCATGCAGGTGCTCGGAATCGGCAGCGACGCCTGGGAGCCCCAACTGGCCCTCGGCCTCGTCGACAAGATCAAGAAGAAGCTCGGGAAGCCCAACGACTCGGATCCCGCGAAGGTGCGGGCGAAAGCCAACCGCAAGGACGGCGCGCCGGTTCTCGCAATCCCCATCGTGATCGACCTCACGCTCACGGAGAAGGCGCTCGACAAGGGCAGCGAGACGGTCCTGGATGGGGTCGGCAGCGCAGCGCTCGCGCGGGTCTCCGCGAGCCTCGCGGAGGCCATTCCTGCGTCGAAGGTCTGGGCGGCGCTGCAGACGCACCGCGGGCTCATCGAGCCGTCGCGCTTCAAGCTCACCGTCGAGACCTGCGGGGTCCCGATCGACGTGGAGGCCCCGGCGAAGCGATTCACGGTGCCATTGGAGGTGTTTCCTTCGGACGAATACTGCCTACAACTGATGGTCAAGCCGATTCCAGACTTCAGCGTCGGCAACGATGGCGGATATCTGGACTCCGATGGCGCCGACAAGCCCGTCCCCCCGCAGCCATTTCTCGACCTCGGGGACGAAGAAGACGAAGAGCCCGAGGAAATCGAGGTCGCGAGCGCAGGCGACATCGCGGACACCCTCTCGCCGGACAGTTATCTCAACGCCTCATCGACTCCGATGACCGGCGCGCTCGCGCCCAGCGGCGAAGCGCTCGTTCGACCCGCGAGGGTCAAGGAGATCAGCACCGTCAACCGTACTTTCTACGGGGGAGCAGCCGCGGCGGCGGAGAAGGCGACCGAGGCGAAGGGGTGGAGTGCGGGGTTTTTCCCCCCATTTTCATTGCACATCACCCGTAATGGACAGTCGCTACTGAAAAAGAAAGACGAGGCGTTGACCGGCCGGGAGGAGATGGCCCGCGAGTACGTCGTCGCCGGCGGAAGCCTCGCGTCGCAGCGTGCTGAGGAGGAAGTGACCGAGCGACTCGGGGAGAACATCGGTAAAAAAGCCGGGACGCTCGTCGTGAGCGCGGTCACCAAGGTGAAGGATTCCGCGGCGAGAAAGCTCGCCGATCTCGTGGATTCCTTCAACAAGGTGCTCGGCGCCGCGCACGAGATCATGGCCGTGCTCAATGGCATTCAGGACCTGGTGCCGAGCTTCGGGTTCAGCTTCAAACTGAAGATGAAGTTTCTCGAAGGGACGCTCAGCTACCGATTCGGATACAAGGAATTCGAGAGCCCGGAGGTCTTTCTCTGGAAGCGACTCGATCTATCCATGACGCTGTTCAGCATCGGCATGGAGCTTAGATTCGGTATCGGCGCTGCGTTGCTGTTCATCAAGTTTGAGGCGATGGTCTTTATCGAGTTAGCCGCCGAACTCGGACTCGAGATGAGCCGGGAAATCATCGGACCCAACCTCGGATGGCACACAGAGGCGCCGTGGGTCTCCGTCACCACTTCGGCCCGGGCAGGCGTCCGGGTGGTCCTGGTGCACGAGAAACTCATTCGCGTGGAGGGCTCAGTCACGGGCGGGTACCGTTGGAGCTTTCGCGTCGCGCCGCTCGATATCTTCGCCATCGAATGCAGACGGCAATGTCTGGGCATCGACGCCATTCTTTCGATCACCATGCCGGGATACCAGGCCAGTCCGCGGAAGCGCCTGCTCGCGGCCTCGCCCGAACGCCATTCGATTCTCTTTCCTGCCGCTGCACAGAAGTCACTCTACATCCTGCGCGTGCGGCTCGAGCAGCTATGGAGTGAGGTGATCGCGAAGTATGAGCCGCTCGAGAAGGCCATGGGCGAGTGGCATTCTCTCGCCCTCGAACTGGTCGGACTCATCGAACCCGTAGACGGGGCGTGGATCATCGCGCGCGGCACGGCGGACTACGAAACAGAGGTGCGGGCACACCGCGCAGCCACCGCAGGGCAACCCGCTACGCCGCCGCCGACACCGACCCACCTGGGCTGGCCGTACACCGAAGTCCCAGGGACGCAGTACGGCCCCAACACCGATCTCGATGCGGTGCGCGCTTCGTGTCAGGACGGGAGCGAAACGCGACCCTGGAGAGATCAGTGGACGCTCTGCATCCAGGGCCTTTGCACAATCGACCAGGAGGTGCGCAAGCGCGTCGGGATCCGCTCGACGACGTACGGAGTGCGATTCAAGAAGCACCTCCGCGGAGATACCACTGGAGTCGGCCTGCCGGACTTCATCGATCGAGAAGTGAAGCCGGCAATCTTGCGCTGTCTGACATCGTTGCATTCACTCCGCCGGCTCAACGCCGACCTCGACGCGCTCGAGGACGCCGACGACGGAACCGGCACCGTGCCGACCGTCGCGACCTCGCTTAGCGAGTTCCTGCGCCGGGTCGAGGCCGAGGAGCGGACCATGGCCAGGAGCGTGGAAGCGGAAGTGAAGTCCGTACTCATAGGCAACAACGGTGATTTCGTTCGCGTGTTCAAGAAGAAGCTTCCGCTGTCGCAGCAGCGGCTTCGGCTTCGCCTTGAAACAGTGAAGTACTACCTGGGAAAACTTCGCGAAACGATCAAAGACAGCAAGTCCTCCGTCGATACGGCACGGGGTGAGCGAGTGCGAAAGATGGCCAAGTACACCACCGCAATGGATGAAGCCGTCGCCGCGGCGCGAGCGGAGTACGATACGAAGTGCGCTGCCGCGGAGGCCAAATACGTCGACGCAGCGAGAAAGGCTAATAATGGTCCCACCTTCAGCTGGACCCTCGAGCAACTTCAACCTCACGTAGTGATCGCAGAGGCACGGGAAAAAGCAGACCAGAAGAAGGCAGCGGCGGCGGCGACGCGCGATCAGAAGATCATCGAGGCCAATAGGATATGCAATGAAAAGAAGACCAGGCTCGCCAGGAAGGTGATCGGGGCGAACTGGCGACTACCCCTGGATGATCGAGGGGAGATTTCCCTGACTTCCATCAACCCCCAGGCGACCTGAGAGGGAACGATGATCGATCACTTCATCACCATCGAAATGCTCGCGCGAGGCTGCGAGGCAGAGTTGCACCTCAACGATGTGCCCTTCGCCCGGTGCGACGGGCGCGGCGAGACGCTTGGGGCGCCCGTGCATCTCCACCTGGTCGATGGCCGCAACGAGATCGCCGTGCTGATTCGGCCCGGCGTGCTGCCGGGCACCTTCCTCGCGGGCGACGACGAGCGGCGGGCGTGGGACGCGACGAGCGCCGAGGTCAGCGTGAAGCTCGCGCGCCATCCCCGCGGCACCCTGCTCGGCGGCCCCGATGGCGTCGTGCTCGCCAAACTCAGCTGGAAAAGCCCTCACCCGCGGTCCCGCCCGTATCCCGCGGTGACGGCCACGCAGGTCGATCTCAGCCCTGGTTTTGGGCGCTGGGCGTGGCAGGACGGCGAGCCGCTGTCCCTGGGTCCGGCGCTCGACGCCGAGGTGCGCGCGCTGCTCGAACCCCTCATGGCCGACATGGCCGATGGGCTCTTCTTCTCGTGGATCAAAGCGCAGGCCATCGGCTTCGCGGAGAACGATCGCGCGTATGAAAAGCTCGAGGGCTCCACCGGCGCCGAGGCCCTCAAGCTCATCGAGATGGATCGCCTCGAGCGCCGATGGTCCTTCGACCCGCCGGGCTGGGATGCGCTGGCGCTGCGGAGCTGCGGCCGCGGCCGGTTGGTGCAGTTGCTCGCGCTGGACGGCAGGCCGTTTCTTCGCACTTCGGAGTGCGAAAACGGCGCACTCAACTACTTCCCTGCGATGCTCGCGCGGCTCGACGGCACGCTGAAAATAGTACGATGAGCCTGCCATGCTGAAGATCAGACAGGGGCAGTGGGAAGCCCTGGCCGCGCAAGGCCGCAAGCGGTGGTGCGATGGCGCAATCGCCGACCTGCTTAGCGACCAGACGGGCCCGATGCGGAACGAGTCCGAGCTTCGGGCGACGCTCGATCGCGCCCTCGATTTCGCGGCTGAGCATGGGATGCAAGGCGGCGATCTTGTGCTGAGGGTGTATGCGCTGATGGCTCAATGGGGGGACGACTTCGCGCGCTCGGAGAAGACACCGTGGGCGGCGCGAGTGCTCGCCTGGGAGGACTCAACGCCGGCGAAGAAGCTCGCGGCGCTGGAGTTCTACGGCGGGCGACAATTCGAAGCGGCGCTCAGAGAACGGCTGCGCGGTCACTGAAGAGGCAATACCGACTTGCACGGACGACTGCGAGCCGTCCGAGGCCGCCCACGGGCAGAACTAATCAGGGATGCGGGGAACGCTCGTAACTCTGCTGAAACACTGACCCGGAAACCGTCGCACAAGCGCGGGCCGAGGAAACCGAGCTTGCGCGCGGACCGCCGCTGGATCGAAGTCGGAGGCTTCCATTGGGTCGAGAAAGCCACCGCTCGTACCCGACGCCGGAAGTGACCGGTGGGGTTCGCGAGCCCCC
>CANJUR010000002.1 GCA_947477565.1 Deltaproteobacteria bacterium
GACGCGCTTCGACAATCCCGTAGCGACCGATGATCACGGCGCGCTTGAAAACCCGGCAATTCATAATCCCCACGGCCCGCCCGAGCTGGGCCCGCTGCACCTCCGCGCCACCTCCGCGCGGGACAGCATCGCCCGGGCCCGGGCGCTTCTCGGCGTCAGCGACGAAGCGCTTCGCACCAACACCGGCCTCGGCGTGGCGGGCGCCGCCGCAGTGCTGGCCGAGCTTGGCGCGCAGACCGGGGCCGACCCCGACGACCTCGCTTCCTGGGCCGAAGCCGTCGCGCGCTACTCCGGCCTGCGCGACCGTGTGATGCAGGTCTCCTACGCGTCGCAGGTGTTCGCGACGCTGCGCGCGGGCGTCGCCGAGCGGTCGTTTACCGGGGAGAGTATTCGCCTCGCCGCGCACCCCTCGCTCGGGGCCGCGGAGGAGCGTCTCGGGGTCACCCAGGCGGTGTCTGCAAGCGCGGACTACGGCCCGGCGCACTGGGTCGCCGCGTCGAGCCGCAACTACACCAACGGGCGCACCGGCGGGAGCATCCAGTACATCGTCATCCACACGATGCAGGGCTCCTACGGCGGGTCGATCTCGTGGTTTCAGAACCCGACGTCGGGGGCGACGGCGCACTACATGGTGCGGTCGTCCGACGGGGACATCACGCAGATGGTCGATGAGAGCGACACGGCCTGGCACGCCGGTAACTGGAACATCAACCAGCGCTCCATCGGCATCGAGCACGAGGGCTTCGTGGCCGCTCCGGCGCGTTGGTACACGGAGGCGATGTACGCCTCGAGCGCGCGACTCGTGCGCACGCTCTGCGACCGCTATCGCATCCCCATCGATCGGGCGCACATCATCGGGCACTATCAGGTTCCGACGAGTGGCAACGGGGCGCCCTGCGGAACGACGGCCACCAACTGCGGCGGCGCGGGCGGCCACACCGACCCCGGCAACGGCGGCACCGCCTGGAACTGGACCCACTTCCTCGACCTCGTGCGCGGCAGCGGAACGGTCACTCCCCCTCCCCCGGCCACTCCCGCCTACGCGGCGACGTTTGTCGGCGGGAGTTGCCCCACCACCGCGACCTCCGGCGACCGTCCCGTCGCGTGGTTTGAGTTCCGCAACACCGGCACTGCGACCTGGACCATCACCGGCACTCGACTCGGCACCACCGGGCCGCGCGATCACAACGGCGTCTTCTTCGACACGGCCAACTGGGTCGGGCGCAACCGCCCATCCGGCGTCGATCACTCCACGGCGCCCGGCGCGGTGGGCCGCTTCTCCTTCGTGCTGGGAGTCCCCGCGGTCACCACCGCGACGACCCTCACGGAGACCTACGGCCCGTTGCAGGAGAGCGTCACCTGGTTTGGCGGCGACACCTCCGCGCGCTGCTCCATCCGAGTGAGTCCGGTGACTCCGCCAGCGATGACCGATGCAGGCACGGTGATGCCAACGGATGTTCCGCCGGTCGATGCGGGCGCGCCCGCGGACGCAGGGTCAACGACACCCGACGATGCCGGCGAGGCGACGGACGCCAGTGAACCCGTAGACGCTGAAAGCAAGGCTCCCGATGCGGGCAGCGGAGATCCCTCGAAGAGCGACGGCGGACTCATCGGCGACGAGAGCACCGACACCCCCACCGGCGTGCTGGAGGGCGGATGCACAACCTCCCCCGGAGGCGGTCGCTCGGGCCTCCCGGGCGGGCTCGGACTCGCGGCGCTCGCCCTCTTCGCGAGCGTCCGACGACGCCGTCGCAACTAGTTCACCTCACGAACCATCTCGGGCTGCGCACGCAAGGCCACGGTCGAAACGTCCGACGGCACACGCAGCCTCTTCTCCACCAGCGCCAGCAAGAGCGGCAGCGTCACGAACATCGTGATCGTGACCGTCACGACCCGCGGCATGCCACTCATTCGGTGATCGCTTCCCTCGGTGAGGAGCAACGTCGAGAGCATCGCGCCAAAGGCTGACGATCCATGCTGCACCGCGCTCTGCAGTGACATGAAGCGCGCACGTTCGATGGGCGACGGAACCTTCGAAGCGACGGTCTGCATCGCGATGTTTCGGAAGCCCATCGCGCTCATCCAGAGCATGAAGACGGCGAGCACGGGCATCCACGGGGCGGCGCGGCCGAAGCCCTCGAAGACCACCCAGGCGACGAGAAAGGTAGCTGGCGTGGCGACGCGCAGACCGCCGAAGCGATCGACCATACGCCCCGCGAACTGGAGCGTCACGAAGGAGCAAACGCCGCCGCAGAGGTAGAGCAACCCGAGGTGATCCCGGGGGTATCCGAGGTTGTGAATCAGGTACGGAGAGATGTTCGGGATGAGAACGAAGCCGCCGAGGGTGGCGCAGGCGTTCATTGCGTAGGCGAGCAGCACCGTCGGATTGCGCAGGAGGTCGAGCGTGCCTGGCGGAGTCCCCGCGGCGGGATCATCGGTCTGCGAGGCGCCGCGCTCGAGGTGGGATCGCAGCGGCGGGAGCAGCGCCGCACCGACTGCAGTAGCCACGAGACCGAGCGACGCCACGGCGAAGAAGGGCAGACGCCACCCGCCGCGCCGCGCGAGTTCGAGGCCCAGCGGAACGCCGAAAACAGAGGCGAGCGAGAAGGCCCCCATCACCACGCCCATCGCCTTGCCACGGCGCGCCGCGGGCACCGTGTCGGCGATGATGGACATGGAGACCGCGGTGGCCGGCCCGCCGAACGCACCTGCGATGACGCGCGCGACGAGCAGGGTGGTGAAGCCTCGCGCGAAGCCGCCGAGGACGGTGCCGACGACGAGGCCGAGCATCGTAGCGAGGAGCGCCTGGCGACGCCCGAAGCGGTCGAGGAAGAGCGAGCAGGCGAGGCCGGAGAGCATCGCAGAGAGGGTGTAACTGCCGCCGATGAGGCCGAGGCGCGAGAGCGGAATGCCCAGCGCAGCAGCGAAATCGGGACCCATCGGCATCACCATCATGAAGTCGAGGATGTTGACGAACTGCACCATCGCAACGAGGAGAATGAGGGCGCGCTCGGACGTCTGGCGTTTCATGGAATGCGGCGACTCATAAACCTGGCGCGCGTGCTGCGCCAACGTTGTCTGACTGGTCCGCAAGGGCGCGGTGGCCTATAGATTTGCGCCCATGAAGACCCTCAAGATGGATGTCTGGTCCGACATCGCGTGCCCCTGGTGCTACGTCGGCAAGCGCAGGCTCGAGGCTGCGCTCGCGGAGTTTCCGCACCGCGATGCAGTCGCCATCACCTGGCACTCCTTCGAGCTCGATCCGTCGGCACCGCCGGTGCAGCCCGCGACGCCGTCCTACACCGAACGCCTCGCGAAAAAGTACGGCCGCTCCGTCGCGCATGCGCAAGGCATGATCGACAACATGACCAGGGTGGCCGCGGTGGACGGCCTCGATCTGCGCTTTGATCGGGTGCGCGCGGGCAACACCTTCGACGCTCACCGACTGCTCCATCTGGCCGCCGCGAAGGGCGTGCAGGGCACCATGAAAGAGCGACTCCTGCGCGCCTACATGACCGAAGGCGAGTCCATCGGCGAGCCCGAGGTGCTCACCCGACTGGCGACGGAGGTCGGCCTCGATGAGGCCGAGGTGCGCGCGATGCTCGCAAGCGACGCGTACTCCGCGGAGGTGCGCGCGGACGAGAGCAACGCACGAGACATCGGCATCAACGGCGTTCCGTTCTTCGCGGTGGCCGATCGCTATGGCGTGTCTGGCGCGCAGCCCGCGGAAGTGCTTCTCGAGGTGCTCACGAAGGCCTGGGACGACCTCGCCGCTGCGCCCGAGACGGCGGGCGAAGTCTGCGGCCCGGACGGCTGCGCCTGAGCAGCGCTCAACCCTTGCGGGCCGACGTGTAGATCGTCGGTCCGCGGACGTTCTCGTCGATGCTCAGCGGGTGGCGCACGGAGGGATGCGCACGTTGGGCGCAGTTGTTTCGCTCGCAACTACGGCAGGTTACGCCGACCTCGATGGGAATGCGGTCGTTGCTCAGGTCGAGTCCGTCCGCGTAGACGAGCGCGCTCGCGTGCTCGACGGTGCACCCGAGCCCGATGGCCTGCAGCGGGTGCTGGTGGAGGTACCCCGTGGCGTCCTTCTGAACCGTGCGCGCGAGGCAGAAATACTTCTGCCCATCAGGCATCACCGACACCTGGATGCGAATCATCCCAGGGGTGTTGAAGGCGACGAATACGTTCCATTTCGGGCAGGCGCCGGAGAAGCGCGCGAAGCCGATGCCCGAGGCAGAGAAGCGCTTGGAGATGTTGCCCGCCACGTCGATGCGCAGCATGTGAAACGGCACCCCTTCAGACCCCTGGCGTCGCAGGGTCGTCACGCGGTGGCACACCTGCTCGAAGCCCACGCGAAAGCGCCGCCCCAGTACGTCCAGGTCGTAGCGCTCGTCCTGCGCCGCGCGCAGAAATCCCGCGTACGGCATCAGCACCGCCGAGGCCGCGTAGTTGGCGAGCGCTACCCGCGCGAGCGCCCGCGACTCCGGCGACGTGAGCAGCGGATCCTCGCAGAGCCGCTCAAGCTCGGCTCGCGCCTCGAGCAGCCCGATCTGGTGTGCGAGCTGAAACGACCGGCTGCGCGTGGGCAGCAACTCCGACAAGTACAACCGACGGCTCGCCGGATCGTACCGCCGCAACGTGCCGCGCCCGTCTACCGAGCGCACCACCGTCACCTCGATTCCGTGCGTCCGCTGGAGCCACTGGGCCAGGCCGCGGTACATGTCGTCGGTCTCGAGCCGCGCCTCGCGCACCAGCCGCTCAGCCTCGATCTCCAACCCTGGGAAGTGGTTCATTCGCGCCTGGATCAGGTCGTTGACCTCCTCCGTGGGCGCGCGGGAAAGCGTGACTGCCCCCGCCTCGTCGTCGTGCATCCGCGCGGCCAGCGTGTCCGTCGACTCTCGCGCGCTCTTGTACGCACGGTAAAGCGACAGCACCGCCTGCGCCGCGTTGGGCGCCGCTGCCACCAGTTCGCGCACGTCCGCGTTGGTCAGCCCGTTGGGCTCGAATAGCGGATCACCGAACACCTCCCGCAGCGCCTGCTCGGCCCGCGTGTCTACGTCCGAGGAGAACGCGCCCAGTTCGACCCCCAGCTCGCTCGCCACGCGCAGGAGAAGCATCGCCGGGAGCGGCCGCTTGTTGGCCTCGATGAGATTCAGGTAGCTGCCGGAGATGCCCAGACGCTCGGCGAGTTGCGCCTGCGACACCTCGCGCTGCCGACGCATCGCCCGAACCTTCTCCCCGAGCCGCGCCATGTCTCCATGCTTCATCGCCTTCCTGTCGGCCATCGGTGGTCAGCGATCTTTACCAATCAAGTGCCGTGATTGACAAACATTGACACCGAAAACCAATGATTTTCCTGCGGAACCTTGTCGATCTTGACCGATTGACTAACAGTCCGGGGACGATGACGACTTCCAGATTGACGATCACGGGAGCGGTGGAGCCGGGCTTCGATGCGGTGCTGACGCCAGCGGCGTTGGGCTTCGTGGAGTCGCTGGTACGAGCCTTCACGGCTCGGGTCGACGACCTGCTCGCTGCCCGCCGGGCGCGTGCGAAGGGCTTCGAGACGGCCGACGGGTGGGACTTCCTCCCGGAGACGGCTGCGGTGCGGGCGGAGGAATGGAAGGTCGCTCCACTGCCGGCCGACCTGCTCGACCGCCGGGTGGAGATCACCGGTCCGGTAGAGCGGAAGATGATCATCAACGCCCTGAATTCCGGGGCAAATGTCTTCATGGCGGACTTCGAAGACGCCAACTCCCCGACGTGGTCGAACCAGATCAACGGGCAGATCAACCTGATGGATGCGGTACGGCGGCGCATCGAGTACGCCGACCCGAAGACGGGGAAGCAGTACCGGCTCAACGCGACGCCCGCGGTGCTCTTTGTGCGGCCGCGCGGATGGCACCTGCGCGAGCGGCACGTGCAGGTGGACGGCCGCGACATCCCCGGTGGGCTCTTCGACTTCGGGCTCTTCTTTTTCCACAACGCGAAAGAGCAACTGGCCCGCGGAACAGGTCCGTACTTCTACCTCCCGAAGATGGAACACCACCTCGAGGCGCGCCTCTGGGACGACGTGTTTGTCTTCGCGCAGGAGGCCCTCGGGGTGCCGCGCGGGTCGATCAAGGCCACGGTGCTCATCGAGACTCTCCCGGCGGCCTTCCAGATGGACGAGATTTTGTACGAGCTTCGCGAGCACTCCGCGGGGCTCAACTGCGGCCGCTGGGATTACATCTTCTCTTTCATCAAGAAGCGCGCGGCAGACCCGACTTCACTGCTGCCCGACCGCGGTCAGGTCACGATGGACAAGGCCTTCCTCAAGGCCTACGCGCAGCTCCTGATTCGCACCTGCCACCGCCGCGGCGTGCACGCGATGGGCGGAATGGCGGCGCAGATTCCCATCAAGGACGACCCCGCGGCGAACGAGGCCGCCCTCGCCCGCGTGCGCGCCGACAAACTTCGCGAGGTGAGCGACGGCCACGACGGCACCTGGGTCGCGCACCCGGGGTTGGTTCCCGTGGCGCGGGAGATCTTCGACGCCCACATGCCGACAGCCCACCAGATCAGCCGGCTGCGCGCGGACGTTCAGGTCACTCGCGCCGACCTGCTCGTGCCGCACACCGGGACGCGCAGCGAGGCCGGGCTTCGACACAATGTGCGGGTGGGCATTCAGTACATCGAGTCGTGGCTGCGCGGCAGCGGCTGCGTGCCCCTGTACAACCTGATGGAAGACGCCGCGACGGCGGAGATCGCGCGGGCGCAGGTGTGGCAGTGGGTGCGCTACGACGTCGCCCTGGAGGACGGCTCGGTGGTCACCGCCGCGCGCCTGCACGGTGTCATCGACGAGGAGATGGAGCGCATCGCCGCAGAGGTGGGCTCCGAGCGCATGGAGCGCGGTCGCTTCGCCGATGCGCGCAAGTTGTTTGAGGCGCTGTCTACGGCGCCCACGTTTGAGGAGTTTCTCACGCTGCCGGCGTACGAGATGCTCGGCTGAATCGATCTTTCAACGGACCACAAGACCGATTTTCAATAAGGGAAGAGAAGCACCCATGAGCAACGACCAGTTCAGCCCCAATGAGTACATTAGCGACGTGGTACCGGGCCGTTTTGACGGCATCCACCGAAGCTACAAGATCGCCGACGTGCAGAAGCTCCGCGGCAGCCTGCGTATCGAGCACACGCTGGCGCAACGCGGCTCGCGCAAGCTCTGGGAGATGCTGAAGACGGAGCCCTACGTGCACGCGCTCGGGGCCCTCACGGGCAACCAGGGTGTGCAGCAGGTGCGCGCGGGGCTCAAGGCGATCTACCTCTCGGGCTGGCAGGTCGCGGCGGACGCCAACTCGGCGGGGCAGATGTACCCCGATCAGTCGCTCTACCCCGTCGATAGCGTCCCGGCGGTGGTGAAGAAGATCAACCAGTCACTGCAGCGCGCCGACCAGATCGATCACTCCGAAGGAAACCACAATCGCGACTGGTACGCGCCCATCATGGCCGACGCGGAGGCAGGATTCGGCGGTCCGCTCAATGCCTATGAGTTGATGCGCGCGATGATCGAAGCCGGCGCGTCCGGCGTCCACTTCGAGGACCAACTCGCCTCGGAGAAGAAGTGCGGCCACATGGGCGGCAAGGTGCTTGTCCCGACGTCGCAGTTTCTCCGCTCGCTCACCGCTGCGCGCCTCGCCGCCGACGTGATGGACGTCCCCACGCTGCTCGTCGCCCGCACGGACGCCGACAGCGCCAAACTGCTCCTCTCGGACGTCGACGAGCGCGACCATGCGTTTATCGACAAGAGCCTCGGGCGCACGGCGGAAGGCTTCTATCACCTCAAGGGTGGCATCGAGTGCTCCATCTCCCGCGCGCTCTCCTACGCCAGCATCGCCGACCTCCTCTGGTGCGAGACCAGCACTCCCGACCTCGCGCAGGCGAGGCAGTTCGCCGAAGGGGTGCACAAGCACTTCCCGGGCAAGATGCTCGCCTACAACTGCTCTCCCAGCTTCAACTGGAAGAAGAACCTCGACGACTCGACGATCGCCAAATTCCAGCGTGAACTCGGGGCGATGGGGTACAAGTTCCAGTTCGTGACGCTGGCTGGATTCCACACGCTCAACCACTCGATGTACTCGCTCGCCAACGACTACCGCGAGCGAGGAATGGCGGCGTACTCGGAGTTTCAGCAGAAGGAGTTCGACTCGGAGAAGATCGGCTACACCGCGACTCGGCACCAGCGCGAGGTCGGCACTGGCTACTTCGATGAGGTCGCACAGGTGATCTCCGGCGGCAAGGCCAGCACCCTCGCGCTGCACGGCTCGACGGAAGAAGCACAGTTCTGACGCGTCCCTCCCCGCGCGGTTGACCCGACGCCTTTCCAGGCAGTCCCCACCTCAGGCATCCTCCGCCGCGCACCCTCTCATGCGCCACCCCATCGCCATCGCCCTGTCCCTCTTCGCCTCCGCCTCCGCGACCTCTGCGCAGTCCGTGGCCACCGTCGCCGCGCGCGGACAATGCAGCACCGCAGGCGTGGTGGGCATTTCGCGACAGCTCGTGGATACACAGGTGTGTATGTTTCCCGGCGTCTTCGTCAGCGCTGCGCCGCACGCGGGCATCACGCTCTCCGAAGCGCGCATCTTCTCCCTCGCCCAGGCCAGCGCCCGGGACGCCCTCTGGACCGCCGCGCGCACGACCCCACTCACCATCAACTCGATGTTTCGCACCCTGGCCGACCAGTACGTGCTCTATCACTCCGGGGGCTGCGGACTCGCTGCGACACCCGGCAACTCCAACCACGAGACAGGCATCGCAGTGGACCTCGCCAACTGGTCCGCCGCGATGCGCGCGATGATCGGCGCGGGCTGCCGACACCCTTATCCGGGCAGCGATGATGTCCACTTCGACTGCCCCGGAACAGACCGCCGCGCCGACTCCGTTCGATCTTTCCAGCGCCTCTGGAACATCAACAACCCCGCCGACTCCATTGCCGAGGACGGCGCCTACGGGCCGATGACCGCGGCCCGCGTCGCCCGCTCCCCCGCCGGGGGATTCGCCCGAGCCGGGTGCACCGAGCCGCCACCCGCCTACGCCGCGACGCTGGTCACCGTAAGTTGTCCCCGGGAGGCCACTTCCGGTCAGCGACCAGCCGCCTATGTCGATTATCGCAACACCGGAACAGCCACCTGGGACATCACCAACACGCGACTTGGAACAACCGGTCCGCGCGACCATCGCGGAGCCTTCTTCGACTCCAGCAACTGGATCAACGCGTCGCGGCCCTCCGCCGTCGATCGCGCCACCGCGAGCGGATCCGTGGGGCGATTCTCCTTTGTGCTAAGCATTCCCGACGTCACCACGGACACCACCGTGAGCGAGACCTATGGGCTCCTGCAGGAGTCCGCGGTGTGGTTCGGGCCGGCCGACAACGCCGTGCGCTGCGCCGTGCTGGTGCACCCGGCACCCACCGATGCCGGGATCACCGATGTCGGCAGTGGCGATGTCGGGACGTCCGATGTCGGGATGTCAGATGTCGGCAATGGCGACGTCGGCAACGGCGATGTCGGCAGTGGCGATGATGCCGGGATGAGCGATGCCGGCGAGGTCGAAGCGGGTTACGTGCGAGAGGGCGGCGACGGCGGAGACGCTGACCCGATGGGCGGCCTGGACGGCGGTTGCCAGTGCCACACCGGCGTCGGCGCGAAGACGACAAACGGGGCGTTTGCCCTGTTGGGCGCGGCCCTCGCGATGTCCTGGCGACGACGGCGGCGGTAGGGAATCTCAGCCCGGAGAGGGAAAATCACAGATGCGGGCGGCGTTGCAGGCGAGTCCCATGCAGCAGTCGCTGTCGCGCTCGCACATCTGACCGCGAGGGCGACAAGCGGCAGTCGGAGGGACACACACCCGCATTCCGGCAGTGTCGGCTTCGCACGCGCCAGTGCAGCAGTCGGCGCCAGTCTGGCAGCCGCGGCCCGTCGATCGGCACGGAGCTGGGGTCCAGTAGGGAGAGAGGGAATTCACGCGCTCCTGACCCGGGAGATAGAAGCCCACCTCGGAGGGATCAGTGGTGCCGTCCGGGCGACGGTTGATCGCCGCGACCCAGATCTGCTTGAGGCCCCGCGCGCCCGCGAGTGCGTTGCCGTAGGGGCGCTGCGTGGTGAAGAGCAGCCAGAAATATCCTCCGGAATCGAAGGGCGAGAAAATCGGCCGCCACGTGTCGAATCCGTTGCCACCCACGCTCGCCCGCCGCAGCGCCACCGGCGTCCCGCCGTCGCGCGGTACCATCCAGAGATTTCCTCGCACACCGCCGCCGCTCATCGCCACTCCAGAGCGTCGGGAGTCGCCGTGTTGGAAGGCGATCCAGCGGCTGTCCGGCGTCCAGGTGGGGTGCCAGTCCACGGCGCCATCCGGGGTGCTGCCCGCCTCGTGGATCACCCGCGTCGCGCCGAAGCGATCGCCGCCCATCGCGGCCGTCACGCTGAGGTGGTTCATGCGGTTTGTGAATGCGATGGCGCTGCCGTCCGGGGACCACTCGGGGTCGAAGCCATCGCCCGGCGAGCCGGCCGCGGACATCACTTCTCGTCCGCTGGCCGCGTCGATGAGCGAAAACTGGTCACTGGTCGGGTTGGCGCCGCAATCGCCGCTGACGAGTCGCGTGCCGTCGGCATTGAATGATGTGCACCGCCGAACGGAGTATCGCTGTCGCGCGACGGTGGGCGCGGGGTTGCCGGTGAGGTCGCGGGAGAGGTCGTAAAGGGCGAGGTTTTCGCCACTGCCCTCGAGGAAACCAGCGAGGCGCTGACCGTCGCGGGACACCGAGTGACACCCGATGCAGGTGTCGCCGGGGTGCGGGAGGAAGTTGACCATCGCCGCGCTCTCGACATCGAGTCGGGTGAGGGCCATTCGGGACGGCGACCACGAATAGACCGAGCCGGCGATGAAGGCATCTACGGTACGAAACTCCCGCACAGCGCTCTGGAAAGCCATGCCGCTAGCCAGCACTCGCACCGTAAGTCGAATGGGACTCCCGACATCGGATTGCGCGAAATCGGACCAAAGCGCCGCCCCGGGGACCCAATCGTGCCGAAAGCCCGCGGCCGCGACGAAATAGGCATCAATCGTGGCGTGCGCCCGTTCGAGATGGACGCGATAGATGTCTGTCGCGCCGGCGCCGGGGTGCCTCGGTGTCCATTGGACATCTGGCGGATACACGTTGCGCGGCATCACCGCCCCCTGCAGAGGATCATCGATGAGCGGCGACTCCGCCGTTGCGTCACCCGCGAGCGCCGCGCCGGTGATCGCAGCGACCATGGCGTCATTGACCCCGGCGCCACGGACGGCCCGATGCGCGGTGACGGTGAGCGACGTCTCCGCGGTGAGGGCGCTGCCATCCACGGTGGCGACTCGCACGCGACCGACGCCGCCGATGCCCGATGCGGTGAATACCCCCGTGGCCGCGTTCAGGTCGCCGAGAGTGGTGTCGTCCAGGGTGAAGCGAACACCCGTGGTGAGGACTCGGGAGAGTCCGTCGCGCTGGGTTCCGCGGACGCGAAAGGTGAGCGACGGGCGGGCGGTGTCGGTCACCTCGACGGACGGATCGAGCGGGGACAGTTCGAGCGTGACGATCTCCGACGGCCGGACGACGGCGGGGACATCTCGCACCGCCGGGAGCCCAGTGTCCCGTCGTGACCGGGGGTCGAAGGTGCCCCCGTCCGCGACGAGGATGCACTCCGACGGATCGGCACAGTCCTCTGACGCACTGCACGCCGCCGCAGATAGAGCCAGCACGAGAAGACCGCGGGCGGAAAGCGATGGCTCCATAGGGGGCGAATCGTACGTCATCCCGCAGTCCAGTGGGGCGATGGCGCGCGGAGAGCATGGCAGCACGACGAGGTCGTCGGAGCTTTTCGAAGTGCGCGCGGGGCTCCGCTCTTTTGAGCGCTACGCAATCGTGGGCGGAGGGGGTGCGGGCTTCGCCGAGGCCGCGCTGCCTGCGGAGGCTGCGATGATGCAGACGATGGCCGCGCCCTGCGCGAAGGACAATCGCTCGCGCAACATCACGAGGCCAGCGAGGGCCGCGAGGGCGGGCTCGAGGCTCATCAAGATGCCAAAGGTGCGCGCGGGCAAGCGTCGCAAGGCGTGCATTTCCAGCGAGTACGGAAGCGCGCTGGAGAAAACCGCGACCACGAGCGCGAGAGGCCACACCTCGCGATGCAGCAGGCGCGAACCAGCGCGCAGGATGCCGACCGGGGCGACCACCAGGGCTGCCGCGAGCATGCCGAGAGCGGTGGCAGCGCCTCCCTGTACGGCACGGCCGGCGCGCTGCCCGAGCACGATGTAGAGCGCCCAGCAGACGCCCGCCGCGAGCGCAAAGCCCACGCCCACCGGGTCGAGTGGCCGGGACTCACGGGTCAGCGGCAGGATCATGACGATGCCCGCCGCAGCGAGCGCGACCCACAGGAGATCGCGGGCGCGGCGCGACGCGAAGAGTGCCACCGCGAGGGGCCCGGTGAACTCGAGCGCCACTGCGACGCCGAGTGGGATGCGCGCAAGGCTAAGGTAGAAGAGGAGGTTCATGAGGCCCAGCGAAGCGCCGTAGAGGCCGACGGCGAGCAGGGCCGCGCGCGGGAGACGGGTTCGCCATGGGCGCCAGAGCGTGAGCAGCACGATGGCCGCGAGACCGCAGCGGAGCACGGTCGTCCCCTCGGGTCCGAGCGTCGGGAAGAGCCCCTTCGCGACCGAAGCCCCGAACTGAATCGAGATCATCGACGCGACGAGCAGCGCGATCGAGAGGGTGGTGTCCGGACGCACGGGGAAGGGCCGTAACTATCACGCGGTCGATGTGCGGGCAGCGCGACCGTCGGGGTAGCGAGGTGGGAATCGGAGGCCGACCGAAAGGGCACCAAAGAATCGCGGCCGTGAGGGCGTATCAGTACTCCGTGGAACTGATTCCTCCTGTGCCGGGCGATGGGCCAATGATCGATCGATCGTCTTCCGCCACCGTCTCATCCGCCGTGCATCCCGCAGAGATCGTCTTCCCGGTCGGCCTCGCTCGCGCTCTAGCCAGCGTGAGCACGCGGATGAATTCCTGGATCGTGTTGGACTCGACGCTGGCCGGGGCCGTGACCGGGGCCGCCGTCGGGACCGCCCTCGCGCACGGACGAATGCCCCTCCCGTGGGCCGTCGCGGCGGGCACCTCGGCCGCGCTTTTGGTCGCGACCCGCGAGGCCCGGACGCGCTGGTTCAACCGCTTTGACGCGGCCTCCACGCTCGACCGTTTGCTCAACGCCAGGGACCGTTTCATCTCCGCGATGCACTTCGCCGCTGGACCAGAGCGGTCGCCGCTGCACGCGCTGCAACTACAAGAAGCCGCCTCGTTTCTTGACCGCTTCGGCACCGCGCCGACGCCGCCGCGACCGAGCCTCCGATTTCCTCGCTACCTCCTTCTCGGAGCGGCGGTCGCCCTCGCTGGACTCGCGTTGCCCTTCGTCCACCACACCGTGGCGCGCTGGGCGGGACACCACCGCGCGTTCGCACCGATTCGCCCCGGCGCTGACAACCCGCAGGCCATCGCTGCGCGCGCCGCCGCCCTCCGCGAGGCGCTGCGCGACTCTCCCAATCGGCGCCTCGACGCGGAGATCAACGCCCTCGAGCGGGCGCTCACGGAGCAGAGCGCGCGCGCGGAGGCGCAACGCACGCAAGCCATCGAGCGAGCAGCGGAGGCCCTCGACCGCGCGCACGCCAACGACCTGGCCGCGACCCGTGTGCAGCCGATCCCGGGCGAGACGCCCGCGGCCGCGTCAACCGAGCAGCAGCAGGCGCAGGAAGCCGCGAGGACACAAGCCCAGGCGAGCGCCGAGCAGGCGGCGGTGCAACAGGAAATGCGTCGGGCAAACGCGCGCTTCGACGCCGCGCGACAGGCCGGCGACGCGGCCGCGCAGACCGCGGCGCAGCAAGAACTGGCACGTCTACTCGATCGGGCCGCGCAGACGCAGTCGCGGCAAGACGCAGCGGCGCGAGGCGTCCAGGCGGCGCAGCAGGCGTTGGCGCAAGCGCAGGCGGGCCCCGCGCCGACCGAGCGGCCGAACAACGAGCGGCCCGCGCGAACGCTCGACGAGGCCGTGCAGCACCTCGATCGCGCGCTGCAGGCCATCGAGGGAACCGACCGATCGACGACGGTTCCGTCGGAGGAAACAGGGCGGGCGCTCGATCAGGCGAGTCGCGAGATTGGGCGACCGCTGCCCGAGACCGCACGTGCAATCGACCGGGCATCGCGGGCGCGCGCGGCCGCCGATGGACAGCAGGTAAACGAGTCGCTCGAAGCCGCCCGCGAGGCCCTCGCCCGCGAGGCGCACGCAGAGCCCGAGGACATCCGGCGAGCGCGCGCAGCGTTGGATGCGCTCCACGATCAGGTCGCACAGAATGCAGAGCAACAGCGGGAAAGTGCGGCGGGTCAGGGCGGTCGCGCGCAGGGCCGCAACGGCGAGCAGGCGAGCCTGAACCGCGAGCAGGAAGCCCTGCGCAACCCCGCCGCGGGCACACCGCCCCAGGAGTCTACGCAGGGCGAGAGCAGCGAACAGGGCGATCCAGCGCAGCAAGGACAGCAGGGGCGCGAAGGGCCGCAGGGACAGACAGGACAAACTGGACAGCAGGGGCAACCGGGGCAACAGGGGGCGCCGACGAGCGTTGGACAGCAGGGACAAACTGGGCAGCAGGGGCAGCAGGGGCAGCAGGGGCAAGCGGGGCAGGTCGGACGGCGGGGCGACACGCAGGGAGGACAGCCCTCGGGCGGGAGCGGACAAAACGCCGGTCCGTCGGCGCAGAACCCATGGCGAACCCAGGGGATGACCGCGCCTCCCGGAGCAGCCGGGCCGACGGGACCGTCGATGCAAGCGCCCGCCGGCGCAGCGATGGGACGCAACCCGTCCGGCTCTGGATCACCCGCCGGCGCGCTCGGGGGCGATGTTGGAAACAACCAGGGAAACAGCGTCGGGAATGGACTCTCGCAGGGCAACCGCACGGCGGCGATGGGAGGCGCAGGGTCGCAGACCGTCAGCCGCTTCGATCGCGGTAACGGCGAGACCGAAAACGAAGGGCGCAACCAGATGATCGGCCAGGGTCCCGGCCAGGCCCATGCTTCCGCGGGCTCGTCGGCGGGAGGATCGGCGGGGGGCGCCAGTCGAGAGCCGAGCCAGGGCGGCCGCGCCTGGGGCAGCGGACCGGGCGAGCGCCTAAGCCTCGGAACGCCGGGGGCGAGCGGGCCACTCGGGCACGACGTAGATCCTGGAGGCGTGGTGCGGCAGCCACCGCAACTCGCGCCGGGGGCGCAGGGGGTGATGATGCCGGGCGTCGCACAGCAGGGCGCCGCGACCGGGCCCACAAGCGAAGCACCCGTCGCGCCGGGATCGCTGCTTCCCAACGCCCCCGGTGACGGTGCGCTCGCGGGCGCGCTCGATGAAGATCCAGAGTCCACGATGACTACGCAGCGGGTGCCGCCGTCACTGCGCGCGTACGTTCGCCGATACTTCCAACGCATGCAGGGCGGCGCGCCGCCTCGCTCACCCGAATAGGTCTCCATGAGCACACCCGAATCAACGGCCGCCCTCGACTCCTTTGATCGCGTACGAGCGCTCGCCGCGGCGATTCACCAGGAGGTGAGCGCCCGAATTGTCGGCCAGGACGACGCCATCGCGTGCCTGACCGGTGCCCTCATCGTCGGCGGCCACGTGCTTCTCGAAGGCGCCCCCGGGCTCGGCAAAACCGTGCTCGCGAAGACCCTCGCGGACGTCGTCGCGCTCAAGTTCTCGCGGGTGCAGTTCACTCCCGACCTGATGCCCTCGGACATTCTCGGCACGCACATGGTGTCCGTCGATGCCGCCGGGCGGCCGTCGCTCTCGCTGCAACAGGGACCGCTCTTCGCCAACGTGGTGCTCGCGGACGAGATCAACCGCGCGTCGTCCAAGACCCAGAGCGCGCTGCTCGAGGCCATGCAGGAGAGGCAGATCACCCTCGGCGGAACAACCTACCCGCTCGACCCGCCGTTCTTCGTCGTGGCCACGCAGAATCCACTCGAATCCGAGGGGACTTATCCGCTTCCGGACGCGCAGCTCGATCGGTTCTTGATGAAGCTGGTGATCCCGTTTCCGACGCAAACGGAGGTGATGGCGATCGTCGCGCGAACGGCGCGGCAGTTCGATTTCGCGGTCAACAAAGTCGCCACCGCGAGCCAGATCATGGCCGCGGGCCGCACCCTCCGCACGCTACCCGTCGCCGAGCCGATGCTGCAGTACGCCGTCTCACTGGTGTTCGCGACGCATCCGGAGTCGCCGACCTCGTCGCCCAAGGTGAAGAAGTACATCCGCCACGGCGCGAGCCCGCGTGCGGCGCAGTCGCTGGAGCTCGTGGCGAAGTTCTTCGCCATCCTCGATGGACGGCTAAACGTTGCCATCGAGGACATCCAGCGCGCTGCCCTGCCGTGCCTGCGCCATCGCATCGTGCGCAACTTCGACGCGATCGCCGATGGAGTCAGCGCCGACGAGATCATCAACCACATGTTGAAGACGCTTCCCGCGGCGACGCGCTGACCCGATGGCCCTGCTCGACCGCGCCGCCCAACGTCTCCTCGAACGGCTCCATCTGAAGGTGCGTCCGAGGGCCGCCAGCGGCGAGGCGGGCGGGCACCGGAGCGAGGCCCGCGCCCACGGGCTGGAGTTTGCCGAGCGCCGCGAATACGTGACCGGCGACGACGCGCGGAAGATCGACTGGCAGGCCTTCGCGCGCAACCGCACCCTCTCCGTGCGCACCTTCGAGGAGGAGCGCGACGCGCGGGTCTTCGTGCTCGTCGATGTGTCCGCGTCGATGTCGCGCGGCACCCCGCCGAAGCTCGAGGTGGCCAGACAGATCGCCGCCTCCTTCGGATTCCTCGGGATGAACCAGGTCGATCGGGCGCAAGTGATCCCCTTCGCAGACACGCTCGAGCGAACGACTCCGATTCTACGGCGGCGCGACGATTACCCGGCACTGGAGTCCTTCCTCGGCGCGCTCGCACCGCACGGGGCGACGAGCTTCGAGGCCACTGCGCGAACCTTCCTCCAGCGCTTCCCCGGGCGCGGCTACGTCGTTGTGGTGAGTGACCTGATGGAGGCCGCGGACTGGAGCCCGAGTCTTCGGTCGATCGCGCAGCGCGGCAACCAGATCTGCCTCGTACGGGTGCGCTGCAACGAGGACCACTCGCCGTCGTTTCGCGGCGAGGTCGAACTGCAAGACGCAGAGACCGGCGACGTGCTGCGCGTGACCGTGACCGGCGCGCTGCTGGAGGCGTACCGCGCGGAGATCGAGGCGCACGTCGAGCGCACCCGCGACGCCTGTCGGCGGGTCGGCGGGCGGCTCGTCGAGGCGCCGGTGGAGGTGCCCTTCGACCAACTCCTGCGGCAGGTGCTCGCGCCCGCGCTGGAACACCCATGAACTTCGCCGCGCTCTCTCCCGCCGCGCTGCTCGGGGTGGCCCTCGCGGCCACGCTGGCCGTCGTCGCGCTGTACCTCCTGCGCCGCACGCCGCGCACGCAGGTCGTCTCCAACGTGGAGTTCTGGCGTCGCGCGGTGGAGCGCTCCCGCCCGCGCGCTCTCTTCGCCACGCGGGTGCCGTGGCTCGCCCTGCTCGTATCGCTGCTGATCGCGCTGTCGCTCGTCGGCGAGATGGGCGACCCACGCGTGGGCAGCGGATTCTCCGGGACGACGGTTCTCGTACTGGCCGCCGATCGCACCATGACCACGCGCGACGATCACGGACGCCGCCGCCTCGACGAGGCCCTCGCGCTCGCTCGCGCAACGGTGCTGGCGGACACCGTCTCGGGACAGGTCGCCATCGTTCGGGCGGGGCTGCGCCCAGAGGTGCTGGTGCCGCTCACGCACCGCGCCGCGGACGCCGATCGCGCCCTCGTAGGCATCGAGCCCGACGACGGCACCGCGGACCTCTCCGCCGCCGTCGCCGTCGCGCGCGGCATCGTGCACGGCGCGCACACCACAGGGCGCGTCGTGGTCGTGGCCGATCGGGACGACTTCGCGCGGGTGGCCGACCCGCAGGTCAGCGTGGTGTTCGCCCCCGTCGGAACGCCCGCGGAGACCATCGCCGTCACCGCCTTCGACGCGCGCCGCGACCCGCTCGCGCTCGGCGAGTACCACGTCCGCTGCGAGGTCCGGTCGTACTCGACGCGCCGCGCGCGGGCGCACCTCGTCATCCGCGATCGCGACACGATCCTCTCCGAAGAGCGCGTCACTCCGGGGCCCGGCGAGGTGACCGTGCACCGCGCGCGTGGCTTCTCGAGCGCGCAGGCCGAGCTATCTGCGCGCCTCGATGACATCGACATCGAGGGCGGCCGCGACGCGCTCACGGGCGACGATGTCGCGTACGCCACGGTTCCACCGGTGGTCGCGACGCGCGTGCTGCTCGTCACCCGTGGCAACCGCTACCTCGCCAACGCCCTCGCGGCAAACCCCGCCGTTGATCTCGAAATCGTTGACGAAGCCGCCCTCGCCGCACGCCGCAGCACGCTGTCCCGCTACCAGGTGGTGGTGCTCGACCGCGTCGCGCCGGAGCCACCGCTCGACCACCCGGCACTGTTCCTCTTCGGCGTCGTGGGATCACCCGCGCTGCGCGTCGGACCCGAACTCCGTGCGCCGCGGGTCACGGCCTTCGCTGCCGATCATCGCGTCCTCGCGGGGCTGCGCTTCGATCAGGTGCAGGTCGTCCGCGCGCACCCGCTGCTGCCCACGGCCGACGACCGCGTGCTCGTGCGCAGCGGCCATGACGCACTCGCCATCGCCCGCGACCGCGACGGGGCCCGCGTACTCGCGCTCGGCTTCGACACGGACGGCACCGACCTCGTTCAGCGCATCGCGTTTCCGCTCTTCATGCACAATTCCCTAGTCTGGCTCGATCGCCGCGAGCGCGAGTTTCACTCCTGGCAGCCCCCTGGCGAACCCATCCGGGCATCCGGATCGCCCGCCGTCGTGCTCACCCCTGCGGGCGTCGGCCACGAGGTGCGCAGCGCCCTCTATGACACCTCGCGCGCAGGCCTCTATCACACCGCCGACCGTGCCATCGCCGTGAGCGCCGCCGAGGAGGCCGGGTCGCTCGCCGCTGCCGAGGGGCCGCGCGACGTGCACCGCAGCGCGCGGCCGGGCCAGACGCCCGTCGCGTTGGTGCTCGCGGCGGCGATACTGCTGTTGTTGGTCGTCGAGTGGCTCTTCACCCTGCGGGGCAGACTCCAGTGAGCGGCGCGGTGATCTCCATCGGACACCCGATGTTTCTCTGGGCGCTGCTCGTGTGCCCGCTGCTGGTGCTCGCCACGTGGCGCAACCGCCTCGATGCGACGCGCCGCCAGATGGTGCTCGCGACCGCCGCGCGGGTCGTCACGGCCACGCTCGTCGTGCTCGCGATCGCCGACGCGCGCGTTCGATGGACCACCCAAAAGCTCGCAGTGGCCTTCCTCCTCGACCAGTCCGCGAGCGTGTCTCCTCGCGAAACCACCGCGACGCGAGCGGCTGTTCCGCACCGTCGCATCGAGCGCGACGACATCCGCTGGCTCGACCTCAACACCGGCCCCGGCGCGGCGGTGGGCGTCGCGGAGACCGACCTCGCGGCGTCCATCGACACGGCCGTCGGCCTGCTTTCGCCCGAACGCGTGCGACGCATCGTGCTTGCGACGGACGGGCGCGAGACCCGCGGCGATGCCCTCGGCGCGGCGGACCGGGCGCGACGGGCAGGCGTGCAGGTGTTCGTGCTCCCGCAAGGCAATCGTCCCGCGGTGGACCTCGTCGCCGTGAGCGGACTCGAGACCCCACGACTGGTGCGCGCAGGTCGCGAAATGAGCGTCGGCGTGCGCCTCTTCGCGGCGGGCGATCAGGCCGTGCGGCTGCAGGTGCTGCTCGACGGCGAGCGCGTACTGAGCCGAGATGTAGAAGCACCCGCGGGGTCGAGCCTGCATGACGTGCCGGTGGCCTTCCCCGACGAAGGGGTGCACGAACTTCGGGTCATCGCGACCGCGGCGGGCGACCGGCGCTCGGAGAACAACGCCTGGCGCACGCTCATCCGAGTGGTTTCACCGCCGAAGGTGCTGCTCGTGCACGAACTCGAGGGGCGCTCGCCCGCGCTGGCGGCGGTGTACCGCGAGGCCCACCTGCACGTCGCCGAGGTGCACCCGGATGGCGTTCCGAGCGACGCCGCGGGGCTCGATCGGTACCAGTACGTGGTGCTCGACGAGATCGTGCTGACGTCGCTCACGGAGCCGCAGCAGCGGGCGCTTCGGGTGTGGGTCGAGGAGCGCGGCGGCGGGCTCCTCACCGCCACCGGGATGCACGGCGTCGGACGCGAGCCCGAGGTGCTTCGGGAGATCGAGCCCATCCAGCCGCCGCGCGCCGTCCCGGAGCCGCGCCCCATCGAACTCATCCTGATCATCGACCGCTCGGGCAGCATGATGGGGCCCAACATCGTCAACGCGCGCAGCGCGGGCCTCGCCGCGGTACGAGCGCTGCGGCCGGACTCTCGCGTCGGCGTCGTGGCCTTCTCCGGCGAGGCCGATCTGGTCGTGCCGCCGGTGCCGATGAGCCGCGCTGAGGAAGTCACCCGCGCCATCGCGGGCATCCGCGCGGGCGGCGGAACCAACCTCGCCGCCGCCCTCAACGCCGCCACGAACATCGTGACCGACGACGACCGCTACTTGCATCACGTGATCTTGATGTCGGACGGCGAAAGCCTGTCCGGGCCCGCCATCGCCGCGGCCAACGCCCTCCGCTACACGGGCGCGACGATCACCGCGATCACCCTCGGCCCGCGGGTCACCCTCATGCGGGACATCTCGCGCATCGGCCACGGCCGGTACCACGTCACCAGTTCATCGACCTCGCTGCCGTCGCTCTTCGTCCACGAGGCGCAGTTTCGCAATCCGCCGCCTGCCCGCGAGGCCCCGTTTCGGCCGCTCATCAGCGCCCGCATGGGCTTCCTCGAGGGTGTCGATCCCGCGGGCGATCCGCCCATCCAGGGCTTCACGGTGTCGCAGATTCGACCTGGCGCGCTGACCCTCCTGCAGGGGCCGGACGCCGCGCCGGTGCTCGCGCATTGGTTTGTGGGCCTCGGCCAGGTGGCCTCGCTCACCACCGCGACCTCCAGCCGTTGGGCCGACGCGTGGCGCACCGGCGCGGGCTTCCGCCGACTGTTCGGGCAGATGGCCTGGGAGATGCTGCGGGTACAGAGCGACGACAACCTCGAACTGCACGTCGAGACGCCGACGGGCCGCGCCGACGTGCGCCGCGTCTCCATCGTTGCGCCCACCACCGCGAGCGACGTGGCGCCCATCGTGACGCTCTCGCGCGGTCGCCTCGAGGGCGTGCGCCTCGCCGTGCGCCCCACGGCGCCGGGCGTCTGGACCGCCACCGTCGCGCTCGGCGAGGGCTTCGTGGTGGACGCGCGGATGCCCGCGTCGCGCGAGCCCACGGTGGCCGGCGGCGCAGAGTTGCCGTACCCGACGGAGCTACGCGGCTTTGGCAGCGACGCCCCGGCGCTCGAGGCGATCGCGCGGGCGGGCGGTGGGCGTGTGGTGCGCCGGCTCGAGGAGGTCTTCGCCGACGTGCGGGGCGAGCGCGTGATGCGCGAGGCGAGGCTGCCGCTGTTGCTGGGCGCGCTCGTGGCGTACCTCCTCGGGGTGCTCGCGCTGCGGTTGCCGCGCGTGAATGCCGCCCGCAAACGAACGTAGGAAGACCCGCATGAAGCACTCGATGTTGGTTTCGTTTGCGCTGGCGGCCCTGGCCGTGAGCCTCGCGCCGCGCCCGGCGGCGGCGGTCGATCTCATCGCCGACCTCGGCGGCCCGGCGGGCTTTGGCACCGGCTTCCTCGCGGAGAACGACGACAGCTCGTCGAGCGAGATCAGCATCGCGCGCGGCTTCCCCGGGGGCCTGCGCTACTTCGCGGGCACCTACACGTCGATCTTCGTCAACAACAACGGCAACATCACGTTTCGCGGGGCGGTCGGGCAGTTTACGCCGACGCCGTTTCCCATCGCCGACCAGCCGATGATCGCGCCGTTCTGGGCCGACGTGGACACCCGCGGCGGCGGACGCCCCGGGCGCAACGGCGTGTGGTGGGACGTGCGGCCCGGCCAGGTGGTGATCACCTGGCAAAACGTCGGGTACTTCGGCTCGCACGTCGATCGGCTCAACAGCTTCCAGATCGTTCTGCGCGGCGGAACGGAGATGGATGAAGGGCAGTTCGAGGTGGAGTTTCGCTACGCGCGCTGCGAGTGGACCACCGGCGACGCGAGCGGCGGCAGCGACGGCCGCGGCGGCACCCCCGCGCAGGCGGGCTTCGACGCGGGCAACCACCGTGACAGCCGGGTGCTCCCGGGGTCACGGACGGCGGCGGTGCTCCGGCTCTGCCGCACGTCCAACGTGAGCGAGCCCGGCGTGTGGCGGTTTCTCATCACCAACGGCCGCCCGATGCGCTCGCCGATCGCGCATTAGCGCCTGGAAGCCGGTCATTTTCGTGCAGACGTCGGACGGATGCTCCCGTCCCACGACCGCCAGTTGTCCCACTGATGCGGTCGTGCACGTGGGCAGGTGCGAGGTGGGCATATCGCTGGGTGGTGGTGACGGACGCGTGCCCGAGGATCGCCCTTGCCGTGAGCAGTTTGAGCGGCCTGGAGGTCCACGTGCCCATCACCCTTTGCGACGCGGTCGTGTGCCATAGGTCGTGGAAGCACACCCGCCGGGTGATCCCGAACGCGACGTCGAGGGCTCGATCTGGGATTCGGAGTACGTCTCAGCGTCTTCGGTGCCCGTCGGGCACCCTCGGCACAAGGGGCGACGTCGAGTACTCCCCCGCGTTTCGCAGGGACCTGATCGGGCACCTGTGATTTTCCCTGCGGGCGCGCCCCCGCTGGAGCACCGATGGTCTGGGCGCCTTGAATTCGAGATCATCCTGGTCCGCGGGCTGAAGCCCGCGGCACCGTCGCCAAAGCCCGTCTTCGACGGGCTGCACGCCGCAAGGTCATCCTGGCGAAGGAACCACCCGTACCGGTCCGTGGAGGAACGATGAGCATTCGGTCACGGACCCGCCTCGTGGCGCATGCCGTGTGGGCGACAAAAGACCGGGGCGGCCGCGACCCTTGGTTGCAGGCAACGCTCGGCCGGGTCGCGCTCTCGCACGGCGGTGAGGTGCTCGCCGCCGGAGCGTCGGACGACCCTGTCCACGTCGTGCTCCGAGGGGAGGAAACCCGTGCGCTGAGTACCGTCATCAGGCGCATCAAGGGCGCCGTGAGCCATGCGTGGAACGAGGACACGCTCCTGGTCTGGCAGGATTGAGCTTCTGGGCCGGGAGCTGCGCGCGTGATGTTCCTCCGTCCCTCCTCGACTACGTTCTTCGCCAGAGGGACCGCCATGCGACGGGGGCGCTCGACGCCGCGTGGGAGTTGCCGCCGTGGAAGGCATCGTCGTGACCTCGATCGGCGTGCAGCCCGTCGAAGACGGGCCTGGGCGACGGTGCCGCGCCCGCGGACCAGGATGGCCTCGAATTCAAGAGGGTTCCGGGAGACTGACGCACATCACGCGGGCCTTCGCTTGCCAGCGGTGCGGAGCAACGCCCAGACCATCGGTGCTCCAGCGCGTTGCGCCCGCAGGGGAAATCACAGGTGCCCCAACAGGGCCCTGCGAAACGTGGGTACTCCGCATCCCAGACCCGATATTCCCGGTGACGTCCGCCCGCTCGCCAGCATACCTTGAGGCGCGCACGCGGCCCGCGGGGTGATCAGACTCGGCGAGCAGCTTCCCGCATCACCGATCGAAACGGAGAGCGAGCATGGGGAACGTATCGATGGAGGGTCGCCGCGGCAACGTCGCGCGCCTGGTGGTGTGGCTGGTGGCGCTGGCGGTGGCAGGGTGCTCGAGCAACACACCGACCCCCAGCTGCACCCCCGGCGCGCAGCTCGCGTGTGCGTGCCCGGGCGGCGCGTCGAGCGTCCAGGTGTGTGGTGCGAACGGCATCCTGGGGTTCTGCGCGTGCCCCGACGGCGGAGCCGTTGACGTGGTGGCCATGGACGCCCTCGCCCTCGACGTGGTGACTCTCGACGCGCCCGAGGTCACCGACGCGGGCCTCGCCGACGGGCCGCTCTCTCTCCCCGACGGGTGCGCGTCCACCACCGCCGGGAACTGTTGCGGCGTCGCGTGCCCCGCGGTCGCGAACGGGAGCCCCGCGTGTCTCGGCGGCGCGTGCGGCGTCGGCAGTTGCGCGCCCGGGTTCGGCGACTGCAACCGGCTCGCGGTGGACGGCTGCGAGGTCGAACTCGCGACCACCACGGCACACTGCGGCGCGTGCGGGGCGGCCTGCAGCTCCGACCGGACGTGCGTCGGTTCATCGTGCGTGGCCTGTCCGGGACTCCGCACCACGTGCGCGGGAGCCTGCATCGACCCGCAGACGAACCCCGCCCACTGCGGCGGGTGCAACGCTCCATGCGCCACGCGACCGAACGCAGTCGCGACCTGCGTCGCGGGCGGCTGCGGCTCTACCTGCACCGCGGGGTTCGCGGACTGCGACGGCATCGCGGCCAACGGCTGCGAGAGCACCGCCAGCGACGCGACGAACTGCGGCACGTGCGGAAACGTCTGCCCCGCCGGCGAGCAGTGCATCGACCGGCGGTGTGGTTGTACGGCCGGCCGCGCCGACTGCGATGGCAGCCTGGCCAACGGCTGCGAAGTGAACACCACGATGGGTGACATCACCCACTGCGGCGCGTGCGGCATACGCTGCCCGACGCCCCCGACCGGCGCTACCGCGGTCTGCAGTGGCGGCATGTGCCGCATCGGCACCGTGGTCTGCACCGCAGGCCGCGCCAACTGCGACGGGAGCGACGCCAACGGATGCGAGGTCGTGACGCTGTCTGACGTCAACAACTGCGGCGCTGGGGGCGCTGGGATGGGTTGCGGCAACCGTTGCCCGAGCACCGGCGGCACGCCAGCGTGCCTCGGAGGAGTCTGCACCCTCGCCTGCAACGCGGGGCTCGGAAACTGCGACATCAATGCCAGCAACGGGTGCGAAACGAACACGAACTCCTCTGTCGCGCACTGTGGCGCGTGCGGCCACGGGTGCCCATCCCGCCCCAATGCGGTCGCTGGGTGCGCCGCGGGCGCGTGCCGGATCATCTGCAACGCCGGGCGAGGAAACTGCGACGGAAACGACACCAACGGCTGCGAGATCGACCTGAACAGCGACATCAACAACTGCACCGCGTGTGGAATGGCCTGCCGCTTCTGCAGCGCGGGGGTCTGCGTCCCGTAGAGGACTGCTATCCCCCACCCGCTGAGCGTCGTGTGAATCCCTCGCTCGAACCCCATGACGTCCGCGCACGACCACGCGCCCGGCGGTGTGGCACCCGTCGGCGCGAGCACCACCGAACCGGAAGGTGGCGCGAGCGTTCCCACGGTGGGCACCGACCTCAGCGGGCGATCGGCTCGCGAGCGTGGTGGTAGACCCGGAGCACCTCGAGAACCCCAGGCGCGCGGCGGTAGTAGATCGCGACCGGGTGCACAAACGACCGGCGGCACGCCACGCCCGACCGCAAGACCGCGGGCGGCCCGTCGAGCCGCGGCGCCGGGAGAGCGAGCTGCTCCGTCATCGCAACCACCGCCGCGCGCACCTGTTCGGCCGCGTCGGGGTTCTGTGCTGCGATGTACTCCGTGAGCTCCGCAAGCTCCGCGAGCGCCAGCGGAGAGAACATCACCCGATCGGAGGTCACCGCGCCCGCGACTCCGCGATGATCTTCCGCAACTGCGCGTCCACTTCAGCGAGCGGGATGCCCTGCCCAGCGTCCATCTGGCGCATCGCAGCCTCAATCTCCGCTTCGCCCTCCGGTGTGAGCTCCACGTCGTCCTCGGCCGCCGGCACCACCTCGAGGCGATAGCGCCCAGGCGGGAGCCCTGCGAGCACGTCGCGGATGTCTGCCGGGACGTCCGTCCCATTCCATTCGATCACCTTCGCCGCGTCGCCCATGCCCCGAAGGGTGCCGCGGAGCACCCGCCCGGTGCAAGCACGCGCCCGGCGAGGTCTTCGGGCGCTGCACCGACATCGCCGGAGCCCTCGTCAGCCTGCAACGCCGCGACCGGATCCGTTGCCGAACCTCCCGCCATCTCTGATCTTGAGAAAGTTCTCGCAGCTAGTACTAAAGCCGCACTTCGTTGGGCCCGTTGATCCGTGGTTCGAGCGGCGCGGCTGGGGTTGGTCGCGTCCCGCGCCTGCACCCGCAGGCTAACGAAAGCAGGCGCCCCTGGCGGGGCTTTCGGAAGGAAGTCGATTGGCCCACGGAGCTGAATCCCTCGATGCTTTGGCGCCATCCTCAAGCTCCCCACGAACGAGATCGAGTCGCTTCTCGCTTCCCAAAGCCCGCGGAGCGGGCGCCTGCTTTCGTTAGCCTGCGGGTGCAGGCGCGGGACGCGACCAACCCCAGCCGCGTCGCGTGCACCCGTTGCCGAACGGGCTCCCCGAAGTGCGGCTGTCGTATTCGGTGAGGTCCGAGGACCTTCCAACATGAGGCCGTTCTCGTTCTGGGACGTCCGAGGACCTTCCAACATGAGGCCGTTCTTGTCCTGGGACGTCCGAGGACCTTCCAACATGAGGCCGTTCTTGTCCTGGGACGTCCGAGGACCTTCCAACATGAGGCCGTTCTCGTTCTGGGATGTCCGAGGACCTTCCAACATGAGGCCGTTCTCGTCCTGGGACGTCCGAGGACCTTCCAACTTGAGAAAGTTCTCGTTTTGGGAGACCGAATGACCTTCCATCTTGAGAAAGTTCTCGTTTTGGGAGACCGAATGGCCTTCCGGCTGGTGTTCAGCGAACCGGAGCGGAATGGAGTTCGGAGCAGTCGGTGGCGTCGCCCTGGGGGAAGCGCCGGCTCCGCGTTCGCGGACAGGCCCTGGGCCATGCTCACGCCAAACTCGGAACGCTGGGAATGAGCGTCTCGCCTGCGCGGGAATCCCCGAAGGAGCGTCGGTCGCTGGAGAGACCGCGAGAGGGGTGTAGGTGGTCGCTCGGGGTCTGCCTGTCGGCCGCCTACTTGCTACTACTGCACTTCGTGGGGCCTGTTCATCCGTGGTGCGAGCGGCGCGGCTGGGGTTGGTCGCGTCCCGCGCCTGCACCCGCAGGCTAACGAAAGCAGACGCCCCGGACGGGGCTTTCGGAAGGACGTCGATTGGCCCACGGAGCTGAATCCCCCGACGCTTTGGCGCCATCCTCAAGCTCCCAGCGAACGAGATCGAGTCGCGTCTCGCTTCCGATAGCCCCCGGAGCGGGCGCCTACTTTCGTTAGCCTGCGGGTGCAGGCGCGGGACGCGACCAACCCCAGCCGCGTCGCGCGCACGCAGTGCGCAGAGGATTCAGGGACGGCGGGGCGCGCGATGGAAGGCCCACGCGTCGCGCACGATCTCATCGAGGTCTGAGCGGCGCGGGCGGAAACCGAGGCGCTCTTCGGCGAGGCGCGGGCTTGCGACAAGGATGGACGGGTCACCCAGCCGACGCGGGCCGTAGACGACCGGAATGGCGTGACCGGTGACACGCCTCGCCGCGAGAACGACCTCGTGCACGGAATGCCCGGTGCCGGTGCCGAGGTTCAACGCGCCGGAGTCGCCGCCGTTCTCGAGGTGATCGAGCGCGGCGAGGTGGGCGTCCGCGAGGTCGCACACGTGGATGTAGTCGCGCACGCAGGTGCCGTCGGGGGTGTCGTAGTCGGTCCCGTGGACGGTGATGTCCGGGCGCTGCCCGAGGGCCACGCTCAGCAACAACGGAACAAGGTGCGTCTCCGGCGCGTGCCGCTCGCCGAGGCCCGCGGAGGCTTCGGCGCCCGCAGCGTTGAAGTACCGGAGCGCCGCGTACCGGAGGCCGTAGGCGTGGTGATACGCGGCGAGCGCCTGCTCGAGTGCGAGCTTGGTCGCTCCGTACGGGCTGATCGGGCGGGTGGGGTGCGACTCGGGAATGGGAGTGCTCTCGGGCAGGCCGTACACCGCCGCGGTGGAGGACAACACGAAGACCGGGACGCCCGCGTCGAGCACGCACTCGAGCAGGGCGAGCGAGGCGACGAGGTTGCCGTGGTAGTACCGCCGCGGCGTCGTCACGGACTCCCCCACCACGCTGAGCGCGGCGAAGTGCAGCACCGCTCGCACCCGATGCTCCGCGAGGAAGGCCGCCACCCGCGGCCGATCGGCCACGTCGGCCTCAAGGAAAGGAACACCCGGCGGAACAGCATCCCGATGCCCCGTGACGAGGCTGTCGATGACCACCGGCGCGCGCCCCGCCGCGCAGAGACGGTGCACGACGTGTGAGCCGATGTACCCGGCGCCGCCGGTCACCAGGACGCTCATCGCCGCGCCCGCGGAGACGGAAGCGAGCACCGGGGCGCGTGAAACAACGACGGCATCGACGAGGCTCCTGCGAAAAACACCAGCGCTTGTACCAACCCACCCGCCGAATGGCGTCGGGGCCGTCGGTGACTATCGCAACGGCGCGCCGACTGTCACTTTCCGCCACGGGATGACCGCAGCCGATGGACGCCCTCGAAGGCGCCGTCGCGACGCCGCGCCCGCCCGGAGCTGTGATTCAATCGGCGCGATGATCCCGCTGCATTCGCGCGTCCGAAGATTGTCTCCATGGGCCCTGCTCGTCGCCGTCGCCGTCGGTTGCGGGGACGCCGCCAGCGTCGCGACCGCCAGGGACGCTGCAACGCTCGAGTCCGGCGCGACCGACGCGGCCACGGTGGTGCCGCCGGGTGTGCAGCTACGCAACCACGCCGTGAACATCGTGGACCCGGCCGCGGCCCTCGAGGCACGCGAGTACATCCTCGGGCGATCGCCGCAGCTTTACGTGGGCGCAGCGAAGTTTTTCGAGCACTTCGCGGACGAGTACGACTTCCTCTACGTGTTCACCGACGCGCCGGTGCCCGACGCCACGATCTACGCGCGCTTCACCCCCGTGCGCCGCCCGGCGATGCCCTCCGTAGGCCTCGCGCGGGCCTACTCCGACGCTCGCTACGGCGAGCACCCCCGCCTGCGCGGCGCCATCGGCGTGAACTTCACCGCCGCAGGCAACGGCCCGACCATCCACGAAACACTGCACTACTGGGCAACCTTCCTCGACGCGCGCTTCGGCTTCGGCCGCGACCGTGACATGGCCTTCGGCGCGCACTGGGGCGTGGCCGGGGTCAACGGACAGCACGGCGGCTTCGACCCGAACACCCTGCGCTGCGAGACACCCGCGGACGGCGCACTTCCCTGCGCCCCCGACGCCGACGGAATCATCCGGGTGTCGGTGGCGCAGTTTGGTCCGACCGCCAACGGAGGCGACTCGCGGGCCTACGCCCCGCTCGAGCTTTACCTCATGGGCCTGCTGCCGCGCGCCGAGGTTGCAGCATCCGTGGTGGTGCTCGACGGCGCGCACTTCGTCCGCCAGGACGCCGCCACGCGCCGGATGATCTTCGAGATCACCGGTACGCACACCGTATCGACCGACCAGATCGTCGCAGTGCACGGCGAGCGCCCCGCCGCAGAGCCCGCCGATCGAGCGTTTCGCGCGGCGTTCGTGTGCTTCTCCGACGCGCCGCTCTCCGCCGATCGCATGGACGCGCTCGAGCGCTGGGCCGCGGTGTTTGGCAACGACGCCACTTCCCGCGGACTGCTCTCCTTCGAAACGGCCGCGGGCGGTCGCGCGACCATGAGCAGCCGCCTCGGCGCAGTACACTGAGCCCATGAATCCCCGACTACGCGTTCAATTCATCCACGGTCTCGAAGGCTCTCCGCAGGGCGCCAAGCCGCTCTTCCTGGCGGAGCACTTCGACACCACCGCCCCGGCGATGGACACGAGCGACCTCGAGGGCTCCATCGCGACACAGATCGCTGCGCTCGCGACGATTCGCCCCGACGTCCTCGTGGGATCGTCCTACGGCGGTGCCGTCGCGGTGGCCATGCTCGACCGCGGCGTGTGGCGCGGTCCGACGGTGCTCCTCGCTCCCGCAGCAGAGCGCCTCGGCGTGCCCAATCGCCTGCCCGAGGGCGTCGCCGTGACCATCGTGCACGGAGTCCACGACGACGTGGTTCCGCTCGAGCACAGCCACGCGCTGGCCGCCACGGGGACCCCGGCGCTCGTGCGCCTCATCGAGGTCGATGACGGCCATCGTCTGCAAACCCTGCTCGACACCGGCGCGCTCGCCGACCACGTGCGCGACACCTTCCGCGCGGCAACCCAGGCCGGCGTCCAGGCTTCGTAGACCACCGTGTAGCAAGAACCGATCAGGTCGCCCCGCGCCCGAGCGCGCTACCAACTCTCCGCCCCCTGCATCACCGCGCGCGTTGGGATTATCTTCCCGCGCATGATCCATCTCCCGACCTCCCTCCTCACGGACCGCGACGCGCTCACCGCCCGCGAATGGATCGTCAGCAACGGCCTCGGCGCTTACGCATCGGGCACCGTCTCGGGCATCTCCACGCGCCGCTACCACGGCCTCCTCGTCGCCGCGCTCAGCCCCCCGCGCGGGCGCCAGGTGCTCGTGAGCCACCTCGATGAGACGGTCACCCTGCGCTACCTCAGCGAACCCCTCAGCGCCCACGCCTTCCGCAACGCGGTGGCCCCGGAGGGCTGGCGTCACCTGGTGACGTTCGCGCTCGATCCGCTGCCGCGCTGGCAGTGGCGCGTCGGCGAGGCCCTGCTCGAACGCACCGTCTTCATGGTGCGCGGGCAAAACGCCACCATCGTCCGGTACACCCTCCTCGAAGCGCCCGGAGCCATCGCGCTCACGGTGCGTCCCTTCTGCGCCTTCCGCGATTTTCACCACCACGCGCAGGAGAACAGCGGCGCTCGCATCGCCGCGGAGTCCGTCCCCGAGCAGCCAGGGACGGTGCGCGTGCAGCCGTACGAAAACGGTCCGGCGGTGATGATGCAGTCGCCGGGGGTGTTTCACGCGTCGCCCGACTGGTGGCGCGGGTTTCATCACGAGGCCGAGCGCGACCGCGGCCTCGACGCCGAAGAAGACCTCTTCACCCCGGGCGAGTTTGTGCTCGCCCTCGCGCCCGGCGAGAGCGTCCACGTGGTTCTCACCGCGGAAAACCACCTCCCTGAAGACATCGATCAGCTCGAGGACCGGGAGATCGCCCGCATGCGTGCTCTCTCGCCGCTTCCAGCGCCCGCGGACCCGCGCGTCGGTCAACTCTACCGCGCGGTGGACCTCTACCGCGCCGACCTCGCGGCTCCCCCTGCGGTGCTCGCGGGCTACCCCTGGTTCGAGGACTGGGGGCGCGACACGCTCATCTCGTTTACGGGGCTTTACCTCGTACCGAAGCACTTCACGGAGGCGCGTGAACTGCTCACGGCGTTTGCGCGGTACGTCCAGGAAGGGATGCTTCCCAACCGCTTCCCGGACAGCGGCGGCGGGCACGCGGACGACAACACGGTCGATGCGCCGATGTGGTTTCTGCACGCGGCGCGGCGCTTCGTTCAGTACACCGGCGACCTCGATTTCGCGCGGCGCACGCTCATCCCCGCGATGCGCGCCATCGTCGAGGCCTTCCGCCGCGGAACGAAGTACGACATCCACCAGCAGCCTGACGGGCTCATCTCCGCGGGCGACCGCGGCACGCAACTCACCTGGATGGACGCCCGCTGCGGCGACACGGTGTTCACCCCGCGGCACGGCTGCCCGGTGGAGATCAACGCGCTCTGGTACGCGGGTCTGCGCTCGCTCGCGTGGCTGAGCGCGGAGACCGGCGACGAGGGCTCCGCCGACCGCTGGTACCGCGAGGCCGACCGCGTCCGCGAGAGCTTCCGCGCGCAGTTCTGGAACCCCGAAAACGACTACCTCTACGACGTCGTTCGCGAGGACTACCGCGACCCCGCGGTGCGCCCCAACGCCCTCTACGCCGTCGCGCTCCCGGGCGACCTTCTCACCGTCGAGCAGTCCGAGGCCGTGCTTCGCCGCGCGCGCGCCGAGCTTCTCATCCCGATGGCCGTGCGCACCCTCTCTCCGCAAGATCCGGCGTACCAGGGGCGGTACGGCGGCGATCCGTGGTCGCGGGACAGCGCATACCACCAGGGGACGGCGTGGCCGTACCTGCTGGGCGCGTACACCGCGGCGGTGGTGCGTGTGGGCCGTCGGCACGGGACGCCCGAAGCGGAAGCGGAGGCGCGCGCCGAGGCGGGGCGGTGCTTCGACGGGCTCGCAGAGGCGCTGACAACCTACGGATTGGGGCACCTGCCAGAGATCATGGAGGGCGATGCACCGCACCGTCCGGTGGGCTGCTTCGCGCAGGCGTGGTCGGACGCGGAGGCACTGCGGGCGCTGATGGAAGACGTCGCGGGCGTCGGGCCGGAAGACGACCTGTAGGGGAGCGCGGCGGCGGCGCGGAGGCCATCGGCGCGCCCGCAACGGCCTCCGACGCACCCGCAACGCCCTCCGACGCACCCGCAACGCCCTCCGATGCGCCGACGAGGTCATTGGTCGGCATTTCCAGGGGTTCCGGAGCGTTTGCGGGAGCTTCCGACGCTTACGCGGAAGCGTCGGAAGCCCGATTTAGGCTATCCGGCCTTAATCGGAAGCCTCGTTGGCGCGTCGGAAGGCGTTGCGCCCGCGTCGGAGGCCCCCGCAGCCCCAACCCCGGTGGCCCGCACGGCCGTCGGCGAGCGCTGCCCCCGTACGACCGCGGAGAAACACCGCACGCTTGCCACCGGACCCACTCCCATGATGCCGTCGGCCCGTTCGTATCGCCGAGATAGGGGGCCACGGGCATCGCCGACGCGGCGACCATTCCCCCTCTGCCGTTCCACCCCAAGTTCCATCCGCCGTTCAGATTGGAGCCTCCAAAGTCATGGCCAGGGACAAATCACCGCCGACCGCCGCCCCCATCGTCACCACCGTCTCCGTCGCGGAAGAGACGCTCGAAGCCACCCCGGCTCGCGTACTCACCTTCCTCCGCGCCGTCGGAACCTCCGACCCCATCCGCTTCGCCCTCTCCGGTGTCGGCTACGACGACGCCGAGCACGCGCGCGGCTGGAGCCTCCTGCACTCCGCCGCGGGCTTCACCCCACCCGCCACCGCTGCGCCCTCCCCCGATGGAGAAGTCGCCGCTGCCATCGCCGCGCTCGACGCCTCCGACGAGCGCCTCCACCGCATCGTCGATGCGTCGCTCCGGCACCACTACCCGGCGCTGCGCGATCAGCTCATCGCGGACCTCAAGCCGGGCCGCGGCGGCGAGTCCGTGCTGTACGTGGGCACCCTGCTCGCGCGCCTGGCGAAGCTCAGCGGACCCGACGGGAAAGCCGCCCTCGAACGCCTCGCGCGCCGCAGCCTCACGCCGACCTACCGCGCCGATCTCGCCGCGCTCGTGAAGACCGCCGAGCGCTTCACGACCCCCACCGCCGCGCCCGCGACAGACAGCAGCCAGCATGACGCGCTCCGCGCCCTGCGCGCGTGGTTCGAGGAGTGGAGCGAACTCGCGCGCGGCGAGGTTTCCCGCAAGGACTACCTGCTCCGACTCGGTCTGGCCCGCCGCAAGCGATCGGCGCGCCCGGACGCCCGGCGGCCGCCGGCGAGCGAACCCGCGAAGCCGTAGAACCTGCCTTCCCCCCCACACCGCCACCGTCGCGTTTACATCGGGAGAGGGAGCACCGAGAGCGAGTACGCTCCGCGGGCCTCGGCGTTGAAGCCGCTGACAAACACCCAGTACTCCCCCGGGTCGAGCATCGTGTCGAAGACCGCCGGGGCCGCCCCCTCGCCGCTGAAGCACGTCTGCGGAACGCTCGTCCCCGGGCACATCGGCCCCTGGGTCATCCAGACGACGGTGTTGAAGGACGACCCCTCGAGGGAGAACTGCACCCGCTGGCGCGTGTCTGCGCGGTAGCGGAAGACCGCGTCCTCGCTGGTCGTCCCGAGCGTGCACGGGGCCGTGTAGTCGCGCCGCAGCGTCGCCGTGTTGCCCAGGTAAAAGCCTCCCCCGGACGGAATCGCCTGCGCCGTCGCACACGTGTCGTTACCCACCGCCATCACGGGCGCGAGCGGCGGCGTGGCGACCAACGTGAGGGTGAAGTCCGTCCCGCGCAGGGCGCGCACCACGAGGTAGTAAACCCCCGGATCGAGGCCGCGGGCGGTGAGTCGGCCGACGGTTCCGTAGCGACACCCGGCCTCCCCGGTGGCGCTTCCGCAGGTGCGCTCGACTGCGAGGAAGAAGAAGTCCGAAGCCCCGCCCCGCAGCAGAACATTCACGTCGAGCGTGCGGTCGAGCGCGAAGCGGTACACCACGTCACGGCTGTCGCCGCCGTAGCAGGAGATCGGCAAGTCCCCCTGCGCCCCCGCCACGCTGCCCATCACCGTGCTGTTGGGCGCAAGCGTGATCGGGTTGGCGCACGAATCCCCGGCCACCATCATCGTCGGCGCGGTGATCTCCGCGTCGAGCGTGAAGGCCGGCACGCGCGTCCCCTCGACGACGACGAAGTACGTCCCCGCGGCGAGGTTGCGAAGGGTGATCTGCGCGGGGCTCCCGGTGGCGCATCGGCGCGTCACGGGCATGCGGGTGCAGGCGTCTACGACGGAGAGCGTGAGGTAGTCGGTGCGGCTGCCCGCGGCGCGCACCGTGACATCGCGGCGCTCGGTAAGCGTGAGGCGGTAGAGCACATCGGGGGTCACCCCGCCGCAGGTGGTGGTGACATCGTCGGCGACGTCCACGAGGGTTCCGCGGAGGGTTCCGCCTGCCGCGGGGATGTCGATGGCCCCGGCGCAGGCGTCATTGGTGGGAGCGGGCGTCGGGTCGGTGAGTTCGACGGTGAGGGCAACATCGCCGGTGCCCACCACCGCGCTCGTCGTGGCGATCTGGAAGAAGTACTCGCCCGCCGGAAGCGCCCGCGCGCGATACACGGTGGGGTACCCGACGACGCAGTCGCGCACGCCGTCGAGCGAGCCGCACTGCGTACCGAGCTGAACCAGAACGCTTGCGCCGGTGCTCTCCGCGGTCACGGCGACGTCGCGTGGGGCGTCGAGCCGCAGACGCAGCACCGCGTCGCGCGGCGGGATGGTGTTGCCCGTGCAGCGAGACGGATAGTCCCCGAGGGCGCCCGCGAGGGGGACCGTGAAGCGCCCACCCGCAGAGACATCGAGCGCGTCGGCGCAGCGGTCGTACATCGGGCGCGAGCAGCCGGAGCGGTCGGCCGCGTCGATCTCGCCGTTGCAGTTGTTGTCGATGCCATCGCCACAGATCTCCGGGAGCCGCGAGTTGACCCGGGGGTTGGCGTCGTCACAGTCGCCGCCGCGCCAGCAGGGCGGATCGGGCACGCCCGCGTCGCACTCCATGGCGGCGCAGCGGAAGTCCGGATCGCCGTCGCCGTCGAAGTCGCGCGGCCGGTGGACGCACGCGCGGGTCATCTCATCGCAGCGGTCGATGGTGCAGGTGTAGTTGTCGTTGCAGGTGACGGGCGTGCCGCGCACGCAGCCGCGGCGGGCGTCGCAGCTCTCCACGCCGTTGCAGTACACGCGATCGTTGCAGCGGTCGGGGTCCGCCACGCTCACGCAGCGGCCGTCGTCGGCGCAGAAGTCCTGGGTGCAATCGACCCCGTCGTCGCACTGCGCGCTGCGGGTGCAGGCCCGGCCGCGGACGTCCATCACGGCGCCGGTGTCGATGAGCGACGGGCGCTCGGGGAAGGCCGCGTCGGAGCCCAGCGTGGCGTCGAGGGGGCCGCCATCCACGAAGCCCAACGGAGCTTCGCCGCAGCCCGCGAAGACGAAACAGAGGGCGGCGAAGGCGAGGCGGAGGGCGCGGGGACATCGGTGCGACATGCAGGCTCCTGGCGGGGGTGCCCGGCAGTATAGGGCCAGTTGCGCGAGTGGCCTCCGGGCAGTGATGCAGCGCGGTGCGCGGAGGGTGATAGCTTCCCGCGAACATGTTTACCCGTCGCACAAAGATCGTCTGCACCATCGGTCCAAGCTCCAACAGCCCGGAGGCGATCGAGGGCCTCATCGTCGCCGGGATGGACGTCGCGCGACTCAACTTTTCCCACGGCACCCACGAGGATCACCAGCGGGCGGTCACCACCATCCGCGAGGCGAGCGCGCGGCTCCGCAAGGCGATCACCATCCTCGGCGACCTGAGCGGTCCGAAGATTCGCGCGGGCCGCATCGGTGGGGCGCGGGAGGTCGTCGCGGGCGACACGCTCTGCCTGATGGCGGGCGAGGACGCGCCGCCGGGAGTGATCCCGATTCGCTATGCGACGCTCGCGACGGACCTCCGCAGCGGCGATGCCATCCACGCGGACGACGGCCGCATCCGGCTGCGCGTCACGGAGATCACCGGCGACCGGGTGCACGTCGTGGTCGAGGAGGGCGGACGCCTTCGCGACGCGGTGGGCATCCACCTCCCGTCGGGCAACCTGCAGCTCGACGCGCTCACCCCGAAGGACAAACTCGACCTGGAGTTCGGTCTCACGGCGGGCATCGACTACGTGGCGGTCTCCTTCGTGCGCTCCGTCGATGACGTGCGGCGCGTGCGGGAGTTCTGCGAGGCGCGCGGGCGCATGGTGCCGGTGTGCTCGAAGATCGAGACCCCGCAGGCGATCGAGCACCTCGAGGCCATCGTGGAGGCCTCGGATGCGGTGATGGTGGCGCGCGGCGACCTCGGGGTGGAGTTTCCGCCGGAGCAGGTGCCGGTGCTGCAGCATCGGGTTCTGGTCTGCGCGGCGGCGCGGCGGCGGCCGGCCATCGTCGCGACGGAGATGCTGCACTCGATGGTGACCTCGACGCGGCCCACGCGAGCGGAGGCCAGTGACGTAGCCAACGCGATCTTCGACGGCGCCGACGCCACGATGCTGTCCGGCGAGACCGCCTCCGGGGCGCACCCGGCGCTCGCCGTCGGGATGATGGCCCGGATCATCAGCGCGGCGGAGAACTCACCGTACTGGCAGCCCGAGCGCCCGGCGGCGCACGCGCGCCCGATGCCCTTCCCGGAGGCCACGGCGCGCATGGCGGTGATGGCCTCGCACGACCTCGACGCGCGGCTCATCGCGGTGTTTACCCAGGGCGGCGACACGGCGCGACTCATCTCGAAGGAGCGCCCGACGGTGCCGGTGGTGGCGTTTTCGCCGAGCGAGATTGTGCGGCGAAGGCTGGGGCTGCTCTGGGGCGTGACGCCGCGGGTGATGGAGCCCATCGCGGACACCGACGAGATGGTCGAAGCGGTGCAGGCGCACCTGCTGGCGAGCGGGATGGTGACGGCGGGCGACCGCATCGTGTTGGTGTTTGGCGCGCCCATCGCGGTGAAGGGGCGAACCAACACCGTGCGGGTGCACCTGGTGGCCGGCTGAGGCCCGGCGTTGGTGATCGTTGCGGAAGAGTGACGGGCGAGCCGACGGCGCTGCGAGACGCCGTCGGGGCTGCGTAATCAGGCCTTGTTGGCGAGCGCGCGCTGCATGAGGTCGGTCATGCGCTGGGCGAAGCGGTGCGGGTCATCCGGGGTGGATCCCTCGGTGAGGAGGGCCTGGTCGTAGAGAAGCTCGATCCACTCGTCGAGCGACTCGTCGCCCGCCGCGGAGCGCTCCTGGATCGCCACCATCAGCGGGTGCGTCGGGTTGAGTTCGAGCACGCGCGCGGACGGCGGCACGTCGCGCCCGTTGGCCCGCAGCAGGCGCTCCATCGCGGGGTTCATGGCGCCCGGCGGCACCACGAGGCAGGCCGGGGAGTTCTTCAGTCGCGACGAGCTGCGCACCTCGCGCACGCGCACGCCGAGCACTGACTTCACGCGCTCGATGAACGGCTTCATCGCGCCCGCGGCGGCCTCCTCGGACTGCTTCGCCTCGGGGCTTGCGTCGAGCTTCAGGTCCGCGTTGGCCACGTTGACCAGCTTCTTCCCCTGAAACTCCCGCAGCCCATCCGCCGCCAGCGTGTCGATCGGATCGAAGAGGTACAGCACCTCGTACCCGCGCTCGCGCAGCGCCTCGAGGTGCGGCGACTTGGCGGCCGCCTGCCGCGTCTCGCCGATGGAGTAGTAGATCGCCTCCTGTCCTTCCTTCATGCGCGCGACGTACTCCGCGAGGGACGTGATGCCATCGCCGTGCGAGCTGTCGAAGCGCACCAGGTTGCCCAGGCGCTCGCGATACTCGTGATCGAGGTGCAGCCCTTCCTTCACGACCTTGCCGAACTGCGCCCAGAACGTCGCGTAGTCCGCGGACGAATCCCTGGCGAGTTCGTCGAGTCGGTCGAGGGTCTTGCGGGCGACCTGCTTCTTGATGGCGCGCACCACGCCGGAGTCCTGGAGGGTCTCGCGGGAGACGTTGAGCGGCAGGTCGTCGGAGTCGATGAGCCCGCGCACGAAGCGCAGCCAGATCGGCACCAGCGCGTCGCAGTTGTCCATGATGAACACCCGCTTCACGAAGAGTTTCACCCCGCGACGACCCTCTCCCGGGGCGTCCATCTCGAACGGCGGACGCCGCGGCAGGTACAGCAGCCCGGTGAACTCCTGCGCGCCCTCGACCTTGAAGTGCGCCCACGCCAGCGGCTCTTCCCAGTCGTTGGTGACGTGCTTGTAGAAGTCTTTGTACTGCTCCTCGGTGATCTCGCTGCGCGACCGCTGCCAGAGAGCGCGCGCCTGGTTGATCGACTCGAAGCCGGGCTCAGCGACGGCCTCTTCGCCCTCCCCGGGCTCTTCCTTCTCGCCCAGCATTTCGATCGGGTGCCCGACGAAGTCTGAGTACTTCTGGACGAGGTCTTTGAGCTGCCAGGGCTGGAGAAAGTCCTTCTGGTCTTCCTTCAGGTGAAGAATCACCGACGTGCCGCGCTCGGAGCGTGTCGCGGCCTCGAGGTCGAAGCCGTCCTTGGCGTTGGAGGTCCAGCGCCAGGCGTCTTCGTGGCCCGCGGCGCGGGACACCACCTCGACGCGATCGGCCACCAACCACGCCGCGTAGAAGCCGACGCCAAACTGCCCGATGAGCATCAGATCGGGCTTGTCGCCCTTCGCCCGCAGCGCTTCGAGAAACTTCTTCGACCCGGAGCTAGCGATGGTTCCGAGATGGTCGATGAGTTCGTCGTGGGTCATGCCCACGCCGTTGTCCTCGATGGTCAGCGTGCCCGCGGCCTCGTCGGGAACCAGCCGGATGCGCAGGGGTTCCTCGCCCAGCAGCCCGGCCTCGGTCACACCGCGGAAGCGCAGCTTGTCGATGGCATCCGATGCGTTAGAGATGAGCTCCCGGAGGAAGACCTCGCGGTGGCTGTAGAGAGAGTGAATCACCAGGTCGAGGACCTGGCTCACCTCGGCCTGGAAGGAATGGTGCTCGGCGGCAGTCGAATCGGTAGTTCCCATGGGGCGAGGCTGATAACCAGCCGCGCGCCCGGGCTCAAGGGCTACGCACTCATTCCGTGCACGATGCCGTCACAAACGCGTCGCGGTGCGCCCAAAGCTCGTCGGCCACGTCCGCCGAGAGCGCGTCCGTCATCGCGGCGATCGCCGCATCGACGTCACTGTCCTTCGGGGTCGCGCGCCCGGAGCGCTGCGCGATGTCCCGAGTCTCCCGCAGCACCATCCGCGCGGTCATCTGCCCGACCATCCCGCCGAGGGACTGCAGCACCTCGCCTTGCGCCCGCGCGTCGGTGACCGTCTCCGCGCGCATCATCCGGATCTGCTCCATCGCTGTCGCCAGCTTCCGGGCGTAGCGGTCGCGGTACCCCTGGGCCTCGCGCGCCACCCGCTCCGCGGTCTCGATGCGCTCGAGGGTGTCCGTCGCGTACGTGCCGAGCGCCTCGCGGGTCGCCTCCAGTTCGCGCTCGAGGTCCATCGCGCGCCCCTGCGCCGTCGCGGCCTCTTCCACCGCCGCCCGCAGCGCGTCCGCGGTTCCCTCCACCGTCGCGTGCAACTCCGTGGCGTGGGTCTCCGCCATCGCCTGCAGCTCCGTGGCGTGCGTCTCCACCATCGCCTGCAGCGACTCCGCCGTCGCCTGCAACTCCGCGGCGTGGGTCTCCGCCGTCGCCTGCAACTCCGCGGCGTGGGTCTCCGCCGTCGCGTGCAACTCCGCGGCGTGCGTCTCCACCGCCGCGTGCAACTCCGCGGCATGCGTCTCCGCCATCGCCTGCAGCGACTCCGCGCTCTCCGCCGCCGCGGCCGACCGCGCCGCCGTCGCCTCTTCATCCGCCGCCCGCAGAACCACGGAGTACTCCTGGTGAATCGCACCCACCGCTTCGAGGTGCTCCGCGCGCATCGACTCCACGGACAGTTCGAGCGCTTCGTTCATGGTGCGCTTCTGCGCGAGCGTCGCCTCTTCGGCCACGATGCGCGCGGCCCGCTCGGCGGCAAGCTCCTCGGTCTGCTCGTCCTCCATCGCGCGGAGGGTCATCGCGTGAGTTGCGCGGGCCGCTTCGAAGCGAGCCACCAACGCGTCGTGCGCCGCCTCGGACTCCTCCCGGGCGTGCTCGATCACCGCCGACAGTTCTGCCCGCACAGCCGCGATCTCCCGGGCGTGGGAGTCCAGCAAGTACTGCTGCTCGGCGTGGGAGACCTGCAGCGCGGACCGCAGCCCCGACGCCTCGTTGGCCAGCTCGCCCAGCTGCCGCCGGGCCTCGTCGCGCTCACGCGTCAGGTCGTCGGCGTAGCGCTGCCACTCGTGCGCGGTTCCGTCGGCCTGCATCAGCGCGCTCGCGGTCTGTTCGCGCTCCTGCCGAGCGCCCTCCAGGGCGCGGCTCAGCGTCGCGCGCTCCGCCTCGATGGACTGAAACACCCCGTCGCGCGAACGCAGACGATCCTCCAGGTCCGCGCGTTCGCGACGGAGCCGGTCCACGACTTCCTTCGCCTCGTGAATCGCGCGGTCGCGCCCGACATGGTGGGTCTTGAGGGCCAGGATCTCGCTGTCCTTACGGGCCAGTGCCTCCCGCAGGAGCGTCAGCCGTCGCCCGCTGCCGTCGCCGTTGCGGGTGGCCTCGTCGAGCTCCCGCTGCGCGCGGTGCAGGGTCTCGACCTCGCGGCGCAGCTGGGAGTTCTCGGTCACGAGTTGGTCGCGGTGCCACGCAAGCTGCTGGGCCGCCGCATGCGTAGCGCGGACCTCCTGCTCCGGGACGAAGGACGGGTGCTCGTTGTATGTGTCGAGCGGGCTCGGGTTCTCGTAGTTCAGCGCCATGCAGCTCTCAACCTCCACAACGGCCCTTGGCCTACCGCGAGGCGGTGGGTCCAGTTATTGGCGGCGATGTCTTTGACGGCCTGCCTGCGAAGCGGTCACGCTTGGCCCCGCCATGACGTACCCCACGCAAGATCCGAACGTCCCCTACCGCGGCAACCCCGGCTACGACCCGCGGATGGCCCGTGCCGCGCAACTTAGCGAGAGCGCCCGCACCTGGCTGATCATCTGCGCCATCGGTTGGTTCGTGGGCTTCATGTGGATCACCGGCCCGCTCGCCTGGTATCAGGCCAACCAGTTCGTGCGGGACTTCCAGCTGCTGGGCCTCGCTCCCCCGAGCGACGTCACCAACCTCCGGCTCCTCGGGATCATCACCACCATCCTCATCCTCGCGGGCATCGTCGTCGTCGCGATCGTCGCCGCGGTGCTCATCGGCGCGGTCGCCTTCGGGGGCAGGTCAAACTTCTGAAGATTCATCACCGGTGATGTCCGCCGCATCACCGGTGATGAAGCACTACCCAGCGACCGATGGCTCCCATCCGCTGCGGGTGAATCTTCCGGGCCTGGGCACCGCAAGCGTTTCTCGCTCAAGTCCGAGCTGACTCTCGGAGACTCGAACCATGACCTGCCCCCCCAAAAAGTAACGTCCGCTAGCGCGATCGCCACGCGCTGAAGCGGTCGAGAACATGGTCGGCGACGGCGGACTTGCCCATGAGTTCGAGCGGAGTGATCGCCGAAGGGCTCACCAGGGTGACTCGGTTGTCATCGCCCTCGAACCCGTCCGTCGCGAGGTTGGCCACCACGAGGTCGCAGCCCTTGCGCGCGAGCTTCTCCCGGGCGTGCGCGACGAGGTCGCTGGTCTCCAGCGCAAAGCCCACCAGCATGGGCCCGTCGGGACGACGCGCAGCCCCGAGTTCCGCAAGGATGTCTGGGTTCTTCACCATACGAAGGACGAGCTCTCCGTCGGTCTTCTTGATCTTCTCGACAGACACGTCCGCGGGACGATAGTCGGCCACCGCGGCGGCCATCACCACAAGGTCGGCGGACCCTGCCGCGACGAGCACTGCGTCTCGCATCTCCCGCGCACTGCGCACCCGGAGCACCGTCACCCCAGACGGATCTGCCAGCGCCGACGGCCCGCTCACCAGCACCACCGCCGCGCCTCGCGCGTGGGCCCGCGCCGCGATCGCATAGCCCATGCGCCCAGAGGAGCGGTTGCCTACGAAGCGCACCGGATCAATAGCCTCGTGGGTGCCGCCGGCGCTCACGACCACGCGGCAGCCCGCGAGGTCTTGTGGGGTGAGAGCGCGCGCCGCCGCGTCTACAATTTCCTCGGGCTCCGCCATGCGCCCGACGCCGCTCTCGCCGCTCGCGAGCGCGCCCACCACCGGGCCGACGACGGCCACTCCGCGCGCCCGAAGAGCGGCGATGTTGGCCTGCGTGGCGGGGTGTTCCCACATGCGCGGGTGCATCGCAGGGGCGACCACCACCGGGCCGCGTGCAGCGAGCAAACAAGTGGTGGCGAGGTCGTCGGCGAGCCCGTGGGCCATGCGCGCGAGGAGGTCGGCGGTCGCGGGCACGACCAGCACCAGATCGGCCTTCGCCGTGAGCGCGATATGCAACTCGCCGGGGTACGCCGGATCCCAGAGATCGACCCGCGGAGCGCGGCCGGTGATGCCTGCGAAGGTCACGCCGGTGATGAATCGCTGCCCCGCCGTGGTGAGCACCGTCTCAAGGGACGCCCCGCGGCGCTGGAGTTCGCGCGCCACGAGGGCCGACTTGAACGCCGCAATGCCCCCGCCGACGACCAGCAGCACCTCGCGGCCCGTGAGCGCGGGAGGGTTCACCGTGCGCCCGGCCGCACGACGGCCCCGGCTCGCGGCGGCGCACAACGCGGCCCGACGCAGCCACCCGCTAGCGCTGCGCGGGCTGCGGCTGCGCTGCTCATCGCGGCCACGGTGGTCGTCGGGAGCGCGCGCGTGAGCCCCTGATGCACCATCCATCCCGCGGTGCCGCAGAAGCCTGGACGCCGTACTTCCTGGATGTCATCGCTCTCCAGCGGCTGGGTCAGCGCGAGGTACTGATCCGCTGTGTATTCTGGGTGGTCGTCCTGCCGCGGCACCACCGCGCCGAGCGCGCTGCCGGTGCCCACGTGCCAGACCTGCACCGTCGGCGGATAGGCATCGAGCCAGCGCTCGCGCACGGCCTGATCGCCATCGCGAATGATCCGATACCGCGTGATGCGAAACCCTGGGATGCCCCGTTGCGTGAGCACGCGCGTGCCCACCGGAAGGTTGGCGTCGGGCACTTCGCGCTCCTCGAAGCGATCGACCCGCGGCATCACCTTGCGGATGAACGTCACCTCTCGTGAGCGCCGCGCTCCGAGCAACTCGATGCGGGCGAGGCCGTTGTTGAGCCGCGTGTGCACTACCACCGGAAAGGGCAGTGTATTGCGCAGTCGCAGGTTGATGGACGGGTACACCACCGTCGCATCGAGGCCCATCTTGATATAGCCGCTGGGTCGCGAATGCGGCGTCCGGTCGAGCACTTCCATTCCCGCGAAAAACGACGCGGCGTGGAGGCTCCCGGCGATCTGACAGACGCCACCGCCGACGCCGTCGATGAGTTCACCCGCGGAGATCACCGTCGCCATTCGAAAGCCGTTGGCCTCCGAGCGGTCGCCCACGATGGCGTTGAAGTCGAGCACGACGCCGGGCATCCAGACGTAGCCGTTCACCCGGCTGGCCGCGAGGTGGAGGTTGTACGTGCGGTCGCGGTGGTCTTCGTTGGCGTTGTAGTTGGTCTGAAACCACCCCACGACGGCGCTCATCTCCACGTCGCGGAGCTGCTCGGAGGTGGTCGTCGGGTCCGTGTGTTCGAGGGCCGCCTCGACCCGAATGCGGCCACTGACCAGCGCCGCGTCGAGCTGCCCCATCGTGCCGAAGACGTCGAGGAAGGTGCCACGCCTCTCGGGAATCACACGGCGCTGTTCGACATCGATACGGGCATCCACGGAGAGGTGATCGACTTCCTCCTTCAACTGGGTGAGCAGCGGGAGCGCGACGGAGCCTTCGAGGCGCACCGGCAGTGGCAACTCGATGGGCCCGCGAGCGAGCGCTGCGTGGTGGCGGACGAGCGCACTCGACGGGTCCGCCGCCGCCCGGAGGAGGTGTTCGAGGAGGTGCACGTCCACCCGCGCGCCGAGTGACTCGCGGGTGCGGTCGAGCGAGCGCTCCTCGGCGACGATGGTGATGTGCTCGCGGAGGTATGAGCGCGCGAGTTCGAGCGCCTGCGCGTGAGGATCGCCGCTGAGCGCCACCGGGCGACCGCGGACGCGCACCCGGGGGACGCCCGCGGCCTGCGGAGCGCGCTCCGGGAGGAGCAGGTAACCGATGCCACCACCCATCAGGGCGAAGACGAGGGACAACGAGGACAGTCGCAGCCAGCGTGTCATGGGAGCTCTTGGGCGGTAGACCCACCACGCAGCCCGGTCAACCTTCCGGCGCGAACGGCCGCACAGAGCCACCAGGTTTAGGAGTTGCGGCCGATGCGACGATGCGCCAGCGACGGCAGCGACGCGCGCACGGCGGCCGTCCGCGCGGGGTCGATCTCCGCCAACACGAACCCCTCGCCCTCCGCTTGCTCGGCGAGCACCACGCCCCACGGGTCAATGATCATCGCGTGCCCCCAGGTGGTTCGGCCTCCCGGGTGTGTTCCCCACTGCGCGGCCGCCAGCACGTACGCCTGCGACTCCACGGCCCTCGCCCGCAGCAGCAACTCCCAGTGCGCGCGCCCGGTCGTCGCAGTGAACGCCGCCGGCACCGCCAGCACCGTCGCGCCACCGTCCACGAGTCCGCGGTAAAGCTCCGGAAAGCGCACGTCGTAGCAGACGCTCAGCCCCAGGCGCCCCACCGGAGTTTCTGCAACCACCAGCGCGTCGCCGGGCGCTGTATTACGTGACTCGGTAAGCACCGGCCCCCCTGGGAGGTCGATGTCGAAGAGGTGGATCTTCCGGTAGCGCGCCGCCACCACCCCGCGCGGGTCGAGCAGCACCGCGGTGTTGAAGGTTCGCGCATCCTCCGCGCGCGCCTCGGGGACGCCACCCCAGAGCACCCACGCACCCGTCGCCAGGGAGAGTGCTGCCATTCGCTCGCCGCACCCGCCGGCCGGGATCTCTCCGATGTCGTAGCGTCCCGCGACCTGTCCGCGCCCCTCTTCGGCGCCCATATAAAGAGTGTTCTCCGGCATTACGACGAGTGCTGCACCCGCCTCCGCCGCCTCTCGCCCGAGGGCGGCCGCGGTCGCCAGATTGTGCCCCACATCCTCGCCGGAGGTGAGTTGGACCACTGCGGCCTTCACGCTCCCACCCACCCTGGAAACGACGCGACTCCGGCCTGCTTCGCAGCGCACGTCTGTTCGATTTTGGCGCCCGTGAGCGCGGCCACGGTCACTACCCTCCACGCCTCGGGCAGCCCCTGCACGCGGTAGGTGGCGTTGTGCGAGTCAACCCGGAGCGCAATGCCTTCGCGCCCCACAGCCAACGCAACCCGCTCGATCATGGCCTCCGGGGGCGGTGCGCAAACGGGCGCGCAGCGACGCCACCATGCCGCCGCTTCATGCACCAACACCACGAGCATCGGTTCGCGCGCAGGAGCGTCCTCACCGGACGGAGTCTCTGGGTGGGTCATGTGTGCAAGCGGACGAACTTTCCGCGCGAAGGCACCAGGGCCAGACCGGAGAAGCCCCTTGAGGGCTGCGGGGCGCAGTCGTGCGAGCGGTTCGTCGGTCACGCCCGGAACATAGCCCGCGGCAGGGGTGGAGTGGTCAGCGGTCGTGAGAACAGGGCGAGGCAGAGCCAGCGCACGGAGTGCTGCACGGAGCATCACTGCTGATCGACTCGCAGCTTGCGGTGCACCACGCCGCGCGCGCGACGATGGCAACCTGGGCCGAGGAGATGATGGCCAGGCCCGCGATGCCCATCAGCACAGTGTGGCCGAGGCCCTTGCGCACCAACCCGAGATCGCCGGGCACAAAGGCCACGACCTCGCTCAGGGCCTGGGCGCGAAACGGCGTGGGCTCCATCGCGCTGCCGCTGTGCGGACGCGCTAGAACGTGGTCGAGGAGGGGAGACCAGACCAGCGCGGAGGACACGTGATCGGCCGCGCGCGGGGCGATCGTGAGCGACCCCTCGCTCACCGCCTGCTCGAAGCGGGCGAGGCGCACCGCCCGGAGCATCGCCGCGAGCGTGAGCACCGAGGCGACCACCGTGAGGCCCACAGCGGCGGCGTTCATGACGTCGATGCGGTAGCGCCACCCGGCGATGCCTGCGCAGAGCCCGAGCAGCGTCGAGGCCTCGATGGAGAGGTGCTCGGCGCGGCTGGCAGACGGCTCGCGCAGGGCCGCGCGAACCCGCAGCGACCAGAGCGAGAAGAGCAGACCGAAGCCCGCCCCGACGACGAGCCCGTACGCCAGACCGTAGATCGCCGCCACCGGCAGCAGGCGCTGCAGCGAGAAGGCGCTGCTGGCGATCACCGCGACAGAGACCAGCGCGCCACCGACGGCGCCCAGGAGGAGCGAGCGCCCGAAGATGCCGCCAAGCGCGCGCGTGACACCGACGTCGGTGCGGGTGGCTACGCGAGCGACGATGCCGCCGCTGATGGCCCCCAGAAGCAGCGTCGGCAGCCATCCGAGCGGCACGACGTGGTCGGCGCCAACCCACTGAAACATCAGCGGAGTCAAAAGCGCACCGAGGGTCGCGAAGAGGATGCGCGTGGCCCTCAGGGTCGACGCTGCATCGACGGTTCGAAGAGGGAGCGGGAATGGCGTGGCATTCATTGGACGGATCATGGGCCGCCATCGCAGGGGAGACAACGCCATCTCCTCCCCTAGAAAGCCCGTCGGCGCATGGAGACGTTCATGAGGAGCCCCACGCCGATGAGGATCGCGAGCACGCTCGAGCCGCCGTAGGAGAAGAACGGCAGCGTGACCCCGACGACCGGGAGGCTGCGCGTGACCATTCCGACGTTGAACACCACGTGCCAGAAGAAGAGGGCCGTGACGCCGACGGCGATCGCGGCGCCGAAGCGATCTTTCGCGAGCGAAGCGATGCGCAGCCCCCAGAGAATCAGGAAAAGGTAGAGCAGCAGCACGATCAACACCCCAAGAAACCCCTGTTCCTGGGCCCACACCGGAAAGGGGAAGTCCGTGTGCGTGTCGGGCAGGAAGTGCTGCTGGTTCTGTGTGCTCTGCATGAAGCCCTGGCCCCACCACCGGCCGCTGCCGATGGCCACCATGCTCTGGTGCGCCTGCCAGCCGGTGCCCTGGACATCCACCGAGTCGCTGAGGAAGGAGGTCAGCCGTTCCTTCTGATACTGCTTCAGGCCGTACAACCAGAGCAGAGTTCCGCCGATGCCGCCGCCGCCCACGATGATCAGAAGGCTCCGCAGGCTGATGCGCACGAGAGACAGCGTGCTCACCGCGACGAGGCCCACGATGAGAGCGGTGCCGAGGTCGGGCTGCGCCATGATGAGCCCGAGGGGCAGGGCGATGAGCGCTCCTGGGGCGATGAGGTCGCGGAGGGTCCACGCGCCGCTGCGCGGGTCGCGGTGCACGTAGCGGGCAACCGCCAGCATCAGGCACAGCTTCACGAACTCGCTCGGCTGAAAGAGAAAGCTCCCGATCTGAATCCAGCGGTGAGTTCCGCGGATGCTCTTGCCAAGCAGGAACACCAGCACCAGCGCCACGATCGATCCGATGTACGCGCCGTACGCGTAGCGCTCATAGATCTTGTAATCGATGGCCGCGACGATGACCGCCACGCCGCCGCCGAGGGCGAGCCAATAGATCTGCTGGATATACAGTTCAGCGCGCGCGCCGGTCTGCGCGCTGGTCGCGGAGTACAGGTTGACCACCCCTAGCGTCGCGAGGATGCAGACCAGGAGGAAGAGCGGCCAGTCGAAGTCGTCGCGTAGCCGGTGTTGGATCGTGCGCGCCATGACAGGGCCTCAGTGCACCGGCTGGTGGGCGCGCCAGGTGGCCACCGAGGCGATGGGTGCGCCCGGCCGGATGCGTGTGAAGTACTCGCGCACGATCTGGGTCATGAGCGGCGCAGCCTCGTGCCCACCAGACCCGCCGTGCTCGACGAGCAGCACTACCGCGATCTCCGGCGCGGACGCGGGGGCAAAGCCCGCGAACCAGGCGTGGTCACGCTGCGTAGACCAACTCCGGCGCGGATCCGTCGGGTCACGCACGATGCGAGAGACCTGCGCGGTGCCGGTCTTGCCGGCGATATCGACCTCCGCCACCTGCGCCGCGTGGGCGGTGCCGTGGAGGTCCGAGATCACGCCGCCCAGAGCGCTGTTGATCATCGCAATGTGCGCCGGATCGACCGCAACGCGCCGCCGAATGGTCGGTGGAAAGCTCTGGATCACCGTCCCGTCTGGCCCCTCGACCCGTGAGACGAGCTGCGGAACGAAAAGTGTGCCGCCGTTGGCGAGGGCGGCGTAGGCCATCGCGAGTTGGAGCACCGTGACGCGCACGTTGCCCTGCCCGATGGCGGTGTTGAGCGTGTGCCCGATGCGAAACTGCCCAGGGTAGTTCTGCGCGTACCAGGCACGCGTCGGGATGAACCCTGGCGTCTCCTGATTGATCCCGATGCCCGAGCGCCGACCGAGGCCGAACTCGAAGGCCATACTCGCGATACGGTCCATCGTGACGGCCTCTGCGAGGGTGTAGAAATACACGTTGCACGACTCGACGAGCGCGCGGTGCAGGCTCACCACGCCGTGCACGTGCTTGCATCGAAACACCCGGCGGCCGAGCACGTGGCGACCGGTGCAGGTCACCTGCGAGCGCGCGTCGATGAGCCCCGCCTCGAGCCCCGCGAGCGCTGTAAAGGGCTTGAAAGTCGAGCCGGGGAAGTAGCTCTCGTAGATGGTCTTGTCGATGCGCGGACGGTAGGGGTTCTCGTCGATCTCGCGATTGAGTAGCGCAGAGATGCCCATGGTCATCGTGTTGGGATCAACACAGGGCTTGGAGTAGAGCGCGAGCACGCGGCCGGTGCGCACCTCGACCACCGCCGCAGCGCCGCTGGGCTTCCCCCGAAACGCCCGATCGATGGCTCGCATCAACTCCATGTCGAGGGTGAGCACCAGGTCGCGCCCCGGCACCGGATCCCGATGCCGCTCGGGGCCGAGGCCAGCGATGGAGTCACGTGTGATGAGCAACCCCCGGACGTCGTGTTCGAGTCGCACCCACCCGCGGCGTCCGCGCAGAATCGACTCCCACGATTGCTCCACCCCAGAGCGCCCGATGCGCTCGCCCGCCCGGTAGTCGCGCCCAGCGAACTCCCTCAGGTCTTCGGCGTTGACCTCGTTGAGAAAACCTAGCGCGTGGCCCGCGAGTTCGCTGAAGGGGTACTGCCGCACGGGCGTCGCGATCACCGAGATTCCCCGCGGAAACTCCGCGCGGTGCGTCTCGATCAGCGCGAGCGACTCGCGGTCGATGTCCGAGCGCGCGAGCATGTGCTGGTAGCGGCGAGATCCCTCGGCGTTGCGCATGCGTGCCTCAAGACGATCGCGCTCGTCGCGGTTGAGTCCGAGGTAGTCGGCGAAGTGTGTGAAGCGCTCGAGCGGGAAGTACCCGGGGATTACGTAGACGTTGTAGGCGGGGCGGTTGGCGGCGATCACCCGACCGCGGGCGTCGCGAATCATCCCGCGCGTCGAGGGCAGATCGACCCGCCGCAGGACGTTGTCCTCCGCGATCTGGAGCCAACGCGCGTTATCGACGATCTGGATCCAGAAGAGCCGCCCGATGAGGATGAAGACACCAAGGAGCACCACCGCGCTCATGAAACGCACGCGCTCGCGGATCTCTCCGAGGCCGGCCTTCTGCACGAGTTCGATGGATGCCACGGGTTCTCCTCAGACCATCTCGTCGGGCCGCGACGTAGCCCCTGGCAGCGCCTGTACAAACCGAAAGACGAGCGGCGCGCAGACCGCAGTCGCCAGCGCCTGCGAGGCGACCACGCCGAGTGCAGGTAGCACCGCGAGCACCCGTCGATCGAACACCAGCAAGAGGCCCATCATGCCCACTCCAGCGACGCAAAAAGCCACGAAGGCGAGCACCATCTGAAATACAATGCCATGTAAGAAGAGCTTGAGCCCGGCCACGCGTGCGAGGAGGAAGATGCTCACGAGGGTGAAGGTCCAGAGCCCGAGGGAGCCGCCGGAGAAGACGTCCGTGAGGTAGCCGAGTACGAACGCCACGGACACGCCCCTCGAGAGAGAGAACTCTCCGACGGACATGTAGAGCACCATCGGGAGCACGAGCGACGGCGCCGGGTACTCCGACCACAGCACCCGTGCGACGACCGTCTGCGCCAGCAGCAGCAGCACCCCGGCCAGCAACAGCGCGACGTTGCGCACGGTCAGCTCCCTCCCCGGGTCTCCGTCCGCCGGGCGTGCGGCGGCGGCGCGGTCCCTGGGCGACAGCCGGGTCGCTCCACGGACTCTGTCGCCAACACCAGCACCTCCGAGAGGCGTGAGAAATTCACCGCGGGCGAGATCTCCACCTCCTGGTAGAGACCGAACTCCCGTCGGGTGAGTGCTGCGACGCGTCCAACGAGCAACCCAGCCGGGAAGCGGCAGCCGAGTCCGGAGGTCACCACCGCGTCGCCCACGCGAACATCATCGGTGCGCTGGAGATACTCCACCTTCGCGGCGTAGCGATCGCGCTCGCCAGTGCCGCGCACGATGCCCCGGGCGCCGGAGCGCTCGACCATCACATCGACGGCGCTACGCGAATCGACGCTCAACAGCACGTCGGCGTAGTTCCCGAACACGCGCGACACCTGTCCGACCAGGCCGTCGGCAGTGATCACCGGCTGTCCCGAGCGAAGCCGCGTGCGGTCCTGGGAGGTGATCGCGAGGCGAGTCACGCGGAAGAACGGCGACGTGTCTCTTGCGATCACCTCAGCGGCGTAGTGCTCACCGGGGGTCTCTACCCCGAGTTGGAGCAGCCGACGCAGCCGACGGTTCTCCTCGAACTCACTGCGGTGCCGGGCCGCCTCGCTGCGCAATCGAGCATTCTCCGCGGTGAGCCGATCGTTCTCACGCTTCACTCGCACGAGGTAGATGTAGTCGCCCCAGATCTCCGCGGCGCCGCGTACCGGGAGATCGACCCAATCCTGCAGCCTCCCCACGACCGGCAACATCAGCCGATCGAATTCATCGTAGCGGGTCGGGTCTTTGAGGGTCGTGCGGAGGAAGAAGAATGGGATGCTCCCCAGCACCACACACAACAGCACGACCCGATATCGCTGCCAGAGGGTCATTGGCGAAGGAGTATCGGGAGTCTCACCCGATCGCGATCTTCTCCAGGAGTTCGGGATGGTCAAGCGACTTGCCGCTGCCCATCACCACCGCGCTGATCGGGTCGTCGCAGACCATGACCGGCAGACCGGTCTCCTCGCGAAGGAGAATGTCAAGGTTGCGCAGCAGCGCACCACCGCCGGTCAGTACAATCCCCTTGTCCTTGATGTCGGCGCTGAGTTCTGGCGGAGTCTTCTCAAGCGCCGCCATCACCGCCTCGACGATGGCGTGAATCGGCTCAGCCAGAGCATCGCGCACCTCATCTGAGTTCACGAGCACGGTACGGGGAACGCCGGCCACCTGATCGCGGCCCTTCACCTCCATGGTGAGCGGCTCGTCGAGAGGAAACGCGTTGCCTACCTGACACTTGACCCGTTCGGCAGTCTGCTCACCGACCAGCAGGTTGTACTTGCGCTTCATGTACGCAACGATCGCGTCGTCCATCTTGTCGCCGCCCACGCGGATCGACTGCGAGTACACGATGCCCGCTAGGGAGATCACAGCGACCTCCGTGGTGCCACCACCGATATCGACGACCATGTTGCCGGTCGGCTCGGTCACGGGCAGACCCGCCCCGATGGCCGCGACCATGGGCTCCTCGACCAAGAACACCTCTCTGGCCCCGGCGCGCTCCGCGCTCTCGCGCACCGCACGCTTCTCCACCTCGGTGATGCCGAAGGGCACGGAGATAACAATGCGCGGCTTCACGAGCGTGCGGCGATTGTGCGCCTTCTCGATGAAGTGCTTGAGCATTGCCTCAGTGATGGCGAAGTCCGCGATGACACCATCTCGCAGTGGGCGAACGGCGGTGACATTTGCAGGAGTGCGACCGAGCATCTCCTTGGCCTCCCGGCCAACGTGCGAGACGCGCCGACGACCGTTCTGGCTAGTCTCCACGGCAACCACCGAGGGTTCGCAGGAGACGATGCCCTTACCGCGGACATAGATGAGGGTGTTGGCGGTCCCGAGATCGATCGCGAGATCGTTCGAGAACAAGCCGCTCACCCAGTCAAATAACATCCGCGCACCTTCACTCGATCGTTGACCCCCGACCGTCGGGAGCGTCCTCGCGGCGGTCTATACCACAGCCCTCCGCCAGCCGATCAAACACCTCGACCAGCGCGGCTGCATCCGAAGTGTAGAGGGCCCTCGCTGCCAACCTGGAGCCATCGAAGAATGGCGGGAGAAGCGCCGCAGTGACTACGCCGGCGAGCGGCCCCGCTTGAGCGCCCGCATCGCCTCCCGCACGCGCGTCAAAACGATCTCCGGCGCCTCGGCCCCTGGCAGAACCCGCGTTCCCGCCGCCGTAATGGTCGCCCGCAGACGTCCCTCCTGAAGTGAGAGCGCCTCCGCAGCGACGCCGTCGATGACCTGCTCGACCAACGCAGCGACGCCACCGATCAACGGCTCCGAGCGCCAAAGCGCGAACTCGCCTCCCCCGAGGCGCGCGCAACTCACACCGTCTGGGAGCAGGCGCCGGAGCCGCTCGGCCATCGCGACAATGGCGTCATCGCCGACGAGTTCTCCGTACTTCAGGTTGATCGCGCCGAGGCCATCGAGATCAAGCACAACGAGAAGCGCCTCGGGCCGACCGGCCGCCTGCGCCCATGCCTCCATTCGCCCGAGGAGGCCCTGCGTCGTCGCCGCATCGGTGAGAACGTCGATGGTCTCCATGTGCGCTCGGATCTCATCGACCCGCTGCGCTCGCGGCGAATCGAGCACCCCCTGCAGAATCACCCCTCCGACACGCACCCGATCGCCATCCCGAAGCAGCGCCTCGCTCACTCGCACAGAGTTCACAAAGGTGCCGTTGGTGCTCCCGAGGTCTTTCAGCAGCCAGCCCTCCTTGCCGTGGATGAGCGAGGCGTGCTGGCGAGACACCGAACCGTCGTCGAGCACGAGTGCGTTGTCCGGTGTCCGCCCGATGAAGATCTCTCCGATCGCGGCATCGAGCGGTAAGACCCTGCCCACGAGCCGACGCCCCTCCCGCACGTAGAGCACCATCAGGAGCGGCAGGTCGCTGACGTCCTCCGGCAGCGCGACGCCCAGTGGCTGTGAAAGAATCACCACCGCGGGACGCAGGCGCGCGAGGAGATTTTCTCCCTGCGGCGACGGCTCGCTCTCGGCCTCCGGCGGAGTGCTCTTCGACACGCCCCACGGATGCGTCTCCGCGCGCAGCGCGCGCATCACATGAGAGTCGTCGACCGTCGATGTTCCGATGGCGAACCGGACGGGTCGTTCGGCCCAGCGCTTGAACACATCGTCGGCGAGCGCGGCATCATCAGCGGCATTGGTTCGGTCGTCGATCATCGTGGGCTTCAATTCTGCAGGGTTTCACGACTCACCAGAAAGCAGCAACCGCCTATGTCGGGACTCCGGTGCCGGGGTCGTCTCACACACTACACACCGCGCTCAGTCACCGATCGCCACACGGAGCGCCGCCCCGACCCGTCCCCCGAGGAGTCGTGCGTCGGCCGCGTCTCGAACCTGCGCGGCCTCTTCGTACCGAGCCTGCGCATCGCCCGTGGGATGAGCGTAGAACCCCATAAGACGCATCGTTTGGGTCTCCTCCTCGTACCGCGCAAGGGCCCCAAGCGGCGTCCCACAATCGCCGAATAGCGCTCCCAATACCGCGCGCTCGGCCTCCGTCTCCAGCGATGTCTTCTCGTCGTGCAGCAGCCCAACGATCGATCGCGCCGAGGCGTCCTCCGCGCGCGTCTGGAGCGCGAGCGCACCCTGCGCGACCGCGGGCACCATCACGTCATCAAGTAACACTCGTAAGGGCGAGAGACCGAGCCGACGCAGCCCCGCCTCGGCCAGAATGATGGCGTCGAAATCCCCGGCCTCCAGCCGTCGGAGGCGAGTGTCCACATTGCCCCGTAGCAACAGCACCTCAAGGTCGGGCCGCACCGCCTTGATGGTGCGGGCACGCCTCAGAGAACTCGTCCCCAGTCGTGCCCCGGGTGGGAGCCCATCGAGCCCGACGCCGGTCGGTGACACCAGCGCGTCCCACGGACTCTGCCGCTTCGGCACCGCCGCCAGTACGAGCCCATCGGCCATCTGCGCGGGAAGATCCTTCATCGAGTGCACCGCGAGGTCGGCACGCCCATCGAGCAGCGCCTCTTCGATCTCGCGCACAAACAGCCCCTTACCGCCGACCTCTGAAAGAGCGCGGTCGAGCACCCGGTCGCCCTGGGTCACGACCTGCAGCTCCTCAACCCTCAACCCGGTCACCATCTCTTCCAAAATTCGCGCGATCTGCCGGCTCTGCGCCAGCGCCAGCGCGCTTTTCCGGGTGGCCAATCGAAGCACCATCATCGTCTGTTTCCCGCCGTCGCCGTCGCCGTCACTTCGCCCTGCACCCGCACGCCGGTCACTTCCTCGCGGAACTCTGCCAATTCGACATCGAGCGCGAACAACCCTCTCGCCGCGCGCAACAGTTCTTCGCCCTCTGCGCTTGCCGAAGCAGCCTTCAGGGCCACCGTGGGCGCGTGAAGCAGCTTGTTGGTCAGTGCTTCGAGCATCGCCTCAACCGCTGCCCGATCTGCCTCCTGGAGGTGTCGCAGCTTGCCCGCAAGAGATCTCTCCATCTCCGCCGCTGCCGCCGCCTGGAAGCGCTTCCGCAGCGCCACGATGGTCGGCCCGGCGCTGCGCTGCGCCAACTCCTCCGCACGAAAGGACGCCAACTCTTCGGCGATCACCTTCTCTGCCTCGATCGTCGCGGCGGAACGCCCCTGCCCACCCTCTGAAACAGCCCGCTCCAGGTCGTCGACGTTGTAGAGAAAGACGCTGTCGAGATCTCCCGCGGCGGGCTCGACGTTACGGGGAACCGCAATGTCGATGAGAAAGAGCCCACGTCCGCGGCGGGCCTTCATCGCGGTTGCGATCTCGTGCCGAGTGAGCAGGTAACCGCTAGCACCAGTCGAGCACACCGCCACATCGACGTGCTGCAGGAGCATCCCGAGATCGGTCAGCGGGTGCGCAGTCGCCCCGTACTCCCGCGCGATCGCCTCGGCTCGGTCGAAGCTGCGGTTGGCGATGAGCAGTGACGCTCCCGCGCGCGCCAGCGTACGCGCGGCCCCAAGGGCCATCTTCCCCGCGCCCACCACCAGGACCTTGCGGTGGACGAGGTCTCCGAAGATGCCTCGCGCAAGGTCAACCGCAACGCTCGCGACGGATACCTGCCCCTCTGCGATGCCCGTCTCCGAGCGCACGCGCTTAGCAGTCTGGAACGCCCGCGCCATCACCCGCCCAAGCCGACCACGCAGCGCCCCCGCCACACGCGCAGCCGCGACTGCCTCTTTTACCTGTCCAAGTATTTGTGGTTCGCCCACCACCAGAGAGTCCAGGCTCGCGCAGACCCGAAATGCGTGCTGCACAGCCGCCTCGCCCCGGTGTTCGTAGAGCGCGACGCCACCACCGCCGCGGGAGCGCAGGTGCTGCCGTAGCGCCCCCGCGACCGCTTCCGCGTCATCGCCCGTCGCGTAGAACTCGACTCGGTTGCACGTCGCGAGCACGACCGCCTCGCGCACCCCCTGCAGCGACAGAACCGTGCGCACAGCACTGTCCAGCCCATCAGGCGCCACTGCCAGACGCTCCCGTACCTCCAGCGGAGCGGTGCGATGGTTGAGTCCTACGACGACGAGGCCAGCCGTCACGGCCCGGCTCCCCGTACGAAGTACCCGACCAGGACCATCACTGCGCTCGCGTAGCCGACGATGGTTCCGATTGCCGCACGATGGCCCCGCCAACCCGCCAGGAAGCGGAGTACGAGCACCGCTGCGAACACCCCCCAAACGCCAAGCGCGAGGTAATGCCGCCAGGAGACAACAGGCATCCCGTGACCCATTGCCTCCTGAAATCCAGCGAAGAGCCCCGTGACGATACCGAGCGTCAACGCCGGCAAGCCCAGCGCGATGCTGCGAAAGCTCGCCACGTCCAACACCTCTAGCGGCGGCAGGCGCAGAAACATCCCGCGCAGCCGCTTCTGACGAACTTCCCGCTCTTGAACGAGGTACGCCGCTGCCAGCGCGAACGCGACCGTGAAAGCCGCGGTGCCCAGGATCGTCGAGCCCACGTGCACACCAAGAAGCGCACCGTTGAGCGGGGCCGCCGGGTGGGCGTCAACCCCTTGCGAGGCCAACAACATCAGCAGCGTCACAGGCGCCACGAAGACCCCAAGAGCCTCCAGTCGGCGCCTCCGAATGCGGAGCGTGAAGGCGACTCCAGCGACCAACAACGCGAGCGTGGACAGCCCCTCGTGAATGCCCGCAAAGGGTCCACGAGAGGTGCTCAGCGATCGTACGAGATCGTGCGCGAAGTGCGCGAACATGGCCGCCCCGAGGCTCACCGTCGCGGCCCGACGCGATGGCAGTGTCCCCGCCACGCCGAGAAGGTGCGTGAGCATCAAGACCGCTGCGATGAGATAGAGCAGCGCCGCCGCCGCAATGAGCCCGCCAAGCATGCGTCGCTACTTCACGTTGTTGAGGAAGAAGGCCTGCAAGGCCAGAATCGTCTGCCGCTGTTGCCTCGGAACTTGCGAAACCGACGGCGAAGATCCGGCAGAAGGAGGGATGTCCTCCACCCTCGGGGAAGATGGGCTCACGGAGACGGGCCGCCCGACAAAGCCCGGCTGCACTTGGTACGCGAGTTCTCCGAGCACCACCGAGTCGGACATGTATTCGCCGCCCATGGTTGCAAGTTGGGACAGATCCTTCACGCGTCCGACGAGCATCTCGGCGTCTGCGCCGCCCGACACTTCCGAGAGAAAACGAACTCCTTCCCGCAGTTGGAAGGTATGCCCACCGACCTTGTCAACGAGCACATCGCCCTGGATGTCAGCGCGCCCGTCACTGATCCACGAATCGAGGGCCTCCTGAGAGAGGAAGATCCGGGTCGGATTCATTGCAGCCGAAGATACCCCACGCACAGGCCCCGAGCACGCCCGGAGCGATCGCTCACAGGAGGATCCGCATGGGGCTCTCGACCAGGGACCGCAGCGCGAGCAACCACCTTGCGCCAAGTGCCCCATCGACGACCCGATGGTCACACGAGAGGGTCACCGCACAGCGCTTGCCCGGCAGCACCGCCCCATCCTTCACGACCGGAACGTCACGCACAGCACCCACCGCCAGGATCATGCTCTCCGGCGGGTTGATCACCGCCGCAAATCGGTCGATCTTGAACATCCCGAGATTTGACAGCGAGAAGGTCCCATCGGTCATTTCCTCTGGAAGAAGCTTTCGGGCCCGCGCCCTCGTGACGAGGTCCTTGGTGGCCTTCGCCAACTCACTGAGAGTGAGGAGATTGGCGTTGCGCAGCACCGGCGTCAGTAGACCGTCGTCAATGGACACCGCCATCGAGATGTCCGCGCGGTCGTACTGAACGATCTGCCCATCAATCCACGACGCGTTGGCCTCAGGAACGGCCCGGAGCGCGAGCGCACATGCGCGCAGCAATAGATCGTTGACCGAGACCCTGGTCTCCGGCGTCGCGCCCTGGTTTACCTGTTCACGTAAGGAAACTAGCGCCTCCACGTCGAGTTCGGCTTCGAGGTAGAAGTGCGGCACCGTCTGCTTCGACTCGACCAGACGCCGCGCGATGACCTTGCGCATGGCCGACGCCGGACGCGCGGTGTCCCCAGGACGCAGCGCAAGCGGCCGAGTTACCTGCGCAGGGCGAAGATCGGACTCGGTCACGCGACCGCGCTGTCCAGACCCGGACAAGGCGTCGAGATCGACCTCGCGCTCGCGAGCGATACGCCGCACCCGTGGACTGCTCGGTACGAGGATCGCCCCAGCCACGCCCCGCTCTCCCTTCACCGCCGCGTCGCTCGGGTCGTCTGGAGATCGGCTGAGAGACTGCTCAACGGTCGGCACCGATGGTGCCGAGAGCGGAGCAACACTTGCGGGAAAACGCGCGGACTGCGACTCCGCCGAGATGCCGCTGGGCGCGACGGCCGGCGGCGTGGACCCTGCGCCGATCGACGCGAGCAACGCCCGGATGTCCTCACCAGGCTCGCCGAAGATCGCCACTGGTTGACCGAGCCTCGCGACAGTCCCTTCAGGGATCAATCGCTGCAGCAGCGTCCCCCGGTCGAAACTGCGAAACTCCATGGTCGCTTTGTCGGTCTCAACCTCCGCGAGCAGGTCATCGACGCCAACCGCGTCGCCTTCTTTGCGCGACCAGCGCACGAGCGTTCCCTCCTCCATGGTCGGGGAGAGCTTGGGGAGTTCGATGATCTTCGCCACGATGCACTCCTACGCTTCTGCCACTACGACGCGAGCACGGCGCGCACACCGCGCACAACGGTGTCCACCGTCGGGATCGTCAACTCTTCAAGGTGCTTGTTGTACGGCATCGCCGCGTCGCGTCCGGTAACCCTCAATACGGGCCCCTTCAGGGCGCTGAAGGCCTCGCGCTGGATGCGATCGACCACCTCCGCGCCGACGCCGCCGTACGGCCACGACTCCTGCACTACAAGCGCGCGACCGGTCCGCTCGATGCTCGCGAGAGCAGGACCGAGGTCCAGCGGACGCAGGCTTCGCAGATCGAACACAGCGCACTCGATGCCTTCCTTTGCGAGCAACTCGCATGCGGGCAGCACCACGTGAAGCATCTTGCCCCACGTCACGATCGTGACCGCGTCTCCGTCGCGACGTTGCGCACTGAGCCCAATGGGAACCAGATGATCGCCGTCGGGCACTTCACCCTTAAGACCATAGAGTCTCTCATCTTCGAGCACGAGCACCGGATTCGCGTCACGGATGGCACTCTTGAGGAGCCCTTTGGCGTCGGCCACCGTCGCGGGCGCGACCACCTTCAGTCCCGGGATATGGGTGTAAAACGCCTCCCAGCATTGGGAGTGCTGCGCCGCGGTCTGCTTCGCTGCCCCGTTGGGTCCGCGAAATACGATGGGACACGAGAACTGCCCACCGGACATCTGCCTGATCTTCGCAGCGTGGTTGATGATCTGGTCAAACGCCACAGCGCTAAAGTTCCATGTCATGAACTCAATGATCGGCCTCAGGCCCATCATTGCAGCGCCAACGCCGATGCCAGCGAAGCCCTCCTCAGTGATGGGCGTATCGACCACCCGGCGCGTTCCGAAGCGCTCAAGCAGCCCCTCGGTGACCTTGTAGGCGCCCTGATAGTACCCGACCTCTTCGCCCATGAGGAACACGCGGTCGTCGCGCTCCATCTCCTCGGCGATGGCCTCCCGCAGGGCTTCGCGATAGCGCAATTCACGCATAAGTAAACGCCTCGATCAGTTCCTCGCCGGGCTCCGCACTCTCCTCGGCAAACCGCAGGCAATCCTCGATTTCAAACTCAATTTCGGCCTCGATGCGGGCGAAATCAGCATCGACCAATCCGAGCGTCCGCAAATCGGTCTCCGCCCTGAGAATAGGGTCGGTCTTTTTGCGCTCCTCGACCTCATCAGCCGTGCGGTACTTCCCGGGGTCGCTCATCGAATGACCACGGTAACGGTATGTCCGCACCTCGATCAGCGTCGGCTTCGATGTCTCCCGTGCTCGCGCGACCGCCTCGCCAACGCGACGCTTCACCTCCAGAACATCGCCCGAAGTAAAGCGATCGCTCGCCATCCCATAACCGTGCGCCTTCTGGCTGGTGTCATGAACCGACATCGTTCGCTCGAGCGGCGTGCCCATGGAGTACTCGTTGTTCTCGACGATCACCACAAGCGGGAGGCTCCAAAGGGCCGCTAGAGACAGGGCCTCATGAAACCCGCCGATGCTCACGCTCCCTTCGCCGAGGAAGCACACGGTCACTTCTTTCAGACCGCGGTACTTCGACGCAAAAGCAGCCCCCGCGGCAATCGCGACATGCCCCCCGACAATACCGTCACCGCCAAGCATCCGCTTCTCGGCATCGAAGAAGTGCATGCTCCCGCCAAGTCCCTTCGAACAACCGGTCACCTTGCCGTAGAGCTCTGCCATGCAAGCCCGTGCGGTCATTCCGCGAGCGAGGGCTATGCCATGGTCGCGGTATGTGCCGACAACGGAATCTCCTTCGCCGAGGTTTGCGATTGCACCCACTGCGCTCGCCTCCTGCCCGATGTAGAGGTGCAAGAAGCCACCGATTTTACCCTGCGAGTAAGCCTTCGCTGAGGCCTCCTCGAAGCGGCGAATCAAAAGCATCTGTCGGTGCAGTCCGAGCAGTTCGTCGGCGTTTGCGGCCACGGGTGTCAATCCCCTCTAGGTCAGGGTGGTCTGTGCGGGCAGCGAATCGCAAGATCCACGGCGCCGCGAGCATAAGGAATAAGATGAGTGTTGAAAAGTCGTGGTTTTAAGACGAAGGCGGTCTAGCGCGATCAAAACATCGCGAAGCTGCCCTGTGGCCGCGGGGTATCGTTACGGGTACGAATGACGCCGCCGCTTCCACCCGAACGCCCCGAGGCGATCTCGTAGATCTTGTCGAGCGAGAACACGGTCTGAAGATAGAAGCGGGTATCCTGATAGGGGGCATACAGCGGGTTGCCGTAAGTTCCATCCGAATTGAGCAGGTTACGGAACACCTGATAGCCAACCTCTGCTGTAAACCAGGGCGTCGCGATCCAATCGACCCAACCCGCGAAGATGGTGTTAGTGCGGACCGAGGTGGGGTTGTTGTGCATTAGCACCGCATTATCCGTTCCCTGGTAGGGGAAGATATGCTGCATTGAGAAGAACACGCCCGGGGAGATGTGGTCCCAGCTCTGCGCCACGATCAGCGCCCAGGAGACCGTGTTAGCTGCATTGAACAACCCAGAGAGCTGGTCATTACAGTTACCGCCATTGCCCGAGCCGAAACAGGTCGAGCGGTTCTCCTGCCCGGTGCGAATGCCGGGCGTTGTGTACTGATAGAGCGGGTGCGTGAAGGTGCCGTTCGCGATAATGGCGAGGTCGCCGCCCAGGACGTGGTCGATACCGTAGGCCGCCTGAAGCACGAGCCCGGGCGTGAAGATCACTGTGCGCGCCCGCGACTCAACGGAGACAGGGAACACCAGTCGCGGGGCGACCCAAAACTTCACCGCACCCCCGAGCGCTGGAATGCCCGTGAACCAGAGATCGAGGTTCATGTCGCTGAAGCGCGGCTCGTGCAGCGTCGTCGTGTTATCTGCATTGGTAAACTCGTAGTTAAACGCAATGCCAGCCCTGAGCTGAAGCATGCGATTGAAAGTCCACCGCGGGCGAATCGCGATCGACATGTCTACGGTGTCATTGGGGTACTGGGTCAGGTCACGAATGAGCGTCGGCAGCGACACACCGACGGTGGCCAATAGCTGCGTCTGCCGCCACGGCAGCGGCGCCGGCCGCGCGGGAGCAACGGTCGCTGCTGCAGGAACCGACGGTGTCGCCGATACCGGCGTAGCAGTCTGCGCAGCGGCTGTGCTTGTCACCGAGAATCCCGCGAGCAGCGCGGCGGCCCGAACCATCTTCCTCATCGACATCACTCGAGCTCTCCCAGAGGCGATCAGACTCGACCACCAGACCATTGAGGGTTGTGGACATCACCCGCCCGCGACCGCGTTGTCAACAACGGCCACTGAACGTCATGCGGAGGATGTTCAAGAAATAGACCGCACAGAATCTATACGAGTCGTCACCCGGGAAGATCCGAGCGTCAGGTTGCTAACGCAGACATCGCTAGCAGTTCGACTGCTCAGTGGTCCCTGCGCAGGCAACGGGTCAGCCGTCGCTGCCGCGGTCGTTGGGGGGAATCTTGCTACCGAGATACATCAGGCCTCCCACGAGGACGACCACCGCGAAGAGAGCAAGGATCTTTGGCCAGAGCATTGTAGGGGGGGGGGCGAGCTCAGCGCGCTCAGCTGGAAGTCCGAGCCTTCAGGACAAGCAGTTGGAACCCAGCGAAGCCAGACTGGCCGCAGGTGTAGAGCACCTCGAAGATCGTTCGCGACGGGATGCCGTGGTCCGCGATGATGGCGATCTCCCCCCGGAAAGGCTGGCCAGCGCGTTCGGCGATGGTGCGCGCGACCTGCACCTGGTCACGCATCGACTCCGCAAGCGGATTAATCATCAGCCCGGTCCCGCCTCCACGCTTCTGCGACGGATCGACGTAACCGTTACGCAGGGAGGTAATAAATCGACCGTTCACCGTGATCGAAACCCTCGATACGATCACTTGCAGCGCCTGCGAGGGCGACGTGTTGACCGAGGAGTGCGGGAGCCGGAGGTCGTCACTCTGCGGCACGTTGGCAGGCGACGAAGACAGCGACTTGAGGAGGAAGACCAGGATGATGGTCATCATGTCCATCATCGCCACGATATTCAGGTCTTCTGCGACGTGCTCTACGCGGCGCGAGCGTGACTTCCGAGCGATCTCCCGCTTGACCTGCAGGATGCTCGCCTTCGAATGGGCGACGTCCGTCTTCTCAGTCATCGCTCAGTTCCTCAGGACGCCGAGGGTGACCTCGGGAAAGAGGCAGTCGGGGTTGGAGTAGTTTCCCTGACCTCCATTTTCGGGGAGGTGGCATGCATCGGAGCGGGACTCGCGCACCGCATCGACCGCCTTTACCAGCACCCCATAGGGGATGTCCCCATTGGGAGACACGTTGATCGAGTGGTCATCCTCGACCTCCGTCGCCCACTGCTGACGGATCGCCCGCATGCATTGTGTAAGGGCGGCGAAGTCGTGAGAACTACCATCGGCGTCGGGTGCGGGGCGGTTGGGCACCGTGATCGACGCCTGCCCGACCGTGCGACAGCCCGGCATCAAAAATCCACCACCGGCACCGACAATAAAGCCGTTGGGGGCCACCTTGACTGTGATGTTGAGCCGCTGTCGGGTGTCTGGCTGCGCATTGGAGTGGGGGCCGCTCGACGGCGCAGGCACAGGTATGGTGGCAGTGAACACGGTCGCGATGCTCGCCAGGATGAACATCAGAACGTTCATGATGATATCGAGGAACGGGATGATGTTCAGCTCACCACCGCCATCGTCCGGCCCATGATGCTTGGGCTTGGACTTGCGGCTGATGATCGCCCGCTGCGCAGCCGTGAACTTCCCGCTCATCCCTGGTTACGGCCGGTCGTGAGGAGGTTGGTGAGCTTCGAGGACGTCAACTCGACATCCGCGAGAATCTTCTTCGCCTGCCCGTTGATAAGCATGTGCGCGACCATGCAACTCACCGCGATGCCGAGACCTAGTGCGGTGTTGTTCATGGCCTCGGAGATGCCGCGCGCCAGGAGCTGCTGGCGTCGGCCGGGATCAGCGACTCGGTCGAGCGCACTGAAAGTGTGGATGAGACCGAGAATCGTCCCGAGAAGACCGAAGAGGGTGGCAATGTTGGCGAGCGACCAGAGCGCGCCGATGCGCTTCTGAACTTGAGGCTCGATGTCCATCACCTGCTCTTCGATCGCAACAACGACCGCCTCTTCGCCGCGGTTCACTTGCATGAGGCCCGCGCGGAAAACCCTCAGAATAGGAACGTCGTCTGCCTCACACAACTTGATCGCGCGGTCGATATTGTTCGCCTGCACGAGCTTTCGAACCTGTGCGAGCAGCTCCTTGCTGTTCACACGAAACTTCGACAGAAGAAAGATCACCCGCTCCGTAATGGTGGCAAGCACCACGATGGAGATGAAGATGTTCACGAAGAAGGGCCAGCCCAGCTTCTCGTAGAGGCCCGCGAGCCCCACCGCGTCTTGCGGGTGATCTCCACCCGTCTGCTGAGCCATCAGTAGCAACTGCACCAGCGCCGATTGCATCGTCCTCTACGCTCCTTACTCCGTTCTTCGAACCGCTGTCTGCTTCACGAGCCACCCTACGGTACCGTAGTGGATGTATCGCCGGGAAGGGAGCGGTGATCCGAAGATGCTCACCGAACCTCAACCCCTCGCTTCATCGTTGGGTTGCTACCGAACTTTAGGATTGGGTTTGACCCCTCACCCACGCTGCGACGCGGCGGATCGTAGCCCCTCGCGAAGACGGATGTCAACGATACAAGCGTGACGGTGCCCCGCGAAAGTCTCCCCCCGACATTGGATCCGTTGTAACAACCGAAGGGCCTACCTACATCCACATACATTTCTTGAGCACCTGATCACCGCGTCGATGTCAGAACCGTTGACACCACGGTGCCCCCGGTATCATTTTGGCGCTTCTCGTCGGTCGAACTTTTCACCGACGCGAAATCATGTGGCACACGACACGATGGGTCGTGTATGCACGCACCGATCAACCGGAAACGGTTCACCGGGTATACCCCGAACGCCGACCCACCGACCAACCCGGGGACACTCGGCATTTCCCACGCTCTGAGGAGGATTCTGCGATGTTGCAAAGTCTGGGTCAGCACTTCAAGGAAGGCGGATGGGGCATGTGGCCGATCGTCTTCTGGGCAGTGTTCGTGATCGCGATCAGTGTCGAGCGATCGATGTACCTGTTCAAGTCGTCCATCAATAAGGATGCGTTCCTTTCCAACATTCAGAAGTGCATCCTCGCGGGGGACGTGGGCCGAGCGATCAAGCTCTGCTCGAGCGCTCAGGCACCCCTCGCGCGGATCGTCAAGTCTGGTTTGATGAAGGTGAACCGACCCGACGGCGAGGTTCAGGCCGCAATGGATGAGGCAGCGCTCCGCGAACTCCCGAAGATCGAACACCGCACCGCCTACCTCGCGCTCTTGTCCAACCTCGCGATGCTCTCTGGCCTTCTCGGCACGATCACCGGGCTTATCGCTGCTTTCGGTGCAGTGGGCGGGCACGGCGGTGAGGGCGGTCCGGCGATCGATCCGGCCCGAAAGGCCGAACTCCTCGCCGGTGGTATCTCGGAAGCGATGAACTGTACCGCGTTCGGGCTTTGTATCGCCATTCTCGGGCTCATCGCCTTCGCGCTTCTAAACGGCAAGACCCAGCAGATCGTCGACGACATCAACGAGTCCACCGTCCAGGTGCTGAACCTCGTGGTGAACAACCGTTCGAAGATCAACGTGGGCTCGGGCCTGCAGGCGGCCGGATAGTCTCTCTGGCCGCACGCAAGGAGTTCAGCCATGGGTGGCGTCTCAGTCGATTCTGGCGGCAAGGGCGGTAAAAAGTCCGTCGACGCCCCGGTCAACATGGTCCCAATGATCGACCTGTTGATCTGTTGCATCGCGTTCCTTCTCATGACCGCAGTGTGGGTACAGACCGGAGCCGTCCAAGCGAGCCAGCCCCGTGGCGCGCCGGCTCCAGACTCACCGCCCAACCCGGAGCAGCAGGACCAGCTGAAGATCCAGATCTCTCCGACCGGCCTCCAAGTCGGTGTTAACGCTGCTGACATGCGCCAAATAGGGCGAACTCCGCAGCGCTTCACCGAGTTGAAGACCCTTCTCGAAGCACGACGTCAGGCCAATCAGCAGAACCGCGAGGTCTGGCTGCAGCCCGACGGTGCCGTCGATTATTCGGAAATCATTGCCGTCATGGATACCGTCTACGAGGTCTACGGCAGCGCCGCTCGCGGCGAGGTCACGATCCGCTTCCTGTAAGGTTGCAGGAGAGAAATCATGCCCGTCGCGAAGCCTGGTAAGCGCCTTCTTCATCACATCCCGCTGCGATTCGTGCAGAAGCGCGTCGCAGGCGGTGGTCACAAGTCCGTGACTGCCGACCTCAACCTCACCTCCATGATCGATTTCCTCGTCATTACGGTGGTGTTCCTCCTGTCCCAGTTCGGCTCGCAGCAACAGGTGCAGTCGAGCGCGGGCCTGGAGATTCCCGAGACCCACAACGCCGACACTCTTGCGAGCGCTCCCATCATCTCGATTTCCGATCAGGCGATCTTGATGGACGGACAACGCATCACTACGCCGCGCGAGATCTCTGGCTCTAGCGACCGTATCGACCGGCTCTTTGAGCGACTCGAGCAGACCAAGCGCGAGTACCCAGTGCTTCACCCCGAGCGACAGTTCGAGGGCGACGTTGTTTTCCAGATCGACCGGCACGTCCATTGGGACATCGTGAAGACGATCGCTCGCACCTGCGCTGCCGCTGGTTACGTGCGACTCAACTTTGCGGTCACCAAGGGCAACGCCAACACTGCCGCGGAGTAGTCCGCGAGGCCGACGATGTCCCCTCCCCCTGATTCCCCGGTTGATGAGCCTGGCAGCTCCCACCGGGGGATGATCCCCCGCGACGAACTCCCCTTCCTCCCGCAGATCAAGTGGCGCTTCTGGGCACCTGTTCTGGTCGTCCTGGTGGGATTTCCCCTTCTCTGGAACCTCAAGCGCGATCGCGAAGCGCGGCGCCTCCGCGAGCGTCTGCTTCGCGAACACACAGCCCTCACCGCGACCCTCGGTCCGGACTATCGCGCGGTGCGGCAGTTCATCGAGGCGTCGGCCTTCGCGGCCGTCGGACCTTACGCGGGCGACCTGCGTGACCCAAACCTTACCTTGGAAGGTATTGTTCGCGAGTCAGTCCTCTATGGGCGGGTGCGCGTACACGAGGTTCACTCTCCGGCAGAAATTGCCGCGTCGATTCGTCACCGCTACCCCGACCAACTCTGTGCGTGCCTCGGCGTCGAGCCGCTGCTTGCACGGGAGCTCTTCGACAAGGGTGCCTTCCTGCTCCCGTCGTTTGTCGACGCCGTGCGAGGGGCAAGCTCCACCGAGCGGCTGCACGCACTGCGCGAAGATCTGATCTTCCGCCTGCGTCGCGACACGCCGCTGCTCGTCAATCATCTCCGACGCCGTTATTTCATTCTCGCGGTCGATGAAGCACACGCTTCGATCGACGGCCCCACGAGGGTCTTTATCTACGATCTGCCTGCGAGGCGTGTCGTACTCCGCGCTCGCGGGCAGGGGACCGACCTGCGCGTGATCCCGTTTCAGATGGTGGGGCTCCCGTCGCCTCCCCCACGCGCACACCCCTTCACCGGCGAGTCTGTCAGCGGCCACGATTGCTCCGTCGCCAACACGGCGCGAACGGTGCTCGGCATTGCGCCGATGGGAATGCTCCACGCGCCGGATCTGCCGATGCCAGTCGCCGACGCAGGGAATGCCGACGTAGCGACGGTCAGCGACGCGCATCCTTGACGCGCCTCGCCGCCTCGACCACGGTGCCTCAGTGGTGAACCCGCCTAACGTCGAAGCACTTCGTTTGCTCCTTCGCGATCACGTCCTACGCAACAAGTTGAAGAGCTCGACCCGGCGCGAGTTGATCCTTGAGACGCTCGCAACCATCGGCCGACACGTCACGGCAGAGGAGCTCTTGCGCGAAGTGCGTACCCGAGACCCCCGCATCGGGGCAGCCACGGTGTACCGAACACTGCGAGTGCTGCAAGACAGCGGCATCGTCGCAGAGCGCCACTTTGAGGGAGGTGCGTCGCGCTTCGAACTCATCGGCGACGACCACCACGACCATCTGATCTGTACGGTCTGTAGTGCCATCGTAGAGTTCGAGGACGACGTCATCGAGCACGAGCAGAAGCGCGTCGCTCTCGACCATGGGTTCGAACTACTGATGCATCGGCACGAACTCTACGGCATCTGCCCGAAATGCCGCGCTAGCAACGCGATACCGCGCTCGATTCGACGGATGTAGTTCAGCTCAGCCGACCCGCATCGGAAGCGGCATAAACAGCAGGACGAAGAGTACTAGACACAGCAGCGCGATTGCCTTGCGCGCGGGTGTCAGCGGGTCGTCGCCGGCGGGAGGGTGCTCGTCCCCGGAGAGGCGAAGCACGACCCGCGTGACCACCGCCCACGGACCCCAGATGAGCGCCGGCTCGAAGCGTTCGAGCGAAATTTGGCCATGCGGGGTCGTGCTCGCGATGTACCCCGCCAGCGCGAGCGCGTAGACCATCAGGCCCGCGATGAACCAGCGCGACCAGCGGTCGGCGCGGCGACCGAAGAGCGCGTAGGTGATGTGACCGCCATCGAGTTGCCCCACGGGGAGGAGGTTGAGCATCGTCATGAAAAGACCCGTCCAACCCGCGAAGGCGAATGGATGGAGTTGCACATCGTAACCGCTTGGAATCGATCCGCAGACGACCCGCTTCAGGAGGAGGTAAAGGAGCGCGTCGCCCTCAAGGAGGCCGCCGGGAGTCAGAGCCTCGATCGGTGAAAGTGCGAGGCCAAACGCGGTGATCGGAATCGCGAGCGCAAGCCCGGCGAGTGGCCCAGCAGCGCCGATGTCCACGAGCGCGTTACGGCTGCCTATCGGACGCATCGAGATCACCGCGCCCATGGTCCCGAGCAGGTTGGGAAATGGGATGAACATCGGCAGGCTTGCGGGCACCCGGTGGCGCCGTGCCAAGAGGTAGTGCCCACACTCGTGGGTCACTAGAATCGCAAGCAGCGGAACCGCGAAACGCCATCCCTGGCCGAGCAACCACCCAAGCGTACGCAGCGCACCAAGAATACCTGATCGGGTATACGCCATGCCGACGTACTCCTCGGGATGCCGAGGGAGGTGCTGCGTCGCTCCCGCATAGAAAACGCTGAGCACGGTCGAGCCGAAGAGCGCCATCGGTATCAGGACGGGAGGCCGATGGACGCGATCGTCGCTCACCGCCGTGACTCCGGCAGGGAGGCCAGCCACCTCGCTCGCGCCAGAGCCAACGACTCGGCCCAGTCCACAATCTGCCTGCCGTCCTCTGTCTCAACCGCCACGCATCCTCGGGTCATGGACGAATCGCCTGCGACCTCGATCCATTCCACCGCGAGCCCATCAGAGAGCGCTTCCGCCACGGCGCTTCGAGCGGCCGCTACGTCGTCGGGATGGGCACACACCAGAAGGCGTCGCGCACGGCGAGATCGCGTGAGCGCCTGCGATACCAATGAGTTCAGAACCATCGCGTCGACGGTGACCGCGTTGCCGATCACCCCTTCGGCTACGTCGAAGGCAAGCGTAGCCAGCGCGTTGTGGGACGTTGCCAACACCTGGTCGAAGCGAGCCCGCGAGGCGAGTTCCCACGCCACTATCGAGGATTCGAGAGCAGCACGCGCGCGCGCCGTCACCTCGATCGCAGTTCGCACCTCCGCGGCTCGAACGAGGGTCAATCCACCCGCGCCCGTGCTCATCGCACGCTCAGTTCGGCAGCCAGCGAGATGCATGAGGCCGCGCGCCCGCTCATACGCACCACCCGGATCGCCCTCAGCAGCACGCCCTTACCAAGAGAGCCACGCAGCGCCAGCGCACCCAACAGACAGGACCACTCGGTCAAAGTGGGAGAACGACCAAGGGTGCGATGCGCCACGCTGATCAGATACGTCGCCGTCGATCGCCGAACCGAATCGAAGATTGGCGCCGAAGGAAGTGCACGGCGCAGCGCCTCAACAGCGACGGCGCCGAGACCGCGGACGAAGGGTGCGCGATCGATCGGATCGAGCGAGCGCATCCACGCAGCGATGAAGCGGGCACCGACGGCCTCGGACACAAAGCGAGCGGTATTCGGCGCTGCAAGGAGGCTTAGGCCAGCCCCCGCCAGCCTGCGGGCGCGCGCAGCACGAGTGTCCCCTGTTCGAATGGAAAGGAACACGGCGGTCAGCCGAGCAGCCGCCTCCGGCTCGAACGCCGCCACAACGCTCTCGCAATCCCCACCCGCGAGCGCAACCGTCAACGCCGCCGCTTCCATGCATCGAGCCGTCATGTCCAAGGCAGATGCTGCCACGCCACCGGGGCGAGCGGCTAGAGGATGAAAACTCGCGTTGCGAGCAACCGTCGCGCTATCGGCTTCCCTGTGCGTCACGCTAGGGTTCGACTCCACCGTTGGCTGTTCAGTATCCTCCTCACGGGGATGCTCTGCCTCGCCCATCCCCACCCGGCTTTCGCCTGGACCGACGCGCGCCCCGGAGACGCGGTCACCGAGTTCGAGATCAATCCCGATGGAACGGCCGTGGTCACGCAGCGCGTTCGCTGGCGTGTACTGGCGGGTCGTCTGCATGAGTTCGACCTCGCCGAACTCCCCATGGACCTTTCGCTAATCGAGGCGACTGCAAACACAGCGGCGGGTGTGCCCGTTCCGATCATCGTACGGGGCACGACATCAGGCCGATTGACGATCTCGCTAGGCGACCCGGGCGTCGGCCTCGCGAGAGGTTCCGTAGATGTCGTCTTGCGCTACGGAACCTCCCTGCGAGCCCAGGGATCGATACGCTTCGCTGATGGCGACGCGATCATCGAACTCCGCTCATGCCCGTGGGAGCGCGGGATGGAAGCCACCGAGATACGCGTCTCGCTGCCCAGCGCCAACCGCCGCGCCCGGTGGGTCGCCGCCGACCTCGAGGGCGTGGACGCAAGGGTCACCACAGAACTCTCCCGCGACGTGCTCCGCACCCTGCGGCGCCATGTCCCCAGTGGGCTCGTCTGGACCACCCATGTAGCGGTCGATCCGAGCCTATTCCCCTGGATATCCACTGGGATCACACACCGCAGCACGCGCCCGGCTCGGCGCACTCCCTGGTCACCCATCCCCCTCGTGTACGGCCTCGGCTTGACTGCGGTGCTCTTCATTGCCGGTCGCACCCTTCGGTCACTCGAAGGCCCCGCGCGCATCGTCCTTCCGTCGGCGCTTCTTCCGCTCCCCTGGTTGCTCGCCCTCGGTGCAGCCACGGCTCACAGCTTCGCCGTCGCAGGCGTCCGTGGCTCTCTGTCGTTGGGAACCCTCCTGCTACTCGGCGCGATCGCACTCTGCCTCCCCTCCCGCGCACGCGGGTCCGTCACGCAGCGCCGATCATGGGCCGTTCGCGTCGGTCAGGTGGCTGCGATCGTCGCGTCAGCGGTGGGCTTCGTGGCCGGTGTGCGCGCCTCCTCGGCGCTCGCCATCGTGCTCTCGCTCGATCTCGCGTTGATCCTGATCGCCTCGGTTGCCGTGTCGCTGCTTCGCACGACCGCTTTCATCTTACCTACCAAAGTAAAATTCCAGCCATCCGCGATACGCTCGCTCAGTTTGGACGACGTGCTCTTCAGCGACGCAACCGCAGATGGCGCACGTGAAGTGCGCTCTCAACCTTCCCTACCGCAGCTCTGAGAGCCCGCGGTTCGAGCGAACGCCCACGATTGGAGGGCCTCTCGAAACGTCGTCACGTCGTCGAACGCGCTACCACTGAAAGCTCTCCGAGGCCCTGCGGCAAACTTCGCCCAGCATGTTGCGCAGCACCGGGGGGGTTGTTGAGGAACTCTGAGCCAGGCGGGAGTCACGTCGCCGCTGCCAGCGTGCTGGTTCACGGTGCAGGCGCCACTCGATCGCGATGAGATGCTTCAGCGCAGATCGCGATCCTCTTCCGGGATGAGGTCTTCACCGGCCGGGCAAGCGATGCGAACCCCCGTCGGACCCGCGGAAGTTCGCAGAATCAGGAACACCACACGGCGGTTCTGTGCCCACGCCACCGGACCTCTTCCGGGGTTCACCGGACACCGTTCGCCGTAGCCCCCGGCGTGCAGGCGGTCGGCGCTGATACCGCGCTGTACCAACGCTGCAACCACGCTCACCGCGCGGTCTTGCGTAAGTTGGAGGTTGTGGTCATCGAGTCCGCGTTCGTCCGCGTGGCCCTGCACTTCCACCAACAGAATCTGCTCGTTGGACCGCAGTGTCGCGGCCACCGCCTCGATGATGGGAAGGCTCTCCACCCGTATCTGCGCGGAGTCCGTCTCGAAGTTGATCGCCTCGAGCACTCGGATGGTGTTCTCTTCGAGCACAGCCACTCCTTGATCGGGGCAGCCGTCTTCGTCCTCGTTGGCGTTGTAGGTCTCCGGATCGTTAGGACAACGATCGCGCACATCGGGGATGCGGTCGTGGTCGTTGTCCGGGTCTGGGCAGCCGTTCTCGTCTTCGAAATTGTCGCGGTCCTCCGGGTCGTTCGGACACAGGTCTGCCCGGTCGAGGATGCCGTCGCGGTCGTTGTCCGGATCGGGACAACCGTCGGTGTCCTCGAAGTTGTCGCGGTCCTCCGGTTGGTCGGGACACTGGTCAACATTGTCGAGGATTCCGTCGCCGTCGCGGTCGCTGTTGTCCCGGTCAGGACAGCCATCGTCGTCGGCTACGCCGTCGCGATCTTCCGGTGTGAGCGGGCACTGGTCGTCGCCGTCCCGGATCCCATCCTGATCATTGTCCGGCTCAGGGCAGCCGTCGGTGTCCTCGAAGTGATCGAAGTCCTCTGGGTTGTCCGGGCAATGGTCCACGTCGTCGCGGAATCCGTCGCCATCGCGGTCGCCGATGGACGGCTCGAACACGAAGCCCACGAAGGCCCGCAGGTCCGCACCAGCATCACTGCTCGTGATGCGCCGCCCGGCACCCAGCATCAGGTAGCTGTTCTCCACCACGAAGATCTTCAGCCCGCCCACCGCCTCGAACGGCGTCGAGTTGGCTCCGAACATTGCGTTCGAATACGTAGCCCCGTAAACCTCGGCAACGAGGTCGAGGGCCGGACCGACGCGCACGCTCATTCCGAGTCCCGCGGTGACGGGCGAGCCGTAGGTGGTCTGAACGAGCTGCGCTGCGGTCCCCAACCCGAGCCGGTAGCCAAGGTTGAGGTCCATGCGAAAGCGCGAAGCGGGGTGCCACTCTGCAGCCAACGAAGGCCAGAGCATCACGCCCGGATCGCCTGCAAAATTGCTGGGCCCGGAAGAGAGCGGAACCCCCGCCTGCATGATCACCGCGAGCCCCCAGGTCGTGATCGAGGTCGGGAGCAGCCGCAACTTGGCGTGCAGCGAGAGCGTGCCGAAGCCCTGATAATCGAGCCCGCCACGTTGCGGCGTGTATCCGACTATGGGCTCGAGGCTGCCGTCGCTGCCAGCGGGTCCGGGACCGCCGACCAGATGCACCGGGAGCTGGACGCCGACCACAAGGCGATTGAAGAGCCCGAGGTTTGCGGAGAACACCCCGGTGAAGAAATTTTCCACCAGCGGCACCTGCGTGTCGGTCTGCATGCCCCGCAAAATCGTGCCCTGGCGCGCGAGCCCGCGGCCCCAGTCCACGACGAGGCCGAAGGAGGTGCTGAGGTGCCCGAGGGTATCGGTGCCGTTGACCGTAAACTGACCCTTGGAGTCGATCGCGTGGCGGAAAAGTCGCAGGTCGAAGCCCGTGTCGGTGGGGAGCGCATCCTGTGCGTGGGCCATCGAAGTGCTGACCGAAAGGCCCAGGGACACGACTACAGCCGAGACTCTTCCTGCAATTCTGGTCATAACGGATCCCGACGGTATCAGATCACCTCGGGCGGGGTCAGCATTCCCTACGATCGGGTGTAGAAGCCCGGACGGCGGATGAAAGGGGCTCGGCGCGAGCCTCTCGTCAGGAGGCTTCGAGCGACATGGCAACGACCGCAGCAGGGGTAGTGCTGATCACAGGGGCGTCGTCGGGCATCGGCGAGGCTATGGCCCGCGAGTACGCGCGACGCGGTTGGAAGACGGTGCTGTTGGCCCGTCGCGTTGAGCGTATCGCTGCGCTGGCGCAGGCGCTCGGTGGCGATGGGCACAGCCTCGCGGTCGCCTGCGATGTCACGCACGACGGCGACTGCGAGTCCGCCACGATGCGCGCGATCGAAGTCTTCGGCGGCGTCGATGTAGTGATCGCAAACGCGGGCTTCGGCGTAGACGGGAGCTTCGATCAACTCTCCCTCGACGACGTGCGGAGACAATTTGAGACCAACGTCTACGGCGTGATGCGCACCGCAAAGGCTGCTCTCCCAGCGCTGGCGCGCGCGAAGGGATCGTTCGTTGCGATCGGCAGCGTCGCAGGGTTTCTGCCCGCACCGGGGAGCATGGCCTACAACATGTCGAAGGCCTGCGTGACGTCGTTCTGCGACACATTGCGCACAGAGTGGGCCCCGAAGGGCATCAGCGTGACGCACGTGGCGCCGGGCTTCATCGAGAGTGAGATCCGCCGCGTCGATCGGCAGGGCACATTCAAAGACTCCCGCAAGGAGACCATCCCGTCGTGGCTCCTGATGTCTGCGGGCATGGCCGCACGCAAGATCGTCGATGCCGTCGAGCAGCGCGAAGATGAGTTGATTCTTACCGCGCATGGTAAGTTTGGGGTGGCCATGGCGCGGCATGCACCGGCGCTCACTCGGGCCATCTTCCGGCTCGCCGCGCCGAGGGTCGGCAGCCGCAAGGCCAAGGACGTCTGAGCGGACATCAGGGACGCAGGTCGAGCACGCGCCAGTGGCCGCCGACGAGCACCAGCGTGTCGATGCGAAACCGCCGCACGCTACCCTCGACGGCGTACTCGACCACGGGCCCATCGACGCACTGGGAATCTGGCGCGCCGAAGCGTCCACAGCGCTGGGGGTCGATGGTATTGCGCATGAACGAAGCGCCAGCGATGCCCCGAAAAATCGCCGCTGCGAGCCGCGGGCGGAGGTCGCGTGCGTCGCGGCTGAGTGCCTCGAGTTGACGCTGTACGAGCATTCCTCCGCCGTCGGGACCAGCGTCTCCCGGTTCGCGCAGGCCGAACACCACACGCAACTCTGACGCGGTGGGAAACAATCCCGCCGGCTCTCGTGCCCCGTCGCGAACCCCCTCGAGGACCCTGCGCGCGAGTGCAGTGATCTCCGTCCGCTCGGCCGGAGTTAGCCGCCGCGGAGAGGCCCCGACCTCGCCCGCGAAAAGTCCTGCCACCGTCAGCCAAGTCCCGAACATTGAGCCTCGCATCACGCTCGACCCTGTGATCCGACGCGGCCCCGAACGCAAGCGATGATGTCAGCCGGACCCGCGCTATCGAACGAAATGGTCTGGCTCGGGATGCGCGTCATCCGCGGCGTTTTCCACGCGTGCGTTGGCGAGCGCCCCGACGGCGCGCATCGCCTCGTAAACCACAATGGCTGCTGCGCTCGCGAGGTTGATCGAGCGCACCGCCCCGGCGGTCGGGATTCCGTAGATGTCATCGGGGTAGCGGTCGAGCACCTCTTGCGGGATGCCGCTCGACTCGCGGCCGAAGACGAGCGCATCGCCGGGCGCGAAGCCCGCGTCGAGGTAACTGCGTTGCCCGGTGGCGCTGAAAAGACGCACTCGACCCGGAGGACAAGTGCGCGCGTGCGTCAGCGCAAACGTAGACCAGTCTGGGTGCGTGAGCAGAGTCACGAGGTGCCAGTAATCGACGCCGGCGCGTCGAACGCTGCGGTCGTCGATGCGAAAACCCAGGCGGCCAACCAGATGAAGCGGACTCTGTGTGGCGGCGCAGAGTCGCGCGATATTGCCTGTATTTTGTGGAATCTCCGGCTCCACCAGCACCACCTGGAACGGGGAAATCATCGGAGCTACGCGGAGCTTTGGGGTGGGCATCGGCGGGTGTTCTCTCGCGAACGGTGATGACACGTGCGTCGCGCCCAAGGCAACGGTGCGCAGGGCAGCGGGGCGTCGTGACGAACGCTCACCGAGCGAAGACTCAGCGAAGCGGCCTCCCCTCGACCGAGGCAACGCTGGATTCGCACGATCGCGCGATGATACGGTCCGCCCCTACGGTGATGGTACTGACCTCTCGACGACGCTCCTGCTGGATGTTCGCGACCGCGTGGGTGCTGGCGGGCGCGACGGCGTCGGCCGACCCGATGGACCTGTCGCTCAACCGCCTCAGCTACTACAACAATACACAGTGGAGTAATGGTGGCGTGCGCTACGAGCCATCACGCTGGGCCTTCCGCGGTGGTTGCGGAACGGCCTCCACTACAGGTGCAGACGGTCAGGGTTACGCGCAGTGCTTCCCCGATAACCAGCTGTGGGCCAACCTGGTCAATGAGCTCGGCGCCGCGCTCGCCCCCTCCCTCGCTGCGCCCGCGATGACCCTCGGAACCTCCGGCCTATACGTCGGCTACGAGGTAGCGGTGACGAATCTCCAGAGCACTGGCGAGCACTGGCGTCGAGGCACCGAGGGGACTGCCGCATCCAACGTGAATAGCGACACGAGCACTCGCCGCGACAACGGTGACTCTGCGGCGCTCGTTTCCCGGGTGCACGTGCGCAAGGGGCTGCCCTTTGGCTTCGAGCTCGGCACGCAACTCAGCCACCTTCACACCAGTGGTATTTGGGCCATCGGACTCGATCTCCGCTGGGCCCTCTTCGAGGGCTTCCACCACGGGCTCGGTTGGCTGCCCGACGTGGCCGTGCGCGGGTCGGTCAATACCCTCGCGGGCCAGGCTCAGATGTCCCTGACGGTGGTGGGTATCGACGCTGTTGTGTCCAAGCGTTTCACCCTCGGCGGCCAGGTCCGATTGAGCCCCTACGTGGGTGCGCAGGGGATGTTTATCTTCGGTGACTCCGGGGTCATCGACCTCACGCCCTCGCGCAGCGCTCAGTCCGAGTGCCCGCGCCCGCAAACGCGCTACATCGCCGACACTCGCACCGGCGCCGACCGATCGCCTTCGGGCCTCGTCGGGCAGGTCATCTGTAACGGCGGCGGTACGCTTCCCACACCGACGTTACCGGGCGACCTCAACGACACTCGCAACAGCGCGGTCTTCCAACCGATGCGCATCCTTCGCACACGCGGTTTCCTCGGACTGCAGATGCAGTGGGAAATCCTGATGGTCACGGCGGAGTTCTCCGTTGACCTGGGCGATCCTACATTCACAACGACCCCGCCGACGGACGCCGGTCGTCCCTTGACCACCAACGCTACTGCCGGCGCGCCAACCCGAGCCCCCATCAGCCTCGACAACTACACGCAGTGGACCACCACCGTGGGCGTCGGGCTGGCGTTTCGCTGAACCCCTTAGCCACCGAGCAACACCATTCGCGACGGGCGCTCGACAGCCCGCCGTTGTCACGTCACAACCCCTTTCCCCCTACGACCGGAGCATCGCAATGGATGAATCAACTCGGCAGCGCATCACGGACATCCTCAATGGCAACAAGGTCGTGTTGTTCATGAAGGGCACGCGGCACTTTCCACAGTGCGGGTTCTCCGGCGCGGTGGTGCAGGTGCTCAACGCCAACAAGGCCACGTACGAGACCGTCAACGTTCTCGCCGATCCGACCATCCGCGAGGGCATCAAGGAGTTCGCCAGCTGGCCGACCATCCCGCAGCTGTACATCGGTGGAGAGTTCGTGGGCGGGGCCGACATCGTGCGCGAGCTGCATTCCAAGGGAGAACTGGCGGCCTTGATCGAGAAAGCTTCGGCCGCTGTGAGCTCGTAGTCACGACGCGTCCCCACGGCGGCGCGGTTCTGCTCTAGACTCCGCCGCCCAAACGCACATGAGCCACGCATCGCCTTCGCCCCTTCGCGCGCGCCTCGCGGATCACGCCCTGCTCGCGTACCTCTCCCCACTCTTTACTGGCCGGCGCATCGCCGTGGTCGGGACGTCCTCAGGTGACGTCGCGCACCGCGCACGGGCGCTCGGAGCACACACCGTAATCTGCTTCGGCGGCGTCGCGGAAGACGTCGCGGTGCGGGCTCTCATTCCCGGAGCCATCGCTGCCTTCCATGGAAAGCTCGACGTCATCGTGGTGCCCGACGCCACCGCGGTGCCCTCGCTCGTGGCGGTGCTCGACGAAGCCCGTCGCGCACTCGGCTCGGACGGGATACTCGTGGTCGGCGCCGAGCCCGAAGACGCGCCGGTGCCGATGGAGGTCTCCGGACGCTCATCGCCAATGGGCTACGCGCAGTTGCACGAGCTTTGCGCCTCGCGGTTCGGCACCGTGCGCATGGTGGGTCGTGGTCCGTTCGTGGGCTACACGCTCGCAACGCTCGGCGAGGCGGCCGATGGTGTCGGTCTCGACACGCGGCTCATCGATGGTGACCCACCGAAGCCCGAGGCGTTTATCGCTGTGGCATCGGACAGCCCGGTTGCACTCGAGGCCCTCGCGGTGGTGCAGGTCGCTCCGGAGGTGTTGCACTCCTTGCGAGTGACCGCGCGTGGTGACCTGGAGGCGAAAGTCGCCGAACGCGACCAGAAGTTGAAGGAAGTCGAGCAGGCGAGCGCGGAGCGTTGGGTGAAGCTCCAGCGGCTCGAGCACGGCTTGAAGGAGTTGGAAGACGAGCACCGCAAGGCGCGCGACAAGGCGGTGCGACTGCAGAAGGAACTCGAAGACGAGCGCAAGTTGCGGCAGCGCATCGAGCTCGAAGTGCAGATGACCCGTCGCGCCCCGGAGTTGCCCAGGGGTCCCGACCTGCAGCCCGAGTTGGATCGAGTGAAGTCGTCGCTGGCGGGCACCGAGGCGCGCGCAGCATCGCTCGCAGCCGATCTCATCGGGGCCCAGGCGCGGGTTGCTTCGGCGGAGACCGCACTAGAAGAATCGAAGACTCGCGTGAAGGCGCTCGGCGCGGACGTGATGGTCGTCCAGGCGGCGCTCGACGCAGCGATGAAGCGCGAGGGCGACCTGCTTCGCGAGATCGACGAGACTCAGGCGACAGAGGCCGAACTTCGCGAACAGCTCGACGAACTGGCCGCGCGGCCAGAGCCCATCGTCGCTCCGGTCGCAAACGTGGTGCTGGTGGCACCGCCAAAGCCGGAAGGGCCGACGCACGAACAATTTGCCGCGCTGCAGGTATCGCTGGAGGGCGAGCGCGCCGCGCGGGCACAGGCTGAGACCGAGTTTCTGCGGGTCGAGACCTTACTTGCCTCGCGGGCGATTGAATTGCAGCGAGCGGAGGATCTCCACCAGCTTGCAGTCGAGGCCGCACGCGAACTCTCGCTGACCGTACAGCGAGGTGGATTGCCGGCAGAGGAGCTCGCTTCGCTACGCGCGGGTGTTGCCGAGGCGAACCGCGCGCGTGCGCAGGTGGCCGACGAGCGCGACTCCCTTGAAGCGCAACTAGTGGCAGTCGCGGGCGAGGCACAGCAACTGCGCTGGAAGTTGGCCGAGGCCGCGGCAACGATGACCTCGATGGAGATCACAACGTCGAGCACCTCGGAGTGGGAGGTCAAGGAGGCAAGCTACGAGGGGATGATCCGTGGGCTGTCTACGCGAGTTCGTGAGTGCGAAGAGCAGCTCACCGAGCTTGACCGGGCACTCGCGGAAGAGCGATCAGGACGGGAGCACGATCGGGATTTGTTAGCGGAGGGTCACCATGAGGCGGCCCGGCTCAACGCACTCAACGTGAGCCTGGAGGGCCGCGTACAGCAGCGGGGAGTGGAGCTCGAGGGCGCACGCACGGCCTTCCAACGCCGTGTTGCGGAGCTCGAACTGGAGGTCGAGCGGCTCGTGCAGGCGCTCTCCGTGGCTGGCACCCATGTGACGCAGGAGCTGAGTGCTTCGTTGACGGCGCAGACCAACACGCAGGAGCTGCTGCAGGCGGAAGCGCAGGGACTGCGGATGCGGTTGGATGAGGCCGAGCGCTCACTGACGACGCCGCGGGCGGTGCTCGCAGAGGCAATCGACACCTCTGCGCTGGAGTCCGAGATCGCTCGTCTGTCCCGCGCGCTCAGTGATGCGCGGGAGAACGCAGAAGAGTTGCATGGCGCTCAATTTCGTCTGGACCGGGCAATGCGCGACCTCGAGGCAACGGCACGACGCCTCGCGGAGACCGAGGAGGCCCTTGGCCTCGCGAGGTCGGAGTCCGTCGTGCTGCGAGCGCGCAATGGACGCGAAGAATCGCTCCAGGGCGCAGTCGAGGGTGCGCGACGGGATATCTCGGGGCTGCTGGCGGATGGGCGCGGTGCCCTGCTGGCGCCCGAGTTGATGGGCATTCTGCGTGCCCTCGAAGTGGACTGATGGGCACCTGCGGCGCGAGCTGCGGAATCACGAAGACACGAGAGCGTGAACGCGAGCAGGCGACGAAGGTCGCGCTGCGAGCGTTCGCCGACGGGAAGCGGGAAACGCCGCGGTGGTGGCCGAGCGCATCGGTCTTCGCTGCGGGATCCGCAGAGCGCCTGGCGGAGGCGGTTCGCGGCGCGCTCCCCTGCAGAGCACTCGTGTTGCCACCAGCGGACGAACTCGCCGCGACATGGATCTACATCGTAGCGACGATGGCCGACACGTCGTGGGTGGAGCTGCGCGCAGGCCGACACGGGCTCGCGCCTGAGGCCATCGAGGAGCGGGGGCTCCGCGTGGGACTCTCCCCGCTGTACCGAACGGCCACGGTGCAGGAGTTTGTCGTGAGTGCCACCGTGGAGGGCGGATCGGTCTGGATCGAAGAAGCGCGCGTCGCCGGCGTCTCTGACCGAAGACTACAGCTCTTCGTCAAGGCATCTCAGGGTCTCCTTCAGTCACTGAAGATCCCGACACTGGACGCGGCGTTTCTGGAGGGTGTGGCTGTGGAGGGAGGCGACCCTCTATGGTCGCTACTCTTCGATGACGCACCCATGGTGAGTCGTGCGGGCGAGTGGCTGAAGTTGCCGCTGGCTGCTCTGAGACTTGGAGGATTAAGCTGCGCGCCGGATCGCCTGTACGAGGCCCAGCGAGATGTCGATTACGCTGCGCGCGCTCTGGTGCCCAGTGCGGCATCCACGATCGAGGAGACGGCGGAGAGATCCGCCGTTCGACCGGCACCGCTGTTCCGTTCATAGGCGCGTTCGGCACGCAGGTAAGCCTGACGCGTGGCGGCAGCCTGCTTGGTGTTGGCGGCCTGACGCTCAACATCTGAGACGGTGCCGCCGTCGTTTGTGTCACCTGGCTCGGTGCTGGGCCTGGATGAACTCGTCGGAGAGACAATCTTGAAGTTAGAGTCGGTTGAACCGCTGCCCGGCGGAAGACCACCGGCAGAGGGCCGAGTACCGTCGGACGGAAGCCCACCCGGCAGACCCCCCGCACCCGGACGCAGAACCGCCACGTCACCGGCCTCGCCCGCCAACGAAAATCTGCTAGCGAGGCCCTTCAATGAGCTTCGCTCTTCGGGGCTCGAAGCTTCCTTCGCTGCAGTGGTCAGGCGATCGGAGATCTGCGTTACCACTTGCTTGAAGCGAGAGGGATCCGTCTTCGCCAGTTCCTGAAGCCTCGAGAGCGTCCGTGCAGGACCCGACACCGAAGCCGAATCACCCTCGGACGACGACCCAGAAGTGGCTTCCGGACCAGTCGAAGAAGACGGAACCGACGATACAACCTGCCGGACGTTTCGGGAGACGACCTCTCCAAGTGTTGCAATGTTCATCGTCGCCGTCCTTTCAGCCGACCACGCTGGCCCTCTTGAACGATTCCGTCAAGCACTTCGCGCGCGTTGTGCAGCGCCAGCAAAGGCCCAGAAAGAGGGTCGGCTAGCAAGGGACTGGAAATAGTAGACGGTCTGTCCGTGCGTGCTCATCCGCAGGATGAATCGCGTCGTTCCACTCGCCGTGGAAGGCATTGGGCTCAACAGGGACCTCCGCGAGTTGCGCGTCGGGGACACGGCGGCCTTTGGCGTAGACGTGGGAGTCGATCTGGCTTCGCACGCGCAGTCCCGTCGTGGTCGCGGTGAGCGCGATGCCGCTCACGATGACCTGGTGCGTGACCAGCAGCTTGCATCGCCAATTCTGTTTAGTAAACGACAACAACCGAGGCTCGATCTTGTTCCACTTGCTCGTCCCAGGCGGCAGGTGACAGACCTTGATCGGGAAACCCAGCTCGTTGGCGAGGCCCTGCAGTTCCAGCTTCCAGAAGCTCGGTCGATACCCGTTGCTTCTGCCACCGTCGGCGTTGATTAAGAGCGAGGTGGCAGGCGGATATTTCTGCACCCCCATTCCCTTCCACCATGTGCGGACCGTCTGCACCGCGAACTCGCCGGCATCGTGGCTGATCCCGACGCTCACCCAGGCCTCGTTCTGCTTCAGGTCGTAGACGCCTAAGTGGCGTGGCGCGCCCGATTGCAGTGACACCGCCGTACCCGAACGCGAGGACTTCGCTCGCCAGGAAGAGCCGCCGGGCCCATTCCGTCAGGTCGCCCGCGAGCTTTGCTGAAACGCTCATGGATCGTCGTCTCTGCAGTTACAAGATCGCTGACTGGGGTGATGTCGTGACGAGAGCTCTTTCGCAACGGCGAAATAAACAACCTTATTTCGACACAATCTCCGGGCATTAAACGGCGTGCCGTCCATGGAGCATCAGCGGCACCATTTCAGGCTTCACCCCATCGCTCACATCAGGTTGTGTCGGCGCATATAGTCGGCAGCCTCGTCGTACTGCCCCGACTCGTTCGCGAACTGCACATGGTTGCGGATCGTCCCGAACCACTCCCGAGTCGATGGTCGTAGCCGGGCGCGCGCCGCTTCGAGCATAGGCATCGTGATGGGCTCAACCCTGCCCGAAGCGAGGCTCTTTCCGATGGCGGACTCCGCGCCGACGTCGATGAGGTTCTCAAGGTCGGCGCCAGACCAGCCCTCGGTCATCTCTGCGAGACGCAGGAAATCCATCGGACCCTGGGGCTTTTCACCGAGCTTCAACTTCAGGATCTGCGCGCGACCGGGACGATCGGGCGGCGGAACGAACAGCACCTGACTGAATCGCCCCGGTCGGCGAAACGCCGAGTCCACATCCCACGGCGTGTTGGTCGCGCCGAGCACCAGAACCCGCTCGTTGCGACTCGCAAACCCGTCGAGTTCCGCAAGGAACTGGGTGATCACTCCACGCATCGCGCCGGTCACCAACTTCGCGCGCTGCATCCCGAGGGCATCGACCTCGTCGAAGAACAGTACCGTGGGCGCTCGTCGACGGGCGTCCTCGAAGATCGCGTGCAACTGTCGCTCGGAGTTGCCGATCCACATGTCGAGCACTTCGTGCAGCCCGACGGAGACAAAGTGCGCACCGCACTCCCCCGCCGTGGCCCGCGCGAGAAAGGTCTTTCCGCAGCCGGGAGGCCCATAAAACAACATCCCCCCACCGCCCTTTTTCCCAAAGGCCGCGAACAGATCGGGCTTCTGGAAAGGCAGCACAATCCGCATACGGATGCGCTCCTTCACGTCCTCGAGGCCGCCTACATCGCCGAACGACACCCCCCCTCGCGCCGCCGTCGCAGGCTCCTGTGCGCCCGCCCCGGCTGCCTCTTCACGCGCGGGCAGCAGCGCGTCCCACAGAGCAGTGTCCGCCAGGTCAGGATCAAGGTGCACGGCCCGCTCGTAGTCACGGCGCGCGTCACCGTGATCGTTACGCCGCTCGTGCACCCGCGCTCGGAGCAGCAGGCCCATCGCGTGCTGCGGCACCGAGGCGAGCACGCCATTCACGAATCCCAAAGCGGCGCCGAGGTCACCGAGGCTCAGCGAGCAGCGCGCGGCGCCGAGTCCCGCATCCGGCCCGAGTGCCGTATCCCCCATAAGCCGTTCGAAGTGTGCGAGCGCGTCCCTCGGTTGTGAAGCCTTCTCCATCGCGACTGCGACGTGCATCCGGAGAGGCGCGTTGTCCGGTGCCAGCGCCAGCGCTTCAAGGAGGAGTTTCATGGTCGGGTCCGTCGGACGGTCTTGCATCGGCGCAGTGTAGCCCCGTGTCAGAGATGTCTAGCGGCGCCGTCGAATCAGCTTCTACGCCCGTCGATCGCGCGCCTCGGTCAACATCCCCAGTAACTCGTCGCACCGCGGCTCCCAGCCGTAGCGCGCCTCAACCCGCTGTCGTGCAGCCTCAGCGATTGCCAGCGCGCGCCCGCGGTCGCGCAGGAGCGACAGCACCGCCTCCGCGATCGGCCCTCCTTGCCCGCCGAAGGGAGCGACCAGAAGATGGGTCCCGGCGTCGGCCTCGATGCCCTCCGCCGCCGCGGGCGAGCACACCACCGGGACGCCCATCGCCATCGCTTCGAGCACCTTGTTCTGGACGCCGCGCGCGACCCGCAGCGGGATGACGCACACCGCGCAATCAGTCACTTTTCCACGAATATCCTCGACGTATCCGGTGACCGTCACGCCCTCGACGGACGCCAGCGCTCGCACCTCCGCGGTCGGTCGCGAACCCGCGATCACCACTCGGAAGCCCGGGAACTCCGCACGCACCCGCGGCATCACCTCGCGCACCAGGAACACCGCCGCCTCCACGTTGGCGTGATAGTCCATCGCACCGAAGAAAACCGCCGACGCGTCCTCCGCGGGCGCTACCGCCGGACGGAAGTAGTCCGTGTCCACACCATTTGCGAGGGTGCGCGTGTCACTGCCCGGCGCCAGGGCCGCGAGTAGACGTAACTCACGATCGGCGGTGACCGTGGAGATCACTGCGCGCCGCGCGACCTCGCGTTCGTATGCCTCCAGCGTCGACGCTTCGCGGAGGTAGACAGCACGCATCGGAAACTTCGCGTTCTCGGCGTACGCGCGCCACTTCGCCGAATCGACATCGACGAAGTCCATCACGAGCGGAATCTCCTCGTGCCGCAGCGCATACGGCGCCATCGAGGTGCTCTCGGCGAAGACTACATCCGGGCGCAGTTCACGCACCGCGCGGTCGACCATCGACTGCAACCGCACGCTCCCAAACGCAGGCAACGTCAGCGGTCGACTCCCCAAAAGTGCCGGGAGAGCCTTCAATCGTTGCCAGCGCATATCGATCGGAACCAACGTCACGGACGCAAAGTGCCGACGCAGTCGCGCGGCGTAGCCCGCATCCGACGGCGGTTCAGCGAATGCCACGAGGTGCACCTCGCAGCGCCTGGCGAGGCGCGTGAGCAGGTGGTGCGTGCGGATCTTGTCGCCCTTGTCAGGAGGAAACGGAGTGCGGTGCGTGAGCGCGAGCACCCTCACGACGGACGCACCCAGGCTTTGCTCACCGGGTCGCGTCGCCGCAGAATTCGCGCTGGATTGCCGCCCACCACGCTGTCGTCGGGTACCGCATCGACCACCACGGAGCCAGCGGCCACCACGCAGCGGTCCCCAACGTTGGCCAGCACCAGCGAGCCATTACCAAGCCAGGTATTTCGCCCGATGCGCACCTGGTCGAAGCGGCCGGGCTGATCCTGCACGGGCGCATCGGGGTCGTCGAAGCCATGTTGGTGCTTCCCAGAGAGAACGTGAACGTTGGAGCCGAGCGTCACGTGTTCGCTGAGAAGCGCCCGCCCGATGCTGCAGTTTGCGCCGATGTACACGCCCTTCGACACCACTGCGTCGGGCGTCGAAAAAGTCGTCCCCCACTGGATGCACGAGTCCGCGTGACACTCCGCCAGAACCGCGCCGTAGAAGGCCCGACGAACGAGTTGCCCGCTGAGCCCCGGCACCATCGCGAGCCCCTGCGAGTACCCCGCGAACAGGGTGCGCATCCGATGCTCATCTGCCCCACGCGTCTCCGCTCGAAATGCCACCACAAGAGGCAATACAGCACCGCGCGCCGCCGCAAGCGCCACCAGTTTCACCAAACGCCGAATGTCCATCGGGTGTTCCTCCCGCCGCCTGAAACGTCAACGAATGCCGAGCGCGGAATACAAGGCCAGGTAACGATCCGCCCGCCGCGAAGGGTCGTGACGCTCCCAGGTACGTGCCCGCGCCAGGGCAACCCGCCGCGCCCGCTCGTCCGGCCGCGCCACGCAGTCCACCACCGCCCGGGCGATGGCCTCTGCAGACTCCGGCTCGACGATCCACGCCATTTCGCCGTCGTCGGCGACCTCAGGCACACCGCCGACGCGCGTCGCCACCACCGGGAGCCCCAGGGACATCGCCTCGAGCAGAGCGTTAGGCATGGCCTCTGAGCGCGAAGGCATCACCAGCATGTCGCTCGCCCGGTACACCACGCCGACCTGTTTTTGATGCCCTAGAAAGCGCACCGCAACCCCCAGGCCCAGATCCTTCGCAAGCGCCTCGAGCATCGCGCGGTCGGGGCCGTCGCCCGCGAGCGCGAAGGTCACCTCAGCCCCCTGTGCGCGGGCCATCGCGAGCGCTCGCAGCGCAAGGTCTTGACCCTTCTCGTGTGAGAGCCGCCCCACCACCGCGGCCACGAATACATCGGGAGGTATTCCCATGGCTGCGCGGGCTTCTCCGCGTGTCATCGGCGTCTCGAGGTCGCGCGCATCGACGGCGTTGGGGATCACCACCACGCGATCAGGCTGCACGCCCTCACGCACGACGATTTCGCGCGCGCTCTGGGCGACGGCGACCACACGATCGGCCCGCGGCAGTGACCACGCATCGATGCGGTGGTAGCGCTTGACCTTCTCGCTCTCGGCGGTCCAGCCGTGGTGGTGGCCCACCCACGGGACGCGCTTCGCTGCCCGCACGGCCATCGCGATCAGGTGCGGTTTATACGAGTGGCTCTGGAGCACCCGCGCGTTGATTTGCCAGGCGATGCTCAGCGCTCGCGCAACGATCGTCGGGTCGTACGCGCCGCGCTCCTGGATCTCGTGCACCGTGAGCGCACCGTCCGAGAGCACGTCGAGCGGAGGAGCCGGACCCGCCCCGCGGCCGCGGAGAATCGCCACATGGAGGCGCACGTCCGGCGGCAAAGCGCGCGCGAGATGGATGAGTCCCCGCGCCGGACCCGTGACCACCGGCGCATCGAGGAACGAAAGAACGACCGTCGGAGCCATCGCCCTCAGTCGACCTTGGGTTCGGCTGGAGGCTGGGCTCCCCGATAATGCTGGCCGGCCAGGCCCGCATCGACGGCCACTGCGGACGGCGCTCGCAACTCGCCGACGTCTGCCGCCGGAATCGCACCGACAGGAATCGGACCGGTTGGCGCGATGCCACCGCGCCCTTCGAGGAGCACCGCCCGGATGAGTCCGACCATTCGCTGCCGACCCGCCCGGTTGGGATGCAGCCCGTCGTCGGTAAGCGCGTCGGGGAGGTAACCCTCATCGTCGGCGAGCACCGACGCGTAGTCGATGAGCATGTCGCGACGCATCCGCGCCTGATCACGCACCCACTCGTTGAAGCGCCGAATCTTCGGGGTCGCGGTGCCATCTGCCTCTGCGCGATCCCACGCGCGAGAGACCGGCACCGTCGTAGCGAAGACCAACTTGACGTGACGCGAGCGCACCTGATCGGCCATCTGTGCGAAGTAAAACTGTGTCTCCTCGAAGGGAGGCGCGTCGGGGAGCAGGTTGATCGCGCACATCTTGATCACGACCATCTCCGGTCGGAGCTCAAGGGCATCGGGTTCGAGGCGCAGATACTGCTGCCAGACAAGCTGTCCGGTGTCCCCGCGATTGACGAATGGGACGCCGGGAAACTCCCCCGCGAGGTCGAGTTGATCAGTGATGCTCGCCCCTAGGAAAACCACTCTTCCAGGGACGACCCCCTCGTTGCGTATGCGCTCGTTTTCGGCGCGATAGCGCGAACGGTGGGCCGGGTCGCTGTGCAACCCCAGCCAGCGGTCGTGCCACGTCTGCGCATCGCTGCGGTAACGCCAGGCTTTGTAGGAGACAACGCCGAGGCCGGTCAGCATCAGGGCCAATGCGCCCTGGAGGAGGCGGTTCATCGTGGGCGATCACTCCTGCGCGTCGCGACGGATACTCGACATGCGCAGAGCATCATGCCATATCGCCCGGCGATAGCGGGTGCTCGAAACACCGCACGGAAGGATGTTTCGGACTCACGATGGTTGCCTCAACCCTGGCCCTGGTGGTGGCGGTGCCCATGCAACTCGCCGCGGCGGCGGGGGTCGAGCTCGCGGGAGGCTACGACTCCACCGTCCTCGATCAACGCACGCTGTCATACGGCGACGGTGCGCTCACACGCGGTGCAGTCGATCTACAAATCGGGCACCGAGGAGACACGGTGCGGCAACTGCTGCGCACCCGCGGCGAATATTATTTCACCCAGGGGGAGGGGCGGAATTTCGACGAGGGCGACTTCGTGTCTCTGACCCGCTACGCCCTCCACATCGAACCGAGCGACGACTGGCTCATCGAGGGTGAAGGCAGCTACTCACTCGGGCAATCGTCACTGCTACTCGGGCGCGGCGGAAGTCCTTTCCTGTCGTTTCAGCGCGGGATTTTCGGTGAATATACGGGGCAGCTTCGTGCGCAGCGGAACTTCTCGGAGACCTGGCGAGCCTCACTCCTCGGCGGCATCCTAGGACGCCACGCGGTTGATATCCCCGACAACCTAGCGCGCAACAACATGCTCACGTTTGTGTCAGCCCTCGAGGCCGCACACGACTTCAACGACAACAACGTCGGCATCGCCGCCGCGCGCGGGGAGTACTTCCTCGTCGATGGCTACGCGGACTGGGTCCCTCGCATCGTCGGCTACACCGGCTTGCGTCACTTCTTCAGCGATCACACCGCCCTGACGGTTCTTGGCGGCGTGGACTCCCTCGCCGACCAGAACGACACTTCCAAATTTTTCGTCGGCCCGTACGGCAACGTCGCACTCTCGGTGATGGTCCCGGATGAGCACCTCGCCTTCGGTCTGGGCACCCGATACGAGTATGCGATCGTCGGCACCACAAACTGCGCGATCCCCGTCCCGTCGGGTGGCGCTTGTCCCACGAGCCGGGTGCTCGCGGGTGGCACCGGCCGGGTTTGGGGCGGCAACCTCAGCGCCCTGTGGCGTCCCGGCGAAGGGATCGTGTCCTTCACTGCCGACGTCACCGTCGATTACGGCACCTCCGAGAATGCAGACACCTCCGCGGGCGCACGCCCAGGCGCCACTCAAGAGATTGCTTCAGTCAATCTGTCGGCGCTCGCGGGCGTCCGCTTCATCATCGGGCGACGGCTCTCGTTCTTCGCTCGTTACAACTTCTTGTATTCCGACATCGATGCGGTGATCCCCGGGGTCATCACGGAGATCGTCCGCCATGTCGGGATGGCCGGGATCACCTTCGCGCTCGGCAGCGAGGACGACGGAGTCACCGAGCCACTCATTCCCTACGAAGAACTCGAAGTCCTCCAGGACGCCCATGGCGGTGGAGGGAGCGCGGCCAGTGCGAGCGGCGGCGGCGGCGAAGATGGCGGGGCCACGAGTGATCCGTTCGACCTCGCATCCCCAGATGAGCCGTCTTCGACTTCCGGCGAAGCGGGCTCCGGTTGGTTGCCCACGCCGGGCAGCAACGACCCAAACGCACCCGTCGATCCAGAGGCGCCGGTGAATCCAAACGCCCCGCGTCCCCGCAACTCCACGCAGCCCACCACACACGGTGGCACCCAACGATCGACCACGCCGGTGAACCATGGCAATGCGCCGGTTGCCCCCGTCTCCCCGCCATCGGGTGAAGCAACGGGCGACAACGGCCACGCTACGCAGGGAGAATCCAACCCATGACCTTGGGAGAAAAGGAAGACCAGCCGCTCTCGATCAAAGACCTTCTGGCCACCTATGGCGCGCTGGCGCGCCGGGGCTTGCGGTACTGGAAGCGAGGCTTGGCGGTGTTTAGCGTGATCCTGCTAGTCGGGATGGCGTGGGTGGTCACGCGGCCTCGCACCTACCGCTCCGAGGCACGCTTTCAGGTGCAGGAGCAGGAGCGGGCGGACGGCAATGGCCCGGGTGCCGAAGAGGTGCAGCGCTCGATCGAAAATCGGCTTTCGCAGGTCTACGGATCGCGAACGAATATCATCTCGCTCATCTCGCGGCTGCATCTTTACCCGCTGTTGCAGGGGAAGACCTCCGACACCAAGCTGGCCGAACTTTTCTGGGGCGGTCTCGATAGAAACATTCAGGCCGACACGGTGCAGATCGGGTTCAAGTACGGTGATCCTGAGGATGCCCAGCGCGTGGTGCAGGGGCTGATAGACCTGTTCGTGAATGCCCGGCGAAACACCGCGGTCGAACGGGCGCGCGAGGCGCTACAGACCGTAGACGCCCAGCTACGGCAACTCGAAGGATCGCTCGCTGAGAGGCAGGACTCGCTCGACCAGTTCGTCATGGCCAACCAGACGATGGTCGAAGACGTTCGGTCGCGGCGCGGCGGGACCCGGATCCAGATCGGTCCCAACGGCCCCAGCCCCACCCGGCCGCCCGAGGCCAACTCTCGTTCGTCGGAACGAACGCGTCGGCTGCAGGCGCGACTGGCGCAGCTCAACGCGAGCCTCGAGTCGATGCGTAACCCGTCACAGCCAAGCGCCCCGACGGCCGACGAGGCACCGGAGCTACAAGCGCTCCGCGAACGGGTGCGCAACAAGACCGCGGAAGTCGAGGGCCTTCGGGCGCGCGGCCTCACCCCGGACTACCCCACGCGCGCTGCTGCCGAGCGCGAGTTGCAGGGCATGGTTGCGCAACTCAACTCAGCGGTTACCCACCAGCGCGGCGCGCAGCAGTCTGCGCAAAACCTGTCCCAGGCCGAGCGCGAGCAGCGCATCGAGCAGATTAATCGCGAGATTCAGCAGGCTCGGGCGGAGCTAGTGGACAGCCAGCGTGGGGACAGCGTCGCTCAGGGCGGTGGCCCAACGCCGACTCCGTCCCCTGGCGCGGTGAATCCCCTTACCCGTAATAATATCGTCGCAGTTGAGGCGGAGTTTGACAGACTCAGCACCGACGTCACCACGACCCGCACCAGCTACCAGGAGCTCCTCCGTCGCAAGTTCGACCGTCAGGCCGACATGCGCCGCGCCGAGTTGAGTGGTGGCGAGCAGATTCGCACCCTCGACGCGGCGTCGCGCCCGATCGAGCCCGAGCCTCCGGGTCGAACCAAAATGGCGATGATCGTCTCCGTGCTTGCGATGATTCTGGCGTTCGGAACGGCTCTGATTTCCGGGTTCATCGACACTCGAATCTACGATCAGGATGACCTGCGCCGGTGGGGCGAGCTCGCGGAGTTGCCATTCATCCCCGACCTGCACTTCGACGGCATGGGATCGCGCCCCCGTACCGCAGCGCCGACCGCCCCGCCCTCCGGTTGAGACGATCCGCCGGCGCGCGGATTACCCAATGCCCTGTCTGAATATGTTACATCGCGACGCATGCGTGAACCGCGCTCGATCTACCTCGCAGTTCTCCTCGCTTTCGCGGGCTGCCGATCTGCCCTCACGGGCCCATGGCCGCCCATCGAGTCCACGGTGCAAGAGTACCGTGTCGGCTCTGGAGACATCATCCGTATCGCTGTCTTTGGCAACGCTGAGCTTAATACCCGCGTAACGGTTCGACCCGACGGGCGTATCACTCTGCCCCTGCTCAACGAGCTCACCGTCGCCGGGAAGACCATCAACGACATCACCCGCGAAATTACCGAGGCCTACCGCCGCTTTGTGCAGGATGCCCGCGTCTCCGTCGTCGTGGAGGAGGTGCACAGCTACCGCGTGTTCGTGACTGGCAAGGTGATCCGACCGGGGGACTTCGAGTCGCGCATGCCGGTCACCGTGGTACAGGCGTTGGCCCTCGCCGGCGGTGGCGCACGCGGGGCCAACCTTGATCGCATCATCGTATTGCGGCGCGCCAGCAATGGCCGCGAAGAGCGCTACGAAGTATCAATCAGCGACATCCTCGAAGGGCAGATGCAACAGAACTTCACGCTGCGCCCGGGAGACACCGTCGTCGTCCCTTGATCGCTCCCGCCCGACTCTCACCGCGCCCGCCCGGGATCATCCCCGGGCGGGCACCCGATCACACCAATCGACTTCAGTGATGAGCGCCACCGTGGCCGTGCACATGGCCGTGCGCTAGTTCCTCTTCGGAAGCCTCGCGAACGGTCTGCACGCTCACATCGAAGTGGAGCTCCTGCCCCGCGAGCGGATGATTGGCATCGAGACTGATCATGTCGCCCTCGATCGCGATCACCCGGAGATGCAATGGTTCGCCGCCCGGCCCGACGCCCTGCAGTTCGAGGCCCACCTTGGGTTCAGGGTTCTTCGGCAAGCGCCCGCGGGCGACCTTCATGACCATCTCTTCACGCCACTCGCCGTAGCCATCTTCGGGCTTCACAGTGACCTTCAGATGGGCCCCAGCGGTCTTTCCATGGAGGGCCTCTTCGAGCCCCGCCACGATGTTGCCGTTCCCATGAAGGTAGACCATCGGCGCGCCCCCTTGCGAGCTGTCAATCACCGCGCCCGCGCCATCGCGCAACGTGTATTCAAAAGCCACCACGGAACCATTCGCAATCGTCGTCATCGTCAGCCTCGTCTCCTCGATGCTCGCGTCGGCAGGCATTACCCGCAGCCGAGCGCAAGTTTCGGCGCAACCTGCCATCAACCCCCAGCGGCGTCGATGCCGACAACGCCAAACCCCCGTCGAATCCTTGTGGATACAATGTAGGTGTAGTTGGGTGAAGGTACGAAGGATCACGGAGATGGTGACACCCGGCAAACCCGTTGGAGGGGGCGCCTGAGGGTGGCCCATACCGTGCGGCCTTCGCGAATGGTGCTCTCATGGAATTGACTCCCTCTCGGAGACTTGGCAGCGTGATCGCTCTCGTCGTCGTGGCCTCTGCGTCGTTCAGCGCACACGGTGTGGCGCGCGGACCGGACCGCTTGTCGGGCAACGGTTCGGCGGTCGCCGTCGTGACCCCGCGATCGGCGCCTGCAGTGGTTCCGGCGGCGCCTCCGACGCCGCGCTGTCCTGAAGGAATGGTGCTCGCGGAGGGGGAATACTGCACCAACGTTGACCAGCGATGCCTCCGCTGGCTCGATCCCGACACACAGATGCGCTGCGCGGAATTTGCGCCGTCTCGCTGCACCGGGCGACGTCGGTCGGTCGCAGTTTGCGTTGACCGGTACGAGTACCCCAACCAGCCTGGCGTCCGGCCAGAGGTCATGGTGAGTTGGCACGAGGCCAGTCGCGCATGCGACTCACAACAGAAGCGCCTCTGCACCCAGTCGGAATGGACCTTCGCCTGCGAGGGACCGGACATGAACCCTTACCCCGCGGGTTTGCTCCGCGATCCGGGAGTGTGTCGCATCGACCACCAGACGGTTCGCCCCAACCGACCGCGGTTGAGCAACCCGATGACCACCGCAGACGAGAGCGCGCGGCTCTACGAGGCTGTCCCGTCGGGCACCATGAACCGCTGCGTCTCCTGGGCAGGCGTCCATGACATGACCGGCAACGCCGACGAGTGGACCATCAACGAGTCCGGCAGGCCGTTCCGGTCAGCACTGAAGGGCGGATGGTGGGGCCACATCCGCGCACGCTGCCGACCTTCGACCATTTCCCACAACGAGGGCTTCGTCTATTACCAGATCGGCTTCCGCTGCTGCGCTGACCCGACGGCCTCTACTCCCTGAGAAATCGAGCGGGTTTAAGCACCGAGACCGCGTTGCTGGGGATCGTTCGATCCCCCCTCCCTCCCCCAAATACCGCGAGGCTTAGTATTCCCCTCGGCCTGCGATGCGGATTCGAGCGGCGGATTGCCGCTCGTCCCACGGTTCACCCTCCCGCCATGCGACCTCGCCACTCGTGCCCCAGCCGACTTCACGCACGGTTTGCCCTTCGACGTTCATCCAGAGCAAGCCGCCATCCGAGCGAGTCGCCTGATCGAGACACGCCACCCGGGTGGTCGAGCCATTTTCCCAATAGAGCGTTGCGGCGTGAGGAACATGGATGTGACCGCAGAGCACCCATGGCGGCTGCAACCGGGTGACCAGCAGCGCTGCGTACGGGTTTCCGACCTGAGGCCAGTGCACCCGTCGGATGCCCCGGGCCCCCACGACAGCCACGGCGCTCTCGACTCCGGCGATGCCGCGAGGCCACTCGTGAAGTAGGAGCAAGTCCGCACCCGGAATGGCGCAGGCTTGATCGACGTCGTCCTTGCGGAAGTACCCGGCCTGTTTGTTGGTCTCAGCGTTACAGGCCGGAACCCGCGGGCGCAGATAACGCGTAGGCGCGTAGATACCCGAAAGAAACCCCACCCGAATACCCTCGACGGTGCGCGACCCGGCCCGCCCGAGATAGGTGACCTTCGTCGCGAGATCGCCACCTTCCGGTATCAGGTCGAGTTCTTCGAAACTCTCGTTGTTGCCCCCCACAAAGTAGAAGGGCCGGGCCATCTCGCGCTCGCCCGTCGCGTACGCAGCAAACTCCGCTGGCATGTTGCGCTTGGTGGCCTTGCGTCGGTGATCATCGGGCGTCGCGAAAGTCTCGACGTCACCGACGCAGAGAACAACCACCACGGGTTCACCACGTGACTGTTCTAGCGCGTCGATCCACTCTTCGACGCGGAAGAATCTTCCGTGCACATCTCCAACCACCGCCACGAGCATCGCGCTTTTGCCCCACCCTAGCGCACTCGGCGATCGCGCGGGGGTTTGACAAGTCATACCTCGGGCGCGAATGCGCGAAATATTGGAGATTTTAGTGATTGCGCTCGACGCGCCGACCAGCACCCTGGGAACGTGGAATACCCACCAAACTTAGCCCATGTCCGGAGCTCTGTACGCGCGCACGCTCACCGGTAGCGAGCGAGAGTCTCGACGAATCGCTTCTCCGCGACCTCGAACCAGGCGGCGGGCGCCTCGGCCAGAGTCGCCGCGACTGCCTCTCCCCAGCGCTCCAGAATGGTTGCTCCCGGGACGTCATTTGCCGTGCGCATCGGGAGGCCGACAGCCTCGACCAGGTCCTGCGCCCTTTCGGTCTCAAGGAGCGCGAGGCCACTGCGCAGGGCGGCACGCACCCGCTCCGCTTCGATCTCCGAAAATACCGGGTCGGCGGGGGTGCGGTGCACTTCGAAATAGCGCCGCAGAAGTAAGCCCGCGCCGTACGTGCGATAAACGTTGTTGACGGCGTCCACCGTTCGGCCCCCAGGGACGAAACGCTCAAACACCCAGCGCACGCCCTGGACGACGTTGCCGCGGATCGTAGCCGTCTCCTCGATGTCGACGAGGATGCGGCGGGCTCCATGGGTCAGCACCACCCCATAGCTTCGAGCAAGACGATCGATCATCGCTGCGCGGAGGGTGCGTACCACCGGAAGGTCGATCAAGGGAGGCAGTCCGAGCCGCGCGATCCCCGCGAGGAAGCCGTACATCGCCAGCACCGAATCGCTCTGCGCGCGTTCGCTCATGTCCGCAACCGTACCCGACCGCTCTGGAAGCCGCGAGCAGGGACCGCTAGGGTGCGACGCCATGAGCCTGCCACCCGGTCCAACCGCGCCGATGCCCTGGATGCTATTTCGCTGGATGCGGGAGCCAGCGGCGGTGCTGGAGGAGTGCCGCGCTCGCTACGGCGAGACCTTCACCATCCGCATCGGGGCGATGCCACCTCTGGTGATCCTCTCCAACCCGGAGCACACCCGGGAGGTCTTCGCGAGCGCCGGCGACGACATGCACGGCGGCAAGATCGCCGAGGCTCTACGGCCCTTCCTGGGCGACCGCTCGGTGATCGTCCTCGACGGAGCGCCGCACCGCGCGATGCGAAAGTTGGTGATGCCACCGTTTCATGGCGAGCGCATGCATGCGTACGGCCGGGACATGGTCGAACTCACCCACGCCTCCATCGATCGATGGCCCGTCGGCAAGGTGTTTCCCATCCACGAACCGCTGCAGGGCATCACCCTCGACGTGATTCTTCGGACGGTCTTCGGGATGGACGACGCGGCGGAGCGCGAACGCCTCGGGACCCAACTCACGAAGCTGACCCACCTCGCATCGTGGCCGCCAATGCTGCTCCCGCAGGTGCAGCGCGACCTCGGGCCGTGGAGCCCCTGGGGTAGGTTTCTCCGCGAATCGAAGATTGCGGATGAAGCCCTTCTCGGGGAGATTGCGAGACGAAGGTCCGGCGGCACCGACGGACGAACGGACATCTTGTCGATGTTTGTGAATGTTCGCGACGAGGACGGTCGTGGGCTCGACGATCAGGATCTCCGCGATCAGCTGGTAACGCTTCTCGTCGCTGGGCACGAGACCACGGCCACCGCGCTGGCCTGGACTCTCCGTTGGGTGCTCGCTCTACCGGCGGTGCGCAACCGACTCCTGGCCGAAATTCAATCAGCACAGCTCGCCGGAGCGCTCACCCCGGAGCGCATCGCGAAGCTTGAGTACCTCGACGCCACGGTGCGCGAGGCGCTACGACTCCAGCCCGTCATTCCGCTGGTCGGCCGAGTGTTGCAGCAGCCTCTGCGCTTCGCAGGCTACGATTTGCCAGCAGGCGTCGCCCTCGCCCCATCGGTGCACCTGGTTCACCAGAACCCGAGCGTCTATCAGAACCCGAAGCTCTTCGAGCCCGAGCGCTTCATCGGGCGGCAGTACAAGGCCCACGAGTGGATCCCCTTCGGCGGCGGCATTCGCAAGTGCGTCGGAATGGCCTTCGCTCTCTATGAGATGAAGATGGTGCTTGCGACGCTGCTGTCTCGCGTGTGGCTACGCGCGGCCCCGGGGTACACCGCGCACGCCGTGCGACGCAGCATCACCCTTACGCCCTCCGAAGGTATGCCCGTGATCGTCGATGCAGTCCTGCCGCGCGGCGCTCTCGAGACCGCCGCTGCCTGAGATCCCGCCGTGCGCGCTGCACCCTTCCTGCTCTCGATCACACTGGCCACGGGTGGTTGTCATCGTTCACTGCCCACACCCGCCCGGTCCGTGGAGGCTGACGCCGGCGGACTAGCAGGCCCTCCCCTGGTCGTGCTCGAGACCCCGCCGTCGGCGCAGCCGCCACGGATGTTCCGTCTCGACCCGAGGCACACGGGGAGGAGTGGCTACCGGCTTCCGCGCCATCCCGTGATCACCGCGCGCTTCGTCACCCGCGGCCGCATCACGTCGCAACCCGTGATGAGCGCCCGCGGCGCGGTCGTCGTCACGTCGCACGATGGTTCGGTGTACGGCCTTGCGCGGGATGGCTCGCTCCAGTGGCAGGTCAACACCGGTGACCGCGTCTACACGACCCCGCTCGTTCGCGCGGACGGCACCATGGTGCTGGGCTCGGACGCCGATCGCATCGTGATGCTCGGCCCCGACGGGACGCTACGCATGGCCCTGGGCACGGACGACGACGCAGACACCTCCCTGGCCGCCGCGGGCGATGGATCACTGCGCTTCGCGTCGGGGCGATCGCTCTACGCGACGGACGCCGACCTCACCGTGCGTTGGCGGTTGATGCTCGGATCGAAAGTGTATTCATCGCCTGCGGTGACCGAAGACGGCATCGCGGTGATGGGCTCCCAGGATGACCGCGTCCGCGCGATCGACCCGGACGGTGGTGTCCGCTGGACAGTGATCACGCGCGATGACGTCGATGCTCCCCCGGCGATTGGCGACGACGGCACCGTGTACGTTGGCGGCGACGACGGCGTATTGCGAGCGATTACGCGCGACGGTGTCGAGCGCTGGAAGCGAGATCTGGGCGGATACGTTCGGGCGGGCGTCGCTCTGGGCCTTGATGGTGCCCTGATGGTGGGCACCTACGGGCCGCGCGCCCGGCTGATGGCGATCGACCGGGAGAGCGGTGTGGTGCGCTGGGAGCGGGTGGTCCCGGGGCCGCCGACGAGAGACTACGGCGTCGCCTCGAGCGCGTTGGTGGACGTCGATGGCTCGTACGCGGTAGGGATACCGGACGATGCCGTATGGCTGCTTGGTCGCGAAGGCACAACGCTGGCGCGGGTCGCGCTTCCGGCCGACGTTGATGGCAGTCCTGCGTTGATCGACGATGGGCTGCTGGTAGTAGGGTGCGATGATGGGGTCGTGTACTTCATTGGAGACGGTCCCGCAGCTGGCGCAGGGCCGCATTGAATGGATGAACTGAGGGACGGGCGATGAGCGAGACGACGGTCGAGCGACATTGGAATCGCACGCGCGGGAGCGCGCCCAACGTATTGGCGATGGTGTTGGCGGGAGGCGAAGGCAAACGCCTATCTCCGCTAACCCTGGAGCGCGCCAAACCCGCGGTGCCTTTTGGTGGGCGCTATCGGATCATCGACGTGGTGCTGTCGAACCTGGTGAACTCGAACATCACCAAGATCAAGGTACTGACGCAGTACAAGTCGGCCTCGCTTGAGGAACACATCGCGCGGGCCTGGCGTATGTCCCCGATTCTCGACGGCTTCATCGAGACGATCCCGGCGCAGCAGCGAACAGGGCTCTCTTGGTTCAAGGGCAGCGCCGACGCGGTGTGGCAGTGCTTCCACGCGATCGAGGACTCGAACCCGGATTACGTCGCGATCTTCGGTGGCGATCACATCTACAAGATGGACGTCCGGTTGATGCTCGACCGGCATTTCGACACCGACGCCGACCTGACCGTCGCAGGTATTCCGGTTCCCGTCAGCGAAGCGCGCTCGTTCGGCGTCCTACAGATCGACGCCGACGGGAGGGTGATCGACTTCGTCGAGAAGTCGATGAATCCGCCGGAGATCCCGGGAAGACCGGGCTGGGCGCTAGCCTCCATGGGCAACTACATCTTCAACACGCAGGTGCTCGCCGACGAGCTACGTCGCGACGCCATGGAGGAGGATAGCGCTCACGATTTCGGCAAGAGCATCCTGCCGTCGATGGTGCAATCCGGGCGCAAGGTGATGCTGTTTGATTTTGGCACCAACGAGATACCCGGTGAGGGGCTCGTCACCTATTGGCGCGATATCGGCACCATTCAAGCCTACTTCGACGCGCACATGGACCTCGTCGAGATCAAGCCGGAGTTCAACCTCTACAACCGACGCTGGCCGATCCGCACGGGGATGAGCTTCGACCCGCCCGCGAAGTTTGTCTTCAGCGACCAGAGCACCGCGCGCGTCGGAAGTGCAACGGACTCGTTGGTGAGTGACGGATGCATCATTTCGGGTGGCGCCATCCACCGCGCGGTGCTCTCCGCTGGGGTGCGGGTGAACTCCTTCTCCCACGTCGAGCAGTGCGTGCTGCTCGAGGGCGTGCAGGTGGGTCGCTACGCGCGACTACGCCGAGTCATTGTCGATAAGGACGTCGAGATCCCGCAGGGCATGCAGATCGGTTTCAATCTTGAGGAAGACCGCAAGCGATTCACGGTCACCGAAGAGGGCATGGTGGTGATCCCGAAGCGGGCGCGGCTCACAGGCTGACGAGAGGGGGGTGCGCTCGAAACACCCCTCACACCCGCCGCGCGACGAGTCGAAACAACGGTGCCGCGCTCACTCGCACCGCCCCCCAGAGCCGCGCTAGACCCCGCCCCCCGGGGAAGCCCGGCAGGTGGATATCCCACCAACGTGCGGCATCGTCGCGCGCGCTGTCGATCACCGTCAAACCATCCTGCAAGAGCCACCGCTCAACCAGCCCACCGATGGGCAACACGCCCACGTCGTAGCGAGGAAAGCCTCGCGCGCGGGTCACGTAGAGTTCGCCGAGCCAGTGCGGCAGCGCGCTGACCCCAGCAAGTTGATAGTGGGGGTCGCTCAACCACAGCGATGGGGACAGACGGTTCGGGCCAAACAGGTACAGCGTCCCGCCCGGGCGGAGAACTCGGGCGAGTTCGCGGAGTGCAGCGCGGGCATCCACGACGTGTTCGATGACATCGACGAAGGTCACCACGTCGAAAGAAGCGTCCTCGAAAGGTAGAACCTCCGCGCGCGCGACGCGAAACGTCGGGGACATCCCATGACCGAGTGCTCGAAGGCGCGCCCCTTCGAGCAACATTTCGTCCACATCGACGCCGGTCACGCACGCACCGCGGCGACTGAGTGCGATCGGCAGCGCGCCGGTTTGACACCCGACGTCGAGCACTCGCCGTCCGCGCAGCGATACGAAACGGGAAACCTCCTCGGCAATTCCTTCGTTTCGAGCGATCTGCGAGCGCTCCAGCGCCGCCCAGCGCTCTCGCTGTGGATCACTGGGATCGAGCAGTATCTCTGCCCAATACCTCAGGAACTCCTCGTCAGGATCGTCACCCACCGAACGCCTCACCGTCATTGCCGCACATGCAGGCCGTACGGTACACGCTCGATCTTGTGGCGACGACCGCATCGTGGGCTTCCCTGGCGCTCCTTCTCTATCTACTCCCGCACGGAGTGTTGGTGCTCGCGCTCCAGCGCGGTCGGCCCGCGGGCACCTGGGCGCGCAGCCTCGACGTCGCCTCAGCGGTGGCCCTCGACGCCCTGCTCGTCGTGACTCTCTCGTGGGTCATCCCGTTCGACCGTGCGGTACTCGCCGTGCGCTTGCTCGCAGCGCTCGCACTCCCGATCGTTCTCGCTCGCTCGCCACGCCCCTGGGCCAGACCGCACCCCGCCGCCGTGCTGGCGCTGCTCCTGTTGGCCATAGGTGTCGTAGCCCTGCACCTCCCCCTCTCGTGGCGCCTCGTCATGTGGGACCGCGATTGGCACATCGCCCTGTCCTCCGCGATACGCACCTCGCGCCTACCCTTCGAGAACGTCTTCCTCCCCTCGGCGCAGCTTCGATACCACTATCTCGGTGACGCCCAGGCCGCGATGCTTCAAGTGCTGTCGTTCCGTCGGTTGCACCCGGCGACGACGTTCTCGCTCGCGCATGACCTGTTCTTGTTTGGTGCCTCTGCCCTGTTGGTGGTCGCGGCCGCTTGCGGTGGCCTCAAGCCCTACGGACTCGGCGACCCGCGGCCCTCTCTTCGCAGCCTACTCGCCTGGCCCGCCGCGCTCGTGCTCCCGCTGCCACTTATCTTTGCGAGCCCCTTCACGCTTCGCAACGTCCCCGCTGCGGAGATCTTCACGACGCTCGACTCTGCGCGCCTCTGCGGACACTCGTTCTTGGGATTCACCACGCTCGCGTACCGGCCGCATGTGGCAATGGGGACGTTCTTCCTGGTCGCGATCGCCTCCGCAGTCCTACTCCGGGCGCGCCCTGATGCCGACGATCGCGACGCCCCGCGCAGCGCCCTCGCGATGGTGTCCGCCGCAGGCGCACTCGCACTGCTCGACGAGGCCTCTCTCGCCCTGGTCGCCGGCGCCCTCGGGCTCACCTGGCTGTTTGTGCCGCGCGCGATCTACCCGCACCGTTGGCGCGGTGCGCTGGTCGTCGCAGCCGTCGGCGCAGCCCTACCGCTGGTCAGCCGCGGGCTCGCCGGATCTCTCTCGACCGGCGGGCCCGCGGCGGTGATCGAGGTCGTCCACGCCCGGCACCTCGCTCTCTTCGACGGCGTGGTCCCATTCACCGATCGCGCTCGCTTCTGGGAGGTCGCGAAGTACGACTGGCTCCCGTTTTACATGACCGTATTGGGCCTCGCGGCCGCCGCAGCGTGGACCCGCCGACGAGACGTTTTCGCCGCTTTCCTGTTCGTGACGGGGATTACGGTCGCGGGTGTGCTGGCCTCGCTGTCAGTCGAGGTCAACCACGACCCGAGCGAGGGACATCGCTTCCTCACCGCCGCGATGGTTTTGACCGCCGCGGTCGGCGCCTTTGTGGTCGGCGCCTTGCGCGGTGCGTTCGTGATCCGCGCGGGCCTGGCGGCGGCCCTTTCCCTGAGCGCGCTCTCTGGCTGGGCGTGGTCCCAGAGCTTTCTCCGCCAGCGATTCCAGCCCGGGATGGTGCCGCGGGAGCGTGCATGGGCCGGCACCGCCGACCCTTTCCTGATGAACTGCGACGTCAACCTCGGCGCCCCGCGCCGTTCCCGGCCGCCAGTCGAGTACGTCGAGTCGTCCATCGCTGTTCGATACTCGGGCTGCGAGCGCGTGCTGCTTCCGGGACGACCGTCGTCGTGGACTCTGACCGTTGTGGGACCAACGTTTGGCGGCGAAGCTCGCGAGAGGTTCATCGCCGCTCCCGAGGCAGAGCAACCTCAGTCCGTAGTTTGCGCGAGCGATCCAGTGACCCGCGAGAGGGTGTGCTCGTGGGCGCTTCGCTCGCTGCGTTGTGAGGTTCTCGGTGATGGGGTGATGGTGCGATGCGCGCTGCCGCGCGAACGGCGCGAGACGTTCTACCAGGAACTCTAGCGGGGAATCAGCGAGGGCAGGTCATCCCTGTTGGGCTGTACCCTCGAGGCTGACAAAGGTCGGGCCGTGAACTCGAACAGAACCGGCAATCGACCGGAAAATCCTGACCAACCGCACATGACGCCGGACCAATAATCGGCATGCCTGCGTTGCAGTCTGGACCAGCACCGCCGCCCATCGTCGCGGGTGCGTCGGCTTCAAGCGGGAAGTTGATGAGGCAGCCACAGCACACGTTCAGCGGGAAGAGGAAAGGTGTGGACTCCACGCTGTTTTGCCCCAGCGACTCGCCAAATGCGATGACCTTCACTAGAATCCGGCGGTTGACTGAAGAGAGCCTGGGAACCGGGCAGTCATCGGTCACGCCAGTGCGATCGACTCGACAGACCGCGGTCCGCAAGACGTCACCAATCTGCGGCGGGATCACCTGGATTTGCGCAAACGCGTAGCCGGGCGTGCCTGCTGCGAGCGCGGCCGGCACGACCACGTTTTGGTAGACCGAGAACGGCGGGCCGATGAGCGCCCCGTCAGGCGATCCCTCGTGCAGTTCGATGACGAAGCCCTGGATGTTTAGCGTCGATGTCTCGACGCGCCGCAGCTCCATGCTCGATCGAGCGATCAACTGGTTGGCGAGCAGCGGAGTCAGCGTGTAGCTGTTGCGCAACGCGACATCGAGCGTCCCCTCGGTGATGACCTGGGATGTCGGTTCGATCGTGACAGTGCACATCGTCCCTGCAACCGTCGGCGACTGCACCTGCCTGATGTAGAGCGACACGGTGTTGTCGATACAGCCGACCGATGACGTGAGCACGCCGCTGAGGGCGAGCGCGCCGAGCAGGGGGCGCGATGCGTTTAGCCTGTTCCACATGAGGGGATGATAGGCTACCCGGCCTAGTTTTAACGAATTTCATTCACCGTACGTAGCGCGAGCATCAGTTCACGGGAGGACACCTCGGCGACCACCCCCACCCCTGCCCCTGCAGCGAGGGCCACCCGAAATACCCCTTTTTCGCGCTTCTTGTCGAAGCGCAGCGCAGCCTCGGCGATGGTTCCGTCCGCCTTTACCGAGCGCGCCAACCCAAGCGCGTCTATCAATCGCACGACCCGTTGCCGGAGCTCTCGGGAGGTCACCCCGAGTGCCTCCCCGAGGCTCAACTCCGCTCGCATGCCCACCGCGACACAGTCGCCGTGCAGCGCCCGGTACGCTGCACCTGCCTCCAGCGCGTGCCCAATGGTGTGCCCGAAGTTCAGAAGCGCACGAACGCCGGACTCCCGCTCATCTTCGGCCACCACGTCGATCTTCGCCTGCACTGCACGGCGGATCATCGACTCGACGACGCCTCTGGGCGCGAATGCCGAGGGGGTAATGCGCGAACCCAACATCGTCGCGTGGGCCTCCAGCCAGTCGAGCAGCGGCTCATCGCGCACTGCCGCGATCTTCACGACCTCCGCGAGTGCTGCGCGAAAGTGCCTGGGCGCCAGAGTCGCGAGTACCTCCGGATCGATCCAGACCAGCGACGGTTGGTGAAACGCTCCGACGAGGTTCTTTCCCTCCGGCAGATCGATGCCTGTCTTCCCTCCTACCGACGCATCGACCATCGCGAGCAGGCTTGTAGGGATGGATAAGTACGGCACGCCGCGAAGCCACGTCGCGGCCGCGAAGCCTCCGACGTCCGTAACCACGCCGCCGCCCAAGCAGGCGATAGTCACGCTACGGTCTGCCCCTTCGGTTCCAGCGGCCTTCCACACCCGCGCCACCGAGTGAAGGGTTTTGCTTCGCTCTCCGGGACGCAGCACCACCAGCGCGGGGCGACCACCGAGAGCGCGCTTTGCTACAGCACCCCAGTGCTGCTCCACGGTCGCGTCGGTCACGAGCACCGATGTCGTGCGCGTTGCGACCTCGCGCGCGAGCCCGTTCAGCGGACCAACGTGAACCGGATAGGTCCGCTCGCCCAGCGGCATCACCATCGGCATTGGCCGCCGCACCATCGCCAATACCGCCGATGCCACAACCTCGATCGGCCCGTTCGCGTCCACGCTCGCGTGTGCCTCTGCGTAGGCAACGCGACGCTCGTCCAGCAGCACCTCCAACGCCTGCTGCCCGCCCCGCAACAGCGGCCGCTCCGGCCCTGCGGATAGTCGCTCGAGCAGAGTGCTCATTGATGCGCCGAGGGTGATCACAAGGGCGCAACGGAGTGCCTCATGGCGCGTGGAGGGCTCGAGCAAGGCACCTCCTCCGACTGCGATCACGACACGTTTGTTCTGCAGCGCGCGTTGCAGTGCCATCCGCTCCCGCACGCGAAAGACCGCAGCACCGTCGCGCGCGAATATTTCTGCGACGGTCGCCCCCGCCTCGGCTTCGACGGTCGCATCGACGTCGATGAAGTGCCATCCCAGCGATGCTGCGACTGCCCTGCCCACGGAGCTCTTGCCCACGCCAGGCGGACCGTTAAGCAAGCACCGGAGGGTATCCGGCTCAGCGCCCGACGAGTTGCTCACGGTAGCCGGCCAGGTTGCGCAAAAACTCGCGCAGGGAGTCGCCGGAGAACTTCTCCACCAACGCGTCAGCCAGCGTGAGGCAAACCATTGCCTCAAGCACGACACCCGCCGCGGGTACGGCACAGACGTCACTGCGCTCAGTGTTGGCAGGGGCTGACGTGTGGGTGGACATGTCGACCGATCCCAGCGGACGGCGCAGAGTCGCGAGGGGCTTCATGGCCGCGCGAAGCACGAGAGGCTCACCGTTTGTCACTCCACCCTCCAGACCTCCTGCTCGGTTGGTCCCTCGGGCATACCTGCCATCGTAAAGACCGATAGAGTCGTGCACCGCCGACCCGCGCTCCAATGCGGACGACCAGCCCTCGCCGATCTCGACGGCCTTGATCGCCTGCACGGACATCGCCGCCTGCGCGAGACGCCCGTCCAACCGACGGTCCCACTGGGTGTAGCTGCCAAGGCCCGTGACGACGCCCACGGCAACCACCTCCAACACTCCACCGAGCGTGTCGCCCGCGTGCGCCGTCGCGAGGATCTCGGCTCGCATCGCCTCCTCCGCGGCCTCATCGAGAACGCGCAGCGACGACGCCTCCAACCGGTCACCAGCCCCTCCTTCTGGCACCCATTCGAGCGGGTCAAGGACGGACCGATCGCGCACCGTCCCGATCGAAAGCACGCGCGATCGCACCGAGATGCCACACGCCGCGAGCAGGCGACGCGCCACAGCCCCAGCGGCGACCCGTGCCGCTGTCTCGCGAGCGCTCGCCCTCTCAAGAACGTCACGCAAGTCGCTTCGGTCGAACTTGAGCGCTCCTGCCAGATCCGCATGGCCTGGTCGTGGAGTGGTGACCGGGTCGGGCACCGTGGTGAATGGATCCGCGCCCATCCTCCCCTGCCAGTTGGCGAAGTCGCGATTTTCGATCCGCATCGCGATGGGGGAACCGAGAGTCTCGCCACCGCGGACTCCTGCCTCGATGCGAACGACATCATGCTCGATCTTCATACGGCCGCCCCGACCGTAACCTCGCTGCCGTCGTGCGAGGTCGCGATCCACATCACTGGCAAGAAGGGGAAGGCCTGCGGGCACGCCGTCGAGCAGCGCGAGGATGGAAGGCCCGTGGGACTCCCCTGCGGTGGACCAGCGAAGGTGGGACATGGTTGGTGCGGGGGGACTATGAGGGCCGCCACGGGGGCGGCGTCAACCGACGATACCGATCAGCGTCCCAGGGACTCTGCGCGGTTCACGATCCGAGGCGTAATGAAGATCAGCAGTTCGGTGCGACGGTCGCTCTGGCGCCGACGCTGAAATAGCGCGCCAAGGATCGGGATGTCCCCGAGCAGCGGCACACCCTCCACGTTACGACCGGTGTTGCGGGTATAGATGCCGCCGATCACCGCCGTTCGCCCGTCCTGAATGAGCAGGTCGGTCTCCGCCTCTCGCCGCAGAATGGTGGGGTCCCCGCGAGCACCGGTATTGTTGAAGTCCGGCTCGTCACGATTGACACGCACGTGCAGCGAGATCGATCCGTCGGCAGTCACGTGGGGTCGCACCCGCAGCTGGAGCTTCGCCTCCTGGAAGGCGGTCTGAATGCCTGCTGCGCTGACCTGCGAATACGGGATGAGCGTGCCCTGCGCGATGGTCGCCTCTCGGTTGTCCAGGGTGAGGATTCGCGGAGAGCTCACAATGCGCAATACACCCGTGCTCTCTGCGGCCGAGAGGCGCACGTTGAGGTTGATCCCGCTCCCGATCGAGCCGAGCGTGAAGCCGAGCGCACCACCGGCTCCGCCGCCCGCCGCCGCCGGCAGGTTTACCGCGAAGTTCGGGTTGGCCACGCGTTGCTGCGTTGAGGACAAACCACCCGTAGGCGAGTTCGTATCGCTGGCGCCACCGGCAAGTCCGACATCACTGGGGAAAGTCAATCCTGTCGGATTGCCCGTCGCCGCAAGGAAGCCGAGATCCCCACCCCACTGGATTCCGACGTCCCGCGAGAAGGTGCTCGTCGCTTCGACGATGCGCGCCTCAACCAGAACCTGCGGGGTTTGAGTATCGAGCGAACGCACCAGCTGCTCGACCTGGTTGAGCGATCCCGCCACGTCTCGAACGATCAACATGTTGGTGCGGTCATCAACGGAGAGTGTGCCGCGCGAGGTCAGCAACTCGCGCGCCCGGGGAGCGACTTCGCCGCCCAGGGCGTAGCTCACGGGGATGAGGCGGGTTTCCAGGGGCTCGAGGGCAACGTTCTGCTTGGCGCGCTCAATAGCGAGTTCTCGCTCTTTGTCGAGCACTGACTGAGGCGCGATTCGGATGATGTTGCCATCGCGCTGCATCCCCAGCGACCGAGCGGCGAGGATAACCTCCAGCGCTCGGTCCCAGGGCACGTTGTGCATCCTGATGGTGACGTTTCCGGCCACGTCATCGGAGGTGACGATGTTCACGTTCCCGACTTCCGCGAGGAGGCGCAGAACGTTGTGAATGTCCGCATCCCGCAGGTCGATGTCGATACGCCGTCCGGTGCCAGCGGTTTGGCCCCGGGCGCCATTGATCTGCATCGGTACTGTCGAGAGGAATCCTGCCTCGTCTGCCTGCGCTCCCGCCACGACTTCCGCCGCCTCACGCGCGACGACTCGAGAGGGCGGTCGTCTCGGCGGGGGATCGTCCGACGGCAGCATCTGCGCAGAGGATGTTCGCGGCGCAATCAGCGCAGCGACGAGTAGCAAAAAGGGCCCGGCGCAACGCCACGGAAGCGCGTGTGCGTGCCGGGGGCCATCAGACCGCATGGGACGGAGCCGGTTCATCCAGGACCTCACTCGAGTTTCGCCCTGACGGTAACGGAGGGCGGCGGGCGAACCCGCATTTCAAACAGAACATATCGAATTGAATAAGCATTGCGTGGAGCTCCGTTGTCATCGCGCACATCGGAGGGAGCTCTCACTCGATCCATTGATCTCCGGGAAGGAGAGAACTCCGCGAACTGGGCGAGAGTACGCCTGAGTGTCAGCGCAGCGGAGACTCGCCGCCCGTGGTGACAACCGGTGGTGGCGTCGTCGGAAGCGGAACCAGCGTGGGCCCACTCGGCCCAGCCGGAGGCGGCGGAGCCTGAACGATCACCGTCGTGGTCGTCGTGGAAGCGCCGTTTGGTCCCGATCCGCTCGTCGTCGTCGAGCCGGGACGCCCCCCGGACGGCGGTGTAGCGCCCGGCGGAAAGCTAGATGGAAGGAAGCTCGGAGACGGACCTCCCACTCCTGGAATCGGCATACCGAGCGCGGAGCCGACCGAGGGCGGCGGCTGTGCCTGAGTACTCGAGACGCCCTGAGACGCCATCGCTACAGCGCGCTCGACGACCTGTGCGTTGGGGTTCAGTGGGTCTTCGCGCTCGAAGACGACCTCCGCGGGAATCTCTGCGAGGGCGCCGTCGGGGGCACGCCGCAGTCTCGCAGGAGAGATCCGAGCGACGCGCCAGTGCACCGCGTAGTCGGTCCGTCCCTCGACGTTGGAGCGGATGATCTCCTGCCGGCCGACGTACATCCCACGGCGCAGGATCGTACCCGCGTTGGTTGGATCTTTGACCATCGCGTAAGGACTATCGGTGCCGAGCACGACTGCGACGAGTCGAAGTTCGTCAAGGGAGAACCGTGGCAGGACCACGGCGCGCGAGTCCGTCGTCGTAATGATGTCGATCCGGTTGCTGAACCGACGGAACGGGTCGCGCACCGCCAGACTCTCCACGAAAGACTGATCCGTCACCGGTATGGGCGGAGGACCAGCCACATTCGACGGGACCAACTGTCCCTGAGCGTTACGCGCACTTCGCGCGGCTGTTCCGTTCGCGCCGCTTCGAGCAGTGCTGCTCGACTCCGGCGGTGCAGACGGCGATGCCACCGGAGAGTCCTCGCACCCAGCAGCGCCGAGCGCTAACGCCATCGTCAATATCGATGATCGCTTCTGCCGGCGCATCATCGCGGTCCTCCGTTAGCGCCCGCTGGAGGCGCCCCAACGGTGGTCGTCACACCACGAAAGGTCGTCGCCAACATCGTCGCAGACAGCATCATTTCGTGGGTATTTGGGTCCTCCATCGGCGTCAGCAGCTTGATGTTCTCCATGTTGATCACGCGAGGCAGCTGGGAAACCGAATGGAAGAATCGCGCGAGAGACAAGTACGTGCCGTTCACCTGCATCTGCACCGGGATGCGGGCGAAGTAACGCTCTACTCGCTCATCCACTGGCTGAATCAAGCGGATCGAAAGGCCGCTCGCCTCCGCCAGCGCATTGATGCTTCGCATGAACCCAGGAATATCGGGATCGTTTGGCAGCACTGACTCCAGCGACTGAGCGTGAACCCGAGCTCGCGCCAACTCCGCCACGTCGGTGTTGTAGCGCCGCAGGTTTTGCTCCTCGCGCACTCTCGAAGCCGCCAGTTCGGTGCGCCGCGCCTCCTGCTGCGTGCGATCCTGGTCGAGAGGATCATACAGAAGGAAGTAATACCCAGCCAGAACACCGATCACAGCGATCACCCAGATCACGACCAGGACCACCGTCTGATTGACCCCACCGAGCGAGAGGCCGCCGCTCTTCTTGGCCGCCATGTCAGTACCTCACCCTCGCGCTGATGACGAACTGTTGCACCGGCAGGCCATTGAGCGCCGTGGCCGCCTGGGCCCTGTCCAGCCGGACATTCTGGAAGTACAGACTCAGTTGCATCCTCCTCATCGCCTCGCCGACGTCGTCAGCGGTGCGACCCTCGCCCTGAATCTTCACGGTGCGGTTCTCTTCATCAAAATTCGTGAGCCAGAGCCGCTTGGTGTCCCAGGTCGTGCTCCAGAGTTGGTCACGGAGGCCGCGCGCCCGGAGGTTTTCCACCACCGTCGGATCCGCCGTCGGCGCACCGCCCGCGGACAGGATATGCGAGATCTCCAGCAGCATGGAGGTTGGTCCGGTGCGGGCCGCCTGCAACTGCTGAATCGCCTCTTCGCGCCGATGAATCTCAGCCAACTCATCGAGGATCTTCTGATGATCCGCGACGCGTCCCTTGATGGCGTCAATTTCGCTCTGCGTTCGGATGTTGGAGTTGCGAATCGCGTCCACCTCACCCGCTTGCGACGTGTGAAACAGAAACAAGCCGCTCAGCAACAGCACCAACGATCCGATAACGCCGACGAGAAGAAGGTTGGGGATGCCACCGCCGAATCCCGGCTGCGCGCGGCGTCCCTTTTCGTCTGGCAATAGATTGATCTTGAGCATCGTCCAGGTCCCTCTACGCCTTCTCGCGGTCCTTGCGCAGCGCTAGCCCGATGGACACGGCCACCTGCGCGCGGTGCAGGTTCAGGAGATCGCCATCGACCTCCTTGAGATCTACAGCGATGTCTCGAAATGGATCCAGCAACTCGACGGGCGCCTTGGTTCGTCGCTCGATCGCAGCGCCGACCTCAGGAATATTTGCCGTCCCACCGGAGATGTAGATACGCGAAATTTCTCGTTCACCGCTTGTCGCCAGATAGAAATCCAACGATCGCAAGATCTCGCCGCTCAGGGCCTCGCACACCTGCCGAACGATCTGCGGCACCTCGTTGGGCACCACCGATCGGCCCGTCGAGGCCCCCTGCATCACCGCACCGGTCTTGTACGTTTCTGCCTCTTCATACGAAATTCCCAGACGCTTCTGGATCTCTTCGGTAATCGCGTTGCCGCCGTTAATAATATTGCGGGTAAACGCCGGAATCCCGGCCGACAGGATGTTGATCGTGGTGAGCGTCGCTCCGATGTTGATCAGCGCGATGGTCCCCTCCTTCGGAAGCCCGTAGTTCACCTCGAACGTGTTCTGAACGGTGAACGCATCGACGTCGATCACCACGGGCTTCAGCTTCGCCTCGCGCGCAACCTGCGCCGTGTCGTTGATCTCGTCCTTCTTGGCCGCGACCAGGAGCACGTCCATCTGCCCCTGCTCACTCCGGCTGCGAAGTACCTCGTAGTCGATCTGTACATCCTTGATGTCGTAGGGGATCTGCTGCTCCGCCTCCCAGTCGATCTGCTCGTCGAGTTCCGCCGGGCTCATGAGTGGAAGGGTGATTCGCTTGATGATGACCGCGTGCCCCGACACAGCGAGAGCCACCTCCCGGCGCTTGATCTTGAGCAGCGTGAAGAGGGTGTTCAGCCCCTCGAGAACCGCCGCCGTGTTCATCACGTGACCATCAACGATCGTCTGCGGCGGCAGCGGGTGGTACCCGAAGCGCACCAACGTGCGCTTACCGCGTACGTCCTTGAGTTGGCAGACCTTGATGGAGCTCGATCCGATATCGACGCCGACGAGATAATTGCCTTCGGACATCAGCGTTCCTTAAACCGGCGCCGTGGGGATGACGCTGATTCCCTTCATTGAACCACCCGCACATCTCGCGGGTCAAAACTTGGTCGAAGTCAGAGCCCCTCGTGAGGGAGCTCTACCGCTTCGCACCCTTACTGACAAGCTTCGCAGAGGCTTCGGAACTTTCCTCGCCGATGTCGATCTCCTCAAGCCCAGCCACGCGCACTTTCGTGGAGGTCTCCCCCTCACCCTTACCGTCGTTATCAAGTTCGATCAGAGACGCATAGAGGGTCGCCAGCAGGGGTGCCATCGCCAGCGGCTGCTGGAAAAGAAGCCGGGGAACCTCCTCATCTGCCAATCGGGGGAACAAACCAGCCGGAAGTGGGATCGCCGCGACCGGGAGGAACGAACTCGCCAACGCATACAGACCGCAACCGACCGCGATGCCGAATACACCACGGAGTAAGGCTTCGATCCATGCTCCCTGCTTCCAGAGCGGCTTGCCCGCGACAACGCCGGTCAGCGCTCCGACAGCGCCGTAGAGCACGTACGCAAGCAGCCCCTCCACGCTACCTTGGTGCAATCCAAAATAGAGAGCAGCCGCTACGGCACCACCAACGGTGGCACCCTTGAGGATTCCAATGAGCAGGCGCTTCAACATGGGATGAGGAGGTTGTCACGCACCCCCTGCATCAGCAACCACCGGGGAGAGCCGTAAGCGAACGGACAGAATCAGAAACTGGGCGCAGCGCCTGACGGAACAAGTTGAGCGGCGATGGAGCCCTGACTATCGACGCCATCGATGCGGAGCGCGAACAGTGACTCGATGTGGACGCCATCGCCCAAGGGGCGCGCCTCACAGATGCCAACAATTCGACAGGTTCCGTCGCCCAGGCGAGCAGTCTCGATGATGAATGGGCGGGATGCCGCCAGGCGAGCGAGGGCCTGTGTTGCGGAGAGCCATCCGTCCGAAGCGCCCTCGCCCGCGACGCGCAGAAGACCAGCGTAAGCACCGGGTGCATCAACCGCCGCAAGTATGCCCTCGGCGCCGGTCACGAAGTGATGCACCATGGCCCGCGCCGCTGCCCGGGTACTCTCGCCGAACACCAGTCGATGAGGCCGCATCCGAACGGCCGCATCGACCGCCGCCACACTGTCACCCTCGGCGTGCAGCACGGCAGCATCTCGTCGGACGCGAGCCAGTTCGTCGCGAGTCTCTACAATCGCGATGCGATCAGTTGAAGGCACCGCCGACACGAACGCGGCGAGCAGAGTCGTACGTCCGGACCCCGCCCCACCGACGACGAGCACGTTGCGACGTGATTGCAACGCGTGGTGGATCAATGGCAACGCATTGGAGGACAGCGAACCACGTGCAGCGAGGTCGTTTAGCGTCAGGGCCCTGGCCGGGGCACGTTCAACCGAGGCGACCGGGCCGTTGATGGCGACCGGAGGAAACACTGCGACGAGACGGGCACCATCGCGAAGCACCTCCTCGACGGCAGGACGGCCGCCGCGGTCAATTCCGTTGGCACGCAGCAACCGATCGATGCCCTCGGCCGCGGCCGCGGCCGATGAGAAGCAATAGCCGGACGGACCAACGACACCGCTGCGCCCGACCGAAACAACGCCATTGGACTCGACGACGATAGTGGTGATCTCACCGTCTTCGATGAGAGTATCGAACGGTCCAGCGCCAGCGATTTCCGCGAGGGCATCACGAGTCAGACGCTCGGGGGTGACGCCGTTTGGAAGGTTGGGAAGGCTACGGGCTGCCTGTTCGACGGTCGGGCGGAGTCTTGCGCGTGCAACCTCGTCACCGATCGCAGACTCGGCCCCGCGACTACGCGCACCCCGCACAACCTGAGCCAGTAACTCCTGATACTCGTCCCCGCTATTGCCTGAGGGTCGCGAACTGGCACGAATGGGCATCACCGCAGCGGCGTGCGACGGGGGAGTTCCAACGGGAATTGAGGCGGGCTCGAGTGGACGGGACATCGCAACGGCGGCCGCGACATCCGGCTGACGGGTGGGCTCGTCGAGATTCGGTGTCATCGGAATGACCTCCCGCTGAGGCGTCTCGGAGATGCTCGAAACGGGCATCGACGAGAGAGCGGGAGTGATGAGCGCAATCATTGGAGACACTGGCTGCGCCGCAAACGACGGAGCGGGAGAAGCAAACGACGGCGGCGGCGCGCCATAGCCCGAAGGAGCGCCGCCGAGAGACGGTGGTGAACCCCCAAACGACAGCGGTAGACCACCGAGAGCGGCGGGAGGACCTCCAAACGACGGAGGAGGGCCGCCGAGAGAGGGGGGAGGACCTCCAAAGGACGGAGGCGTAACTCCCAGAGACTGAGAAGATGGCATCCCTCCCATCGACGGAAGCGGGCCACCAAGCGAGGGAGCGGAAGGCGCGCCACCGATCTGTGGGCCACCCATCGGTGGGCCACCAAGCGAGGGGGCGGAAGGCGCACCACCGATCTGTGGGCCACCCATCGGTGGGCCGCCCATCGGTGGCTCTAGCGACTGCGCAGGACCACCCAGACCACGGGCCCCGATCGGAGGCATCGCGCTAGCAGGACCTGGTCGAAGCGGCGGAGGCCCACCAAGGGACCCGACCCCTGGGCTTCCCGGCCCCATCACCGTACTGCGCGGCGGGGCCCCTGCTGATGCCACGAGCGGACTGGAATGCCGAGGTTCAAGCCCCCCAGTCATCGGTGACGGAGCAGACATCGGACCGGGCGAGGGAACCCGTCCCGTGTTCATGGGAAGTCCTGGAGCCGGGCGAGCCCCGAGGGGCGGAGGACCAAATGCCGAGCCGCGCGGGGGCTCAGGGGTCTCTGGAGAGTCGTCGTAACCACCATCGTCTGCCTCGGATGGCGCGCCGACCTCGAGGTCCGCTCCGGCAACATCGCCAGCGTCATCCATTGACCCGGCGATGTCACCCATGTCTACGGTGACCACGAAGTCGCCGATGTAGATCTTATCACCCGGGCGAATTACCGACGGCGTCGTGATGCGACGGCCATTTAGGTAGGTGCCGTTGGTACTCTTCAGGTCGGCGACAAAGAATCGCCCCTCCCTAAAGAACACCTGAGAGTGACGCTTGGAGACATTGCCCTTCGGGAGCACGATATCGTTCCCAGGAACGCGGCCAACGGTGACCTCGTCCTTGTCGAACTCCATCCGCTTGGGCGTTCCCCCCTTCTCCGTCACATTTAGCGTCAGCATCGCGGCAACTTCGCTCCTGTTCGGACAGCATCGTAACCGATTCCGTCCCCACGGTACCTAGCAACTTGGCGTCGACGGACAGATCCCTCGCAATACCCTAAGAAGACCGTCAATTACGGCTCCGACGCATACTGGGGAGCCCGTCGAATCGAGCACGAGACAGGTTGCGGCGGCGTCGGCGGGCGCGGCCACGGGACGACCGAACCGGAGCTCACGAGCCGACTGTGCATCGACGTACGTGGTCGGCATCCATCGTGCGGCCTCCGACCAACCCACCACAGCCTCTCGGACGACAGCCTTCATCTCAAGATCACCCCGGCCGGCGGCGATCAAACTCGCACCGTCAAAAGCACCGACCAAGGTAAAAGCCCCAGATCGCGTGCGCCGCAGCGCCGAGAGATGACCACGTGTCCCAAGTGCGAGCGCTAGATCCCGCGCCAATGAGCGGACATAAAAACCCTTGCTAACGACCAGCGACACCGAGCAACCAGCGGGCGCCTCGGTAACTGCGGTCAACACTGCCTCGCGTAACTCAACGTCGCGCGCTTCGGGAACCACAACCTCACCACGTCGCACGCGGACGTGCATCGCTTCGCCATCAACCTTGATCGCGCTGACGACCGGAGGGATTTGAGAGATGGTTCCGAGCATCCCCGAAAGAACCCGCTCGAGGTCTTCACGTGTCGGCGTAGCGGAGCCCGCGGGTGCGCGAACAACGATCTCACCGTCTGAGTCGAGAGTGTCTGTTTCCGCTCCGAACGCCAACTCCGCTTCGTAGGCCTTGTCGTCCGCGGAGAGGTGCGCCGAGAGTTTCGTCGCCTCGCCCAACAGAAGAACCAGGACTCCCGTCGCCATCGGGTCGAGCGTACCAGCGTGGCCTACCTCACGTTGCCCGAGCGCACGCCGCGCCGCAGCGACGACATCGTGGGATGTCGGGCCGCGTGGTTTATCGACCAGCAGAACACCATCGATCGGAGGGATGCGCGAAGCGCGCACGGTCAGCCTGTATCGCCAAGTTTCGGCGCGTCGCTCGCAGACGCCAGAGGTGCAACCTTCAACTCGTCGCCCACCTCCCGCAACAGCGCATCGAGGCGCACCAGATCGTCGCGGTTGGCGTCGAGAGAGAAATGCAACTCGGGGGCGTGTCGCAGGCCAAGTCGCGGAGCCAACTTCGAGCGAATCATTGAAGCTAGTTTGTCCAGGCGACGCCCGGCGACCTTCGCCCGAATGCCGCCCGGATCGTCACCCATCAACACAAAACCAACCTGCGCCTGCGAGACATCCTCAGCTACTTTGGTCGCGGTAATCACCACTCCATCGAGCCGCGGATCGCGAAACTCCTGTGAGAGCATCACGGCCAGCTCCTGAGTGATTCGCGACCCAACCCGCGCCGCACGATGTCCGGTCTCAGCCTTCTTCACTACCACCGAACTTCTCCATCAGCCCCGATGCATCATCCATCTCACTGCCGCCTACGAGCGGCTCGTGGTCTGATTGCACCAGGAAGGCCACTTCACGTCCACTCACCAGCGCAGCTCCCGCGATTGCCGAAGCAACTGCGGCCGTCACCTTGTCGAGTACTTCGGTAACGTGCACTCGCTCGGTCGAGATAGCCGAAATTGCGAGTGTCGCAACCTGCCAGCGCTCCTGATCACCCACCTCGGCGACCGAGACATTGAAGCGCGCACGCACTCGATCAGCTGCGCGACGCACAACTGCGCGGCGATCTTTCAGTGAATGAGCTGCAGGTAGGTGAAGCCGAAGGCGGAGCACGCCAATCACCATCGCTGGTCTACTCCGCGCGCCACAATATCCTCAGACCGCCGTCACACTCCACGGCGGCCCGAAGAGCATCACGGAGGCCGCGCAACATCACCGCAGCGAGGAGTTCAGGTTGAGACTCCCGCTCCTCCTCGGATAGTTCACGCTTTCCGCCAAGCACTTCGAGCACCGCCGATGGATCGACCTTCCGGCGCTGCTTGAGTTCGAACTCCTCTGCGATTACCCGCGCGATAAATGCTGCCGTGGCAACGCGGCAGTTCTTTCGGAGGACGTTGCCCACACGGACAGCCATCTTCCGACAGCGTACGGGAGAGAAACGCCCCGACCGAGGTCCGCGAGCGGACCACTCCCAGGGACGGCCGGACACCTCGCTCACCGCGGCCATTACCGCCTCGAAGGGATCTCGTCCCTCCCAAGGGTACTCCCACGAGCCAGGCAACTCATCGCCATCCTCGTCCAGGATCTGGAAGCGCGTCGCGCCCGACATCCGAACCTGCATCGCCACTAGATCCTCTTCAGTCGCCTAGCGTTCCTCCCTCAGAGGCGCGCGGCGACCTCCTCAAGTTCGTACACCTCAATGATGTCGCCGGCCTTGATGTCTGGAGTGTTGTCAAGGGCGATGCCGCACTCGAAACCCTGCGTCACCTCCTTCACATCATCTTTGATGCGCCTGAGCGAGCCGAGTTTCCCCTCCCACTTCACGGCGTTGTCCCGACGGAGCCGAGCGCGAGCGTTTCTCCGCACGAGTCCATCGGTGACCATGCAACCCGCGACGACGCCCGTCTTGGTGATGTTGAACACCATCCGGACCTCGGCCTTACCAAGCGGCTTCTCGATGAAGGTCGGCTTGAGTTGACCCAGCATCAGCGCCTTCACGTCATCTACTGCCTCGTAGATAATCGTGTAGAACTTAAGTGGTACACGCGCCTCATCCGCCGCAGCCTGCGCCTTACCCGCGGGCCGGACATTGAAGCCGATGATTACGGCATTGGATGCCGACGCCAGCTGTACATCAGTCTCCGTGATGGCGCCCACCGCGCCGTGAATCACAGACACCCGAACCTTCTCTGTCGTCAGCGCTGTAAGGGCCTTCTTCAAACCCTCAACCGCGCCCTGCGCATCTGCCTTCACAACCAGGTTGATGTTGATCTGCGCGGCTTCGCCGCTCAACACCTCGGCAAGACGTTTTTGAAGGTCGTCGCCCGGTCGCGATTCGTTCGGTCGCTTGGTGAGCGCCTTGATTTGCTCGGCCACTTCCTGCGCCTTGCGCAGGTCAGACGCCACGTAGAGTTTGTCGCCGGCGTTGGGTACCTCGCTCAGACCCACGATCTCCACAGGCGTGCTCGGACCCGCCTTGTCGATCAGCTTGCCGCGATCGTCGTACATTGCGCGAATCCGACCGTAGGATCCGCCGACTAGCACCGCATCACCGTTGCGCAGGACACCCTCCTGCACGAGCAGGCGAGCCACCGGCCCACGACCCTTGTCCAACTTGGCCTCGAACACGGTTCCCACCGCGGGGCGCTTCGGATCTGCCTTGAGCTCGAGCAGCTCGTTTTGCAGGGCAAGGCTCTCGAGGAGTTGCTCGATGCCTGTGCGCGCCTTTGCGCTCACCTGCACCACCAACACGTCACCACCGTCACGCTCGGTGATCACGTCGTACTGGAGAAGCTGGTTGAGCACCCGGTCGGGGTTCGCATCCTGCCTGTCCATCTTGTTGAGTGCGACCACGATCGGGACCTTCGCCGCCTTCGCGTGAGCGATGGCTTCTACCGTCGTCGGCATCACACCGTCGTCGGCAGCCACCACGAGCACAGCGACGTCGGTGAGTTGCGCACCACGCGAACGCAACGAAGTGAAGGCCTCGTGCCCCGGAGTATCGAAGAATACGACCACCCCTTTCGGAGTGACGACGCGGTACGCGCGAACCTCCTGGGTGATTCCACCAGCCTCACCCTCCGCGACTCTCATCCCGAGAATGGCGTCGAGGAGAGTCGTCTTGCCGTGGTCGACGTGACCCATGACGGTGACCACCGGCGCGCGAGTCACCAGAGCCGACGGCTCAAACGGCGCGAGGGCCTTCTTCACAACCTCCTCGAGGTTGAGGGCGACGTCCTCCACGGAGTAACCAAACTCACTCGCAAGGAGCTTCGCTGTGTCCGAGTCGAGGGTCGAGTTGATATTCTTCCCCTTCTCGCCCATCTGAATAAGCTTGAGGAGAACGTCGGTCGCCTTCAGGCTCATTCGGCGCGCGAGCTCCTGGAGGGAGATCTGCGCCTCGATCTTGATGACCTTCTTGTGCTGCGACATCTCCGTGATGGGAGCAGCCTTCGAGTTGATGCCACCGCGTTGATGCATCGGAATCGGCTGAAATCGATTCGTCTGCTTGTTGTAAACGCCGGGCAGGCTTGGGCGCCCGATCATCGGGGGCCGACGAGAGTTAGGCCCGGACGCCACCGGGGCCTTCACCTCGACGAAGCCCGGCCGCCCAATCGGGCGGGACGCGGACATGCTCGAAGACGAATTCTGCCGCGAGGCCTCGTAGATGACCGTACGCGTCACTGGGTCCCAGCGCGCGATACCGCTCTTCTGCTGCTGTTGTACCGGAGGCGCGACACTCGGGCGCGGCGCCTCAACGGTCTTGGCCTCGACCACCTGGGACGCGAGCGGAACGCTCACGGCATCGGGGATAGACTCAGCCACGAGAGTCGGCTCGACTACCGTCGCCACGGCATCAGGGATCTCGACCTTCGGCGTGACCACGACCGGAGAAGGCGGAGCAACAGGCTCCTCGACCTTTGGCGCGACCAGGACCACCGGCGGAGGCGGAGCCTCGGGCTCCTCAATCTTCAACACGACAGGAGGAAGCGGAGACAGGATCTCCTCAACCTTTGTCGCGACCACAACCACAGGAGGGACCGAAGGAGTAGGAGGCACGGGTTCTTCAACCCTGGCCTCAACGATCGCTTCAACCACGATCGGAGCGGGATGCGGAGGCTCGAGCACCACCGGGGCTTCAAGCTTCGCAGATTCCTTCGCTACGATAGGCGGAGGGGGTGGTTCCGCAACGCGGACCACAGGCCTTGGGGCGACCTTCGGAGCGGGCGCAGGCGGTGGCTCCACGCGCTTGAGCTTTTTAACTCCGGGCGAGACCTCGACCTCGACGAATTGTGACTGCTTCTCTCGAAGCAGCGACGTCTTGATCTGGTCAAGGTAGGCGCCATCGACCTTCGACATCTTGTTCTTCACTTCGATGCCGAGCGCGCGGATCTTCAGGAGTACGGCGTCCGTATCCATCTTGAGATCCTCCGCGATCTCATAAACCCTCACCGTACCCTGCATCAGTCCTCCAGTGTCCCAAGGCGATCTACCGTCGCGGCGAGTTCCGCCGCGATGCGTGCTTCCCGAACCGCAAGGAGAGAGACCTCCCCACGACCAAGAAGCGCGCCGAATTCCTGCTTCGTTGCGTAGGGCGCAGACTTGCGCGCGCCCTCCGCGATGGATCGAGCGTTGCTGCCCGCGTCCTTCGCTACCAGAACCAGATGCGCCTGACCTCGAGCGACCGCCGTGTCTACGGCCTCCGCACCGATGGCCAGTGACTTCGTACGCGAGGCGACCAGCAGCAGCGAAGTGATTCGCTGGGCGATCGCCGCCCGCAGTTCGGACAGCAGAGCCGCCCCATCGAGGTCGCGCCGCGCCTCAACCTTCAGCGACCGCTCCGCCGCGTGGCGCTTTACCATCGTGGCGACACAGGCTTTTGTCGGATGAACCCAAGCTCCGCGACCGCTCTTCACAGCGCGGGGATCGAGAGCCAACCCCTGCTCGGGACCGACCACCACGCGCACAAGTTCATCCCGTTCACCACGCAGCCGACAGGCCACGCAGGTGCGCTCCGGGGACTTCGTGTTTGTGGCGTTCGGGGTTCCCATCACGTTGGCCTTCTCAGAACTACAGAGATTCGCCGCGCTCGGCGTTTTCGGCCCGGAGTGCCCGGCGCGCCTCCTCGATGACCTTCTGCTCCGAGCTCAGGAATGTCTGCGCTCCGAGCTTGATCTGCCGCACCTTGCGCAGTCCAAGGCCAGTATCGCGCAGGAGTGAATCTTCGTGCGTCGTGTGCAGTTGCTCAACCGTACCAACACCTGCAGACGTCAACAGGTTGATGGTGTGCTCGCCCACACCCCGCACAAACAGCAAGCGCTCGCGCTCACTGAGAGGCTCCGTGCGCCGCGATGCCTCCCGAATGCGCCGCTGACGCAGCTCTTCCATCGCGGTTTCAGCAGCCGACTTGATTCGATCAGCGTTTTCCGCGCCGCCCAGGCCGGGGATTCCGGCGAGTTCGTCGGTACTAGCCTCCGCGACCTCCTCTAGAGAGCGGAATCCAAGCTTGTACATCGTCTGAGCGATACTCGGTGTCACGCCCGGAATAAGGGAGAGGGCGTTGATCGACTCCTCCTCCATCTGCTTGAATTTACTCTCCGAGATGATGTCGAGCTTCCATCCAGTCAGCTGTGAGGCAAGCCGGACGTTTTGCCCCTTGCGGCCGATGGCCAAGGACAGCTTTTCGTCGGACACCACAAGCTCCATCGCGTGGTCGGCCTCGTTTACCAACACGCGGGAAATTTCCGCAGGAGCGATCGCGTTGCAGACGTAACGCGCAGGATCGCGATCGTACGGTACGATGTCGATGCGTTCGCCGCGAAGTTCCTGCACCACTGCCTGAACCCGTGACCCCTTAACGCCCACACAAGCACCCACCGGATCGACATCAAGGTCACGCGAGGACACGGCGATCTTGCTGCGCACCCCTGGCTCACGGGCCGCGGCGACGATCTTCACAATGCCTTCGTAGATCTCCGGAACCTCGGCCTCGAAGAGCTTGATCAGCAGTCCTACGTCACCACGGGAGAGAAGGACCTGCGGGCCTTTCGCCTCGCGGTCGATGTCCTTCACGAACGCAACAATGCGCTCACCGGGACGATAGCTCTCGCGAGGAACCTGATCTTTCGCGCGCAGAATCGCTTCAGTGCGCCCAAGGTCAACGATGATGTCGTTGCGCTCGAAGCGACGAAAGATTCCTGTAATTATCTCGCCCTTGCGGCTGATGTACTCGTTGAACACCAGCTCACGCTCGGCGTCGCGCACGCGCTGGATAATCACCTGCTTCGCAGCCTGCGCCGCGATGCGACCGAAGCCCTTGCGCAGCGTCGAGAGGTTGAGCACGTCCCCCCACTTGGACTCCTGCTCGGCCGCCTTCCGCTCGTCTTCCGTGCGGTAGAAAACCTGGAAGGCCAGTTGCTCGCCTACCTGCGCTTCTGGGTCCATCTTTCGGGCCACGTTCAGGAGGATCTCCTGGTCGGGCTGATTCACTGTGTCGACCACAGTCATGTGCTGGTAGAGGTCGACTGAGCCATCGCGCTCGCTGTACCGCGCGACAAGCTCACGGTCGCCCCCGAGGTGCTTGCGTGCCGCGGAGAGAATTGCGCTCTCCAGCGTCAGCACGAGAACCGAGCGCTCAATGCCCTTGTCCTTTGCGACCGCGTCGAGCGTCATGCTCAGATTAAGGGTCTGCTGCGCGGGGGGTTGGGGTGGTTGCTGCTTCGCTGCCATCTTGTTTACCTTCCAGCCTCAGGCGACTCATCGCCAGCAGCCTTCGCGACCCCGTCCGTCTTCGGTAGTCGAGGCGCCTTGGGGCCCTTCCCCGGCTTCACCGGTTTGGGCGGCTTGATCTCCAACAGTCGCGCGCGGGACACCTGCCGGCGAGGAATCGCGATTTCGCGTCCCTCCACCGACACCCGCACCGAATAATCATCTCCGTCGTCACTCGATCCGAGGAGAAGTCCTTCAAAGGAAGTCTTGCCCTCCAACGGTCCGCGAGATCGGATCTTTACTGCAAGTCCCACGAAGCGGTCGAAATCTTTCCGAACCTGAATCGGCCGCTCAAAACCGGGCGAACTCACTTCAAGGTCGTAAGCGACCTCGATGCGATCGTCACCATCTAGCAGAGCCGCGACACCGTGGCTCACCGCTGCACAAAGATCGGCAGTAGTGCCAGGATTAGCCTCGTCAGGCTTCACCCTTGGGTCGCCACCGAGGCGGTCGATGTACAGCCGAAGAACGCCGCGGCCCGGTGCCTGGAGCCATTCCAGTGCAACCAGTTCAACACCATGCTCTGCAGCGATGGGCTGGATCTCTCCGCGGAGCTGTTCAACATCGACACGCACGCACTATCCGTTCACCCGCTCCGGGGCCCGAACGGTCGCGCGACCAGCGCCGCCTGCTGACGGATCGCGTCGCCCGCCCCTGCTCTCCCGCCCAGCCAACCGCCGTTTGAGGGCGGCGAAAGCTGATTGGAAAGTGAGGCATCGGCGAGGGTGATCCGACAGGTCGGACTCACCAGTCTGCCTCACCGAAGTGAAGGAGCACCGATGGTTCTCGGGGGGGCACCCGGATGGGAGGAAGAAACATCCCCGAGGACGGCGGGCCATGTACCACCGTCCAACAAAGAGCACAAGCGCGCCGTGCGCGTACTTTCAGGGAGTCGGAGAAGAAGGAGTGGCAGGCGTGCTTACGGGCGTGATCGCAGGCTCCTGCGCGTCACTGACGATGCGGAACTCAACCCTACGGTTCTGCGCGCGAATGGCTGCGGTCGCCCCAGGAGAGACCGGGCGAGTCTCACCGAAGCCAAGCGAAGCGAGACGACCGGCGGCGATGCCGTGTCCGGTCAGCCACGTCACGACACTTGCCGCGCGGCGCTGAGAAAGCCCCAGATTGGCCGCCTCCTCGCCTACGTCGTCAGTGTGACCCTCGACGGAAATGTGCCGGATCGAAGGAGTGGCCGACAGCGCATCAGCGACGGCCGTCAGCACCGGGAAGCTCGTCGCGAGCACCGCATCGCGGTTGGGCGCAAAGAACACCGGGCGGTTGATCCTGATCTGTCCGCCATCGACGAGGACGAGCCCCGGGCAGCCGTTGCGCAAGGGGTCTGCGCTGGGCGCGCCCGGACGGTCGGGGCAGTGATCGGTGAGGTCGGGCACCGAGTCGTGGTCGCGATCGGGCGCAGGGCAGCCCGCCCGAGCCGGGTCGGGCTGGAGTCCGATGGGCTCGGCAGGACACTGGTCGCCGTGGTCGAGAACCCCATCGTGATCACCGTCGCCATCAGGGCATCCGAGCCGCTCGGGGTTGGCATGCTCGCCCGCAGCCTCGTTTACGCACAGGTCTTGTGGGTCGAGCACGCCATCGTGGTCAGTGTCGGGCGTGGGACAACCGATTCGCGCCGAATCGGGGTGCTCGCCCGCGGCCTCGTTTACGCACTGGTCATCGGGGTCAAAAACGCCATCACCATCGGTGTCCGCCGCCGGGCAGCCGCGACGTGCCGCGTCGGGGTGATCGCCCATGGGCTGGTCAGCACAGAGGTCGTCGGGATCGTTGACGCCATCATGATCGCGATCGGTGGGCGGCGGCGGCCGCGGCGGTGCGTCTGCGACACCGCGCAGGGCGAGCGTGAGGCCCGCGTGCCAGTAGGAAATATCTGGGGAAGCTTGTGAAAGCGACAGCGAGCCCTGGTCCGCTGCCCCGATCGCAGGGACCGCGGCACGACCATCCCAGATGTATCCGAAGCGTCCGTAAGGGCCAAACGAGATGCCCGGGGTCACCTGGAACTCGAAGCCGAGACCAGCATCGAAGCCCGGCGAAGTCACCGAGCCAGGGAGCGCGGCACCGCCGTTGGCGTCGATCCAGAGGCGGCCCACGGAGCCGAGCTTCGGCTCAAGCCGGAGACCGGCACTGAGCGAAATCAGACCGACGCTGTCACCAGCGGAGCCGCGGAAAAACCGACCAAAGGAGCCACCAAGTTGAAACGCAAGTGGCGAGGAGAAGAGATTGACCGCGAGGCGCGCGGTGCCGACGAGGGTCGTCGTGTCGGTGTTGACCTCGCTGTGATCGAAGTCGCGGAGGGTCGTCCCAGCCCCGGCTTCAACGCGGAAGGTCCACGGTTGAAGATTCTGGGCGGCGGCGGTGGAGGGGAGCGCCGTCAGCGCAAGGCTGGCGAGCGCGGCGCACGAGACTAGGGCGGGGCGACGCATGTGGATGGCGGCGTGGGTACCACCCTTCGCCAGACGGTGGAAGGATCCCGGCGGAGGGTGCCGGGGCAGTTCGCCCCGACGGGGACAAACGGGGCGCAGACGCCACGGATCAAGCTCATGGAGGCACCCAGCAACTACTGGTAATTGCTGCGCTTATAGACAGCACATTCGTTTCGGCAGGGGCGTGCCCTGCCATGAATACGGTTTTATCGACCCGCTTGGTCACGAAGTCGTACGCGCCCTCCCCGATCGCCGCGATGGCGGCCTCCATCGAACCAAACGCGGTCAGCATGATCACGGGCAAGTCAGGATGCACGGAAACAGCGCGCTCGCTGATGGCTATGCCGTCCATACCGGGCATCCGTACGTCTGTCAGCACCACGTCGAAATGCTCCGCTGCGAGGGCCTACAGCGCCTCGCCACCCGAACGCACACCCATAGTTTCGATGCCCTTTCGGGTGAGGACGAGCCCAAGGAGCTTCATCAACTCGGCGTCGTCATCCACCATCACCGCGCGTCCTTGCATGGGCATCTTCTTAGCCCTGCCTGCTTTGCCGCGCTCCGTGAACAAGTCAATGCGACGCCGGCGGCGGCAGGTCGATGGGATATGTTCGGTCGGCATGATCTCGCCGACCGCCCCGAAGCCCCGGAGCACCGTCCACATTCGCGTCAACTATGCCGACGTCGATCGGATGGGACTGCTCCACCACAGCGTCTACTTGAAATACATGGAGCGCTCGCGCGAGGAGTTTATCCGCCGTCGCAACGGCGCATATGCCGCAATGGAAGATGCCGGGGTGCTCATCGTCGTCGTCGAGGCCAACCTCCGATACAAGCGCCCCGCGCGCTTCGACGACGTCCTTGCGATCACCCTCGAACTCTACGAGGTCGGCGCGGCCTCACTGCGCATCGCATACGAGTTTCTACGGGTCGGCGAAGAGCAACCGATCGCCACCGCGACGACGCGCCACGCGCTGGTGTCCCGCGAGGGGCGGGTACTGCGTCTGACAGACGAAATCCGTGAACTGTTGACGCGCGACGAAGCAGTCACCCGCGACGGCGAGCTGGGCTGAAGCCTACGGCAACCCGTCTGCCCGATCGACGGCGTTCCGTCGCATCGTCCCGTTGCAATCACTTCGGCGACGGCTCTACCTTGCGGCCCCGGAGGATCCGATGCGTACCTCGAGACTCGCTACCCGTCTCACACTCGCCGCCGCCCTTTGTATGGGCACGGCCACTCTCGCCGGCTGCGAGAACGAAAACGACCCCGCAACCTGGGTCAGCAAGCTGAGCGCGACCAACAAGCGTCCCGCCGCGATGCGCCGTCTGCGGCAGATGTGGGAGTCCAAGCTCGCCACCACCACACCGCCCAACAACGTCCGCGACACCACCGTGCAGGCGTTCCTCAACACGGTGCTTCCCACGGTCAGCGACTCGTTCGTCGATCACCGCGACGAGATCGCTGTGCGCAAGGAGGCCATCGAGATCCTGGCCGGCAGCGGTGACCCACGGGCCATCCCGGCGCTGCTCAACGCGCTGGAGTTCAGCCCCGGCAACACTGAGAGCGAACGCATCGCCTTGCGCGCTGCGCAGGCTCTCAAGGAGTTGCACCCGGCGAGCAACCCGCTTGTCGTGCAGCGCCTCCTCGCCACCATCGACCGCGCCTCGGGTAACTCGGGATCCGCTCCGGCCATCCGCGAGGCAGTCATCCTCGCCCTCGGCGCCATCGGTGACCGCAGTGCCGTCGATGTTCTTGTGCGAACGCTGAAGCGGCCCATCGACCAGCAGGAGATTCGCACCGCGCGTGCCGCCGCCGACGCCCTCGGCCTCCTCGGCGACGCCTCGCAACCCGTCGTCGATGCGCTCATCTATGGGCTTTACCTCAACGTCCGCCGCGCCAACGCGTTTAACAACTGCGGTCGCGCGCTCACCCGCCTCGGTGCCGCCGCGGTCGTCCCGCGCCTCATCGCGACGGTCAATAACCAAAACCCCGAGGTCTCGCTCCTCATCCTCTCCTTCGCGTCGGTGCCCGGCATGCCGGCGGTGCCGCCTGGGCTTCAGCAGTCCACGGCCATCGACGTGCTCCGCAACTTCGCCGACCGCACCGCGGCGCCAGCCCTCATCGGGTTGTTGAACAACCGCGAGACCGTCGCCAACGTGCGCGGCGCCGCAGCGGAGACCCTCGGGTACACCGGCCTCGCGCTGCCCACCGATGCACCGGAGCGGGCCTCGATCTTCGACGCCCTCTCCACCGTCTTCAACGAAGGAACGCCCGGCGGCGAAGACGACATGGCCCCCACCGTCGCCCCGGCGCTCGTCCTGCTCGGCGACGCCCGCACGGTGCCGCTGCTCGTGCGGCGCATCAACACACCGCAGATGAGCGCGGCGGCGGCAGTGTCGTACCGCCTCGGGCTTCTCATGCCGCTCGCCAGCGCAGTGCGACGCGACACCGTGCGGGAGTTCGACACGCTCGCCGAGCGGGCCGCCACGCAACTTGCCGCGATGGTCGCCGAACAGCCCGACGCAGCCTCGGAGATCGCTCCGGTGCAGGCACAACTCGCGACCATCCGGCAGGTCGCCAGCGTCGCGCGCGAGTGCGCGGACGGCGATCTCGCTTGCTACCAGCGCAGCCTCGCCAGCCCGGAAAAGAACGTCGTCCGCAAGGCCGCCTACATGATCGCGTGGACCGGAGGCGCCAACCCCGCAGCCCGCCAGGCGCTTCTTGCGCAGGCCAGCAACGCCGATCTACTCGTGCGTCGCTCGATTCACGTCGCCATCGACGCGCTCTCGCCGCACGGCTGCGCGGAGTGCATCACGCGCCTCGAGCAGGTCATCGACAGCGAGCGCGGCCAGGAGAGCAAGTCGCTCTTGCACCTCGAGGCGCAAATGCTCATCTCGCGCCTCCGCGGCCGCACCTGAGTTGCGCGGGGGCCGCCCCGTGGCGTAGGCACCGACGCCCGAGCCACCGCGATGCCCCCTTCCCTTACCGATCCTGCTGAACTCCTTCGCCGCTGGCGCCTGCCCGTCGTCACCCTCGCAGACGTGGCTGCAGCGTCGGCGCGCTTCCCGCTGAAGGTCTCCGACCACCTCGCCGGGCGACTTGCCGAACTCGGGGCGGAAGACCCCCTCGTGCGGCAGTTTCTCCCCTCCGCAGACGAACTCACAGAACGCACGGGCTTCGTCAGCGACCCGGTGGGCGACACAAACGTCCAGCGAGCCTCGGGGCTGCTCCAGAAGTACCGCGGCCGCGCGCTGGTGATCGCCACCGCCGCGTGCCCGGTGCACTGCCGCTACTGCTTCCGTCGGGAGTATCCGTACGCCGACGCGAGCGCCGTAAACCACTGGCCCGCAGTGCTCGACGCCCTTCGCGGCGACCCCTCCATTCACGAGGTCATCTTGAGCGGCGGCGACCCTCTCTCGCTCTCCAACACCGTGCTCGCCCGCATGGTGCGCGACCTCGAGGACATCCCCGCTCTTACCCGACTTCGTATTCACACCCGCTTTCCGACCACCGCCCCAGATCGTATCGACGCCGAACTCTGTGCGCTGCTAGGCGGTACCCGCTTCGCCCCGGTCGTGGTGGTGCTCCACGTCAACCACGCGAGCGAACTCGACCCCGCGGCCTCCGTCGCAGTGGCCCGACTTCGGGCGACCGGCGCGGTGCTGCTCAGCCAGTCGGTGCTGCTCCGCGGCGTCAACGACTCCGAAGAGGTTCTCGCGGCGCTGAGCGAGGCCCTCGGAGCGCGCGGCGTGGTGCCCTACTACCTCCATGTGCTTGATCGGGTGCGCGGCGCGGCCCACTTCGAGGTGCCCGAGGCCGAAGCCGTGGCGCTCGTGCGCGCGCTCACCCTCCGCCTCCCAGGTTACCTCGTGCCGAAACTCGTACGCGAGATCATCGGCGAGGGTGCCAAGACGGCCATCACCGGCTGACTGCACCACTTCGGTTTCCGGGGAATTAGATCCCCCGTCCCGCGGGGTGCCGGGCTTAGGATTCGAATCGTGGGTCGGACGTTTCAGTCCTTCCTGCACAACACGGCATCACTGATGGCCCAAAAGGCCATCGGGACGAGCGAGTCGCTCATGGCAGTCGTGAGCTCACGAATCGATGGAGCGTAGTCGGTGCATAACCCAGTCGTCGTCGCGGTGATTCTGGCAGTGGTGGCAGGGATCGCAGTGCTCCTCACGTGGCAAAGGACGCGTGCGACGAAGGCCGCCCGTGGCGAGCATGGCGACTCCGAGGCGCTGATCGCAAAGGGCCTCTATGCGGAGGCCGCACAGCTCGCGCTCAAGCACGACCGCTTCGACGACGCGATGGATCTCTACCTCCGCGGCAACGATCCAGGGAGCGCGGCGCAGGTCGCGGTGGGGATGGGCGACCATCGCCTGGCGGCAGAACTCTACGAGCGCACGGACGACAGGGAGAATGCCGCGATGGCCTACGAGAGGGCCGGGATGGGCGAGCAGGCGAAGAAGTTACGAGCGTCACTGCAGGAGCGCCCAGAAGAAGAGGCCGAGAAGGACCCGCAGGCGGGCGTGGCAGACGCGCGGTTCATGGCGCTGCGCAAAGCGGTCGGGGGAGATCTGACGCGATCGATTGAGGTGCAGCAGGAAGCGCAGTTGACGGCGGAGGCGCTCATCGCCGTTGGCGAAGTGGCCCGCGCGGCGGAGGTCTACCGAGATGCCGACATGATCGACGAGGCGGTGCAACTTTACGTGAACGTGCTCGGGACTCCGGGCATCGCGGCGCCGCTGGTGCTTGCTCGCGGGTTTCACGAGCGCGCGGCAGAGTTGTACGAGATGGCCGGTCAGATGGATCAGGCGGCGATGCTCTGGGCAGGCCTCGCTCGCAAGGCGACAGAGCCGGACAAGTTGCTCGATCGCGTCGAGGCGCTCTCCCTCTTCGTGGCGAAAGGGGTGCTGCGCGATCTCACCATCGCCCAGCCGTTGAGCAAGGCGACGGCGCCGCTGCACTATCGCTACGGCGCGGTGCTCGAACGCGACGGCGAGGTCGATCGCGCGATCGAGGTCTTCCAGGCGATGCAGCGCTCCGTCGGCAACTATCGCGACATCGAGGTGCGGGTGCGGCGGCTCGCGCGCGGTGAAGGCATTTCGATGAAGGCCCCAGGGGTGCCTCGCGACCTCCTCAAGACGAGCCTCGGGACCTTTGCCGTCGCGCCGACGGACACGGCCATGGGGCCGGCGGATGCGTCGCGGATGCTGCGCGATGCCGCGAAGGCCGCCGCAGTACGGGCGCGACGAGCGAGCAGCCTGCCACCGCCGGTGGATCCGAAGGCGGCGGTGACGCCGGCGCCGACATCCGCCGCAGTGGTGGTGCAGGTCACGCAACTGGTGGTTCCCGGGCGGCCGGGGCACCCCGACAGAACGCTAGCGCGCGGCCTCGAGGACGGACCGATCGGGCTCGGCGCCCTCTACGACGACTCGGTTCGCGCGGCGAAGGACGGCCCCTCGGTGGAGTCACTCGAACTGATGATCGCGGGCGGCCGTTGCGACTTCGGCAACATCGAGTTGTTTTACGGGCTCGGCCTGGCGGCGCTCGCGTCGGGCGACTGGCCCCGCGCGCAGGAGTGCTTCTCCGCAGTGGAGGACGCCTCGACGGGGTACCGCGACGCAGCGGAGAGGGTGCTCGAACTCGCCCGGTGGCAATCGATGCTGGCGCTACGGATGACAGTGGTGGGTGCACCGCGGCCCTCCGCGCTCGAGGCCGGGGCGCGTCGCTACGAGGTCAAGGGAGAGCTTGGTCGCGGCAGGATGGCGGTCGTGTACCGCGCGCGAGACACACTGCTCGAGCGCGATGTGGCGTTGAAGTTCGTCTCGGAAGAACTCGGCAGCCGAACCGAAGTGAGGGAGATGTTTCTGCGAGAGGCGCGCTCGGTGGCGCAGCTCAACCACCCGAACATCGTGACCATCTACGACAGCGGCGTGATCAACTCCCGGGTGTTTATGTCGATGGAGCGAGTGGAGGGGCGCACCCTCGACGCACTCCTCGGCGCGGAGGGGAAGATCGCTGTGCTGGAGTCCCTGCGCATCGCACGACAGGTGCTCGAAGCGCTGGATTTCGCGCACGAGCGTCAGATCGTCCACCGGGACATCAAGCCCTCGAACATGATGCGAAGCACCGCCGGGCTAATGAAGCTGATGGACTTCGGGCTGGCCAGGGCTCTCTCGTTCGAACCGAAATCGTCGGTCATCGTGGGCACTCAGTCGTACATGTCGCCCGAGCAGATGCTGGGCGTCGGCATCGACAACCGGAGCGACCTCTTCGCGATGGGCGCGACGCTCTACGAGATGTTGACCGGCGTGCTGCCGTTCGCGGGCATCGATCGCACGAAGCGGCCTCGGTCACTGCGGGACTTCACCCCCGGCGTGCCGGAGATGATCGACAAGATGGTTCTGCAAGCCCTCGAGCCCGAACCCGCGAAGCGATTCCAGAGCGCGGCGGAGTTCATGGTGCCGATCAAGCGCGTGCTCTTTGCGATCGAGAAGGCGACGCGCGGGAATGGGCCGACAGGCGAAGAGCACCGCGTGGCGGTTCCCGTCGTAGAGGAGACTCGATCGGAGGTGCACGTCGGTCAGTCCGAGCCTCTCGTGAGCTCCTGGCCGCCCGCGGTCACTGAATCCCATGGGCCGGAAGATCTGCCGGTGCCGGAAGAGTTCGCGCCGGACGCGGGCTTCATCGACTTCAGCTCGCCGCCCAGCGAGACGGCGCCGCACGTCGCCGCGATGAGCATCGATGGGGAAGATCACCCGCTACTGCCGACGCCGCCCGCGGGAGCGTCCTCGACCAAGAAGACCGAGACCGGCATCGTGCCGTTGCAGTTTGATTCGGAAGGTCAGGTGATCCGCCCAGATCCGTCGCAAGGGTAGTGAACCGCGCACCCATCGGTGCTACCGCGACGGCCGTGTCACCGCCGTTTGAGCCGATTGAAGGAAAGCATGTGCCGTTCGGGTGGCGTGAGCGCTGGAAGGCGGCGCCGGAGGTCGGGGCCAACGCGTGGCGAGCACTAGGACTCGTCGCGCGGGCGGACAAGGGTCTGCTGGTGCAACTACTGGCGGGGCAGCTCATCGACGCGACGCTGACTGTGGCGATCACCGCGGTCGGACCGAAGATCATCGATGCCATCGTCGGCCACGCGGCGCGCACGGCGATCATCTGGGTGGTTCTAGAACTTCTGCTCGTCCTCGCGAAGACCGCCGCCGGCCAGTGGAACACCTTCACCGGCGTGATGCTTCGCTCGCGTCTCGGGCTCCACGTCAACCTGTTGATCTTGCACAAGGCCGCGAGCGTCTCGTACCCGCACTTCGAAGACCCGACCTTCGTCAACCAGCTTACGCAGGCGCGTCGCGAGGCGACTGCGCGCCCGGTGGACCTGGTCAATCAGCTCCTGCTGGTGCTGAAGAGCGCGGTCACGCTCACCGGGTACGCCGCACTGCTCTGGCATCTCGGGCCGTGGGCTTTGGTGGTGCTCGTGCTCACCGGCGTGCCGCCGTTTCTCTCCGAGATGCGCCACGGGCGCGATCTCTTCGTGCTTCAGCGCGCGCGCACACAGCGCAACCGACAAGGCGCCTACCTGGAGACGACGCTCACCACCGAGACGACAGTCAAGGAAGTGAAACTCCTCGGCCTCTCGCACTGGATCATCGAGCGCTATCGCGTCGTCCACGAGGGCTTCCACCAGGAGGAGGTCGCCCTGCACCGACGCCGCGCGAGATGGTCTGTCGCGCTCTCCCTCTTGTCGTCGGGCGCGTTCTACCTCGCGTACATCACCATCGTCCGCGATGCCCTCGCCGGATCGATCACCCTCGGCGCGATGACGTTGTACCTGATGGTGTTTCGCCAGGGGCAGACGGCGATGCAAGCTGCGCTCTCGGGCCTCGCGCGCATCTACGAAGACAACCTCTTCATGGCCAACCTGTTCGAGTTTCTGGGCATGCCCGACGACGAGCCCGACGCGCCACCGATCGACGCGCCGGATTCCGCGCGGCCGCCGGAGGTGCGCTTCGACCACGTGTCATTCCGCTACCCGGGCGCTACCCGCGACGCGCTGACGGACATCTGCCTCACACTGCAACCGGGCGAGACCGTCGCTCTTGTGGGCCGAAACGGCGCCGGCAAGACCACGCTGGTAAAACTTCTCACAGGGCTCCACCGGCCGACCTCCGGGCGCATCCTGCTCGATGGCGTTGACCTCGCGACGATGCCCGCGCACGCCTACCGCGCGCGCCTCGCGGTAGTGCTGCAAGACTTCGCGCGGTTCCAGTTCACCGTGGCGGAGAACATCGGTGTCGGATGGCTGCCCGCGCGGGAAGATCGTTCGTCTATCGAACGATCGGTGCGCGACGCCGGGGCCGAGGAGTTGGTGGCCCGGCTACCGCAAGGCATCGAGACGCCGCTGGGCCGAGCCTTCGGGGGCGACGACCTCTCCGTTGGGCAGTGGCAGCGGGTGGCGCTGGCGCGCGCGTTCATGCGGCGCAGCGGGCTCCTGGTGCTGGACGAGCCGACGGCGGCGCTCGACGCGGAGGCCGAGCACGAGGTGTTCGAGCGGCTGCGGGCGCTGAAGGCGACGCGCACGGCGGTGCTGATCACGCACCGGTTTTCGACCGTACGAATGGCCGACCGCATCGTCGTCGTGGAGGGCGGGCGCATCACCGAAGAGGGACCGCACGCCGCGCTGATGGCCCACGGAGGAACGTACGCGACGTTGTTCAACCTCCAGGCGGAGGGCTACCGGGAGATGGGCGGATGATCGATCAAACAAAGCTGACTGCGTTCGAACGGCTGGGCGGCGAGGCGAAGGTTCGGGAGATCTCCGGCCGCTTCTATGACGCGATGGACGCACACGAGCCCGCGCTCGCGGCGCTGCATCGGCTCGACGAGGCAGGCAAGGTGCACCCCGAGGCGCGGGAGAAATTCGCGCTGTTCTTCATTGGCTGGCTGGGCGGCCCGCAGACGTACGTGGCGCAGCACGGGCACCCGCGGCTGCGCATGCGCCACGCGGGCGTCCTGGTGAGCCCGGAGATGCGCGATGCATGGATGCGCGCAATGACCCGGGCGCTCGGCGAATCGGGAGTGGAGGGCGACCTCCGAACGTTCATGGAAGAGAAGCTCGGCGACGTGGCGACGATGCTGCGCAACACGCCCGGCTGAGGCGATTGCGGGCGAGACGCGCGGGGCCGACCTGCAACGGCGAACCCGTCCCACCCAGCCGAGTCCTACTCGCAGGCTCCGTCGGCGGCGCGCCCCGTCGGGTCTACGATCACCGCGCGCCCGGTGCGCTGGAGCGTCTGCACGAAGCACCCGTACTGCACCTTCACTGCGTCAAGCTGGGTGAAGATCGCGTGCGGGTCATACACGCCGTCACCCTCGTACTGCACCACCGCGCTGGTGATCGTCGTCGCGGGCGTGCCCCGCATCAGGTTGCCCGCGATGGGGTACGGCACGAGCCCCGCGCGACCATCGAGGCCGAGGGAGGTCTGCATCCCCGGCCAGACCGCGCGGCCGCCCTGCGGGTGCCCGTACGCGAGCGCGACCTCGTCGAAGGTGCTCGTCGAGAAGTACGAGTCCCCACGCCCGACGGGAACATACGTGGACACCGCCGTCTTCCCCGGCAGCGGATCGCGCGAGATTCGCGGCACATACACGATCGGATCGACCGGCTCCCAGAGCGTCTGCAACAGGCCCATCGCGGGGTGCACGAAGCTGAGCGAGCGGCCCTGCAGTAGCGTTCCAATGAGCGATCCGACGCCGGGGATGATCTGCGACTCGAAGATGAAACGCGACCAATGTCCGCCGCCGCCGGTCGGGACGGCCCCGCGCACCCGCGGCTCCGTCGCTGCGATGAAGTGCGTGTACATCCCGCCCATGGACTGCCCCATGATGACGAACTGCGCCGCGTCGAAGCGCGCCTCGGTCACCCCGGCGGGCAGCGAGGCGCCCGTGCAGGCCGCGACGGTCGCCGCGGGAATACGCATCCGGGTAAGCGCCTCGAGGAGCAGGCGCTGCTCGAAGAGGCCTTGTCGGAAGGTGTCGCGCATCGCGGCGGGGTTTGTCAGGTTGAGGTAGGCGATGTCCGTGGCGCCCGGGAGGCGCTCGGGGTTCACGGGCATCGCCGCGCCCACGACTGCGAAGCCGCGAGGCGCGAGGTGGAAAGCCGTCCCCTCGTCGGGCGTGTAGCAACCCATGACGCCCTGGTACATCCCCGGTCGGTTGTAATAGCTGGGCCGCGTCGTGGTGCAGGGGTGCGTCGCGCTCAGCGGACGCCACGGTCCGCGTGAGACGGCCTCGTCGCTGTACCCGCCGGAGCCATGGATATTCATCACCAGCGGATAGCCCTCGGCGGGCATCGGACCTCGCGGGAGCGTCAGCACCACGGGGACGTGGTCGTAGTTGGCGACGCCCGGGTAGGTCGTGGTCATGGGAACGCCGTCGGCCCCGAGGCGCATCAGTCCATCGGTGTTGAACGGCGGCGCGCCAAACTGAAACTGCGGCATCGTCACCGTCGCCCGAAGCTCGCAGTACCGCGGGTGCAGCGTCGGAGTGTCACCCGGCGCGAGCGCGACACCGTCCACCGTCACGTCGAAGCGCTCGACCACGCGGTCGCCCAGCAGCGCGGTCTCCGCAACTACATCGCCGGTCGTAAACACCGTCGCGGCCACCACCGTCGCGGCGTCGATGCTGCGCAGGCGCAGCGTCTCCCACAGCGGCGCATACAGAGCGGCAGCGGCCCCCGCGCGACGCCCCGCGGGGGTACGCCCGGCGCGCAGATCGTCGAGCGCCGCGCTCGCTGCGACGGGTCGACCGCCGGCGTCGCGAAGGGCGCTGGTCAGCACGAAAGCGTAGGTTCGCCGAGGGTGCAGCACGAAGCCTGGCACTGCCGCGACGGCGAGTACGTTCTCTGCGGTGTAGCCGTCCTCGACCAGCGTAGAGGCCACCGTAGGAATGAACTGTCCGCGCTCAGAGGAGCGCGCATCGATGTCGATGAGCCACGCCGGCGAGGTGGCCGCCGGGGGAATGACCTCCGCCAGCGCCCGCGCCGCGAGCGCCCCGTCAAAGCGAAACCAGCCCACCGGAACCACCGGAAAGCCTGTTCGCAGCTGCGCCACCGGCACCGCCGAGCGCACCAGCGCCGCGGTCGCCGGAATGGGGAGGCCGGCGTAGTCCGGACCACCCGCGGCCGTGCGACGCAGGTCCGACGGAAACGGGAGATCGTAGAAGTGCGCAGGAACCGTCGTGTCGGCGTCGAGGTCGAAGAGCGACCGCGCGGGACCAGTGCTTACATCATCATGTAAAACATCGTGACCCGGGGAGCCGTCCGGGGATCCGCCCTCGGCTGCGTCCGTCGCCACCGCGGCGTCCACCGGCGCGGGCGCCGGGTCGGAGGAGCATCCAGAAGCGAGGGCGGTCGCCAACAACATCACCGACAGTGCGCGCATGGGTCGGCATCTTCACCACCAAGCCGCCGAGCGAATCAACCCGCGCGTGGAGGACACCCTCCCCCCCGGTTGGTTGGACGCCGCTGTCATCCGATGCTACCCCTCAATCGGCCGAGTGACTGACACGTCAGTTCAGTGGCTCGACAGCAGGCGATTGCCGGGAGAATTCGATGAACGCGACGCGCTTGGGTCCGGTGGTGGTGGGGATGGACGTGGGGTCGACGACGGTGAAGGCCGCGGTTCTCGACCCGGTGACCCGCGAGATTCTCTGGTCGGACTACCAGCGCCACCAGACCCGGCAGCCCGAGAAGGTGCTGGAGATGATGGAGGCCATCGAGGCGGCGTTTCCGCTCTCGCCCCGCGATCAATGGCGGGTGTTTGTCACTGGCTCAGGGGCGTCGCCCCTGGTGACGCCGATGCACGCGAAGTTCGTGCAGGAGGTCAACGCGGTCACGCTGGCGGTGGAAACGCTGCACCCTGACGTTGGGTCGGTGATCGAGCTGGGCGGCCAGGACGCGAAGATCATCATCTTCCAGCGCAACGAGAAGACCGGCGAGAAGACGGCGGCGCCGTCGATGAACGACAAGTGCGCCTCGGGCACCGGGGCGACGATCGACAAGTGCATGATCAAGGTGGGCCTCGACCCGGCGGTCGTGCGCGAGCTGCACTTCAACGACGAGAAGCTGCACCACGTGGCGGCCAAGTGCGGGGTGTTCGCCGAGACCGACATCGTCAACCTGGTGAAGAGTGGCATTCCGTCGGACGAGATTCTCTGCTCGCTGGCCGACGCCATCGTGTTGCAGAACCTGTCGGTGCTGACGCGGGGCTCGACCCTGAAACACAAGGTGCTGCTGCTCGGGGGTCCCAACACCTACCTGCCGTTTCTGCAGGAGTGCTGGCGCAAGCGCATTCCGCAGGTGTGGGACGAGCGAGGCTACGACTGGCCCCGCGATCGGCCGATCGAGGAGACCGTCTTCGTGCCCGAGAACGCGCAGTACTACGCCGCGTTCGGGGCCTGCGTGTACGGCCTGCACGAGGCCCCCGAGGTGGGCCTGTACCGCGGGCTCGACGGGCTCAGGGAGTACATGACCAACGGCCGCAAGGCGCGGCTCGGCGAGACGGCGGGGCCTCCCCTCGCCCGCAACGTCGGCGAGGTCGAGGCGTTTCGCGCGCTGTACTCGATTCCGAAGTTTGTTCCGCAGACGCTGGCGCCGGGCGACGTGGTGCGCGCGGTGATCGGCCTCGACGGCGGCTCGACGTCGTCGAAGGCGGTGCTCATCGACGAGCAGGGAGAGATCATCCAGAAGGCCTACCAGCTCTCCAAGGGCAACCCGATTCAAGACACCAAAGAACTGCTGTTGCAGCTTCGCACCTGGGTGCACGAACAGGGCGCGACGCTGGAGGTGCTGGGCTTCGGCGCGACGGGCTACGCCGCGGACGTACTGCAAGAGGCTCTGCGCGCGGACGTCAACGTGGTCGAGACGGTCGCGCACATGATGAGCGCGGTGCGCTTCTTCGGCGACGTCGATGTCATCTGTGACATCGGCGGACAGGACATCAAGGTGCTGTTCTTGAAGAACGGCGACATCGCGAACTTCCGGCTGTCGAACAGCTGCTCGGCGGGCAACGGAATGTTGCTCCAGGCGATGGCCGACCAGTTCGGACTCAAGGTCTCGGACTACGCCGACACGGCCTTCGCCGCCGAGCTCGCGCCGAAATTCAGCTACGGCTGCGCGGTCTTTCTCGACACCGATCGGGTCAACTTCCAGAAGGAGGGCTTCTCCAAGGAAGAACTCCTCGCGGGACTCGCGCAGGTGCTGCCCAAGAACGTCTGGCAGTACGTCGTGCAGATTCCCCGCATGGCGTCACTGGGCAAGCGCTTCGTGCTGCAGGGCGGCACCCAGTACAACCTCGCGGCCGTCAAAGCCCAGGTCGACTACATCAAGGAGCGCGTGCCGGGCGCCGAGGTCTTTGTGCACCCGCACACCGGCGAGGCGGGCGCCATCGGCGCGGCCTTCGAGACGCTACGGGTCATCAAGCGCAAGGGACACAGCACGTTCATCGGGGTCGATGCCGCCATCGGGCTCGAGTACACGACCAAGAACGACGAAGAGACTGTCTGTCACTTCTGCCCCAACAACTGCAAGCGCACCTTCATCGACACGCAGCGGCCCGACGGCTCGACCACCCGCTACATCGCGGGCTTCTCGTGTGAGAAGGGCACCGTCGAGAGCGAAGACGCGATGCTCGCGCTGATGAACGAGCGCAAGAAGATCGCCAAGCAGTTTCCCAACCTCGTCGAGTACGAGGCGAAGCGCGCGTTCATGCACTTCTACGCGTACGAGCCGATGCCCGCGGCGGGCGCGCCCGTGAAGGAGTGGGCCCTCAAGAAGGGCATATTCTCGTCGAAGCGCGTCGAGGTCACCCGCGGGTTTCTCCGCTCGGGCGTCGAGGCCCAGGAGCGTCGACGGCGCACCCGCATCGGCATTCCCCGCGTGCTCAACCTCTACTCGACGGGACCGTATTTCCGGACCTACTTCGAGGCGCTCGGCATCCCCAAGCAGAACATCGTGTTCTCGGACGAGACCACCGAAGAGCTGTGGGTCGAGGGCGGCAAGTACGGCTCCATCGACCCGTGCTTCCCCTCGAAGGTCGCGCAGGCGCACGTGCACAACCTGCTGTTTCACCACCACACGACCGCGAAGCCGCTGCAGTACATCTTCTTCCCGATTCTCACGCACGTGCCGTCGTTCGGGGAGAACGTCATGGACAAGGCGAGCTGCCCCATCGTGGCGGGCGCCCCGGAGGTCATGAAGGCCGCCTTCACCAAGGAGGTCGACTTCTTCGCGCAGCGCGGCATCGAGTACCTCGACCCCGCCCTCACCTTCGGCGAGCCCAACCTCACCGCGCGTCGCATGTTCGCCACCTGGGCGTCGCGCCTCGGGGTCACCGAAGACGAGAGCGACCACGCCCACCGCGAGGCCATGGCCGCCCTCGACGCGTTCGATCGCGACCTGCAAGACAAGGGGCGCGCCATCCTCGAGACCGTCGAGTCCGAGGGGCGCGTCGCCATCCTGATGGTGGGCCGCCCGTACCACTCCGACCCGGGGCTCAATCATGGGATCCCCGATGAGTTCCAGGTGCTTGGCTATCCCATTCTCAGCGTGCGTTCGCTGCCCCGGGACACCGAATACCTGCGCCGGTATTTCAAGCCGGAGTTTGCGCGCGGGCAGCACCCGCTCGACATCAACGACGTGTGGCCGGAGAACTACTCGGCCAACAGCGCGCAGAAGGTGTGGGCGGTGAAGTTCGCCGCGCGCCATCCCCACATCGCGCTGCTCGACCTGTCGTCGTTCAAGTGCGGCCACGACGCGCCGACCTACGGCATCGTCGAGAGCATCGTGTCGGCCAACGGAACGCCCTACGCCGCGCTCCACGACATCGACGCCAACAAGCCCGGCGGGTCGATCAAGATCCGCGTGAAGACCTACGCCCACTCGCTCAAGCTCCACGAGGAGGGGCTCGAAGACGAAGGTCGCAAGCGCGACGTGCTGGCGCGCTCGATCGACGAGAAGAAGCTCGAACTGCTGCGACTGAAGGCCGCCCAGATGCAGGCGCGGCGGCAGAGCGACCCGGCGGTCGAGGCCGAGATCGAGCGGTTGGCGGGACGGCTGGCGGCCTACGTCGCCCCCGAGCGACCGGCGGAGAAGCCCGCGGGGCTGATTCAGCTACGAAAGAAGACCGAAGTCGGAATGGTGTCGGTCGGCGGATGAGTGACGTTCAACGAGTGCAGAGGAGCGACGCGATGGTGATGCAGACCGAAGGTTCGAAGGTGCGGCTACCGGTGATGGGCAACCCGATCGCGGCGAAGCCCGCTGCGCCCGACGTCGTCGACGTCGACGTCGAGGCCGAGCTCAAGGCGTGGGAAGACGCAGAGCGCGAGCGGCTCGGCATGCGGGAAGACCGTCGGCAGTGGGCCGACGGCATGCTCAAGCCGACGATGACCAAGGCCGAGAAAAGCAAGGTCACCCTGCTCATCTCGGGCCTCACCGCCGCGCAAGACTTCCTCACCGAGGGCGCCCTCCGGGGCCTCGGATACAACGTCACGTATTTCGGTGTCGCCAACAGCGCGGGGCTGCAGACGGGCAAGGAGTTCGGCAACCGGGGCCAGTGCAACCCGACCTACTTCACCGTCGGCTCGCTCGTGAAGCACCTCATCGACCTGCGCGACGTCGACGGGCTCTCGAGCGAAGAGATCGTGAAGAACTACGTGTTCTTGACGGCCGGCGCGTGCGGGCCGTGCCGCTTCGGCATGTACGTCACCGAGTACCGCAAGGCCCTCCGCGACGCGGGCTTCGACGGCTTCCGCGTGATGCTCTTCCAGCAGCAGGGCGGCCTCTCGCAGGCCACCGGCGACGACGTCGGGCTGGAGATGAACCCGGAGTTCTTCATCGCCATCATCAAGGCCATCGTCTGCGGCGACGTGGTCAACGCGATGTCCTACCGCGTGCGGCCCTACGAGGTCGTGCAGGGATCAACCAACGAGGCGATCAAGCAGGTGAAGCAGATCCTCTACGAGGCGCTTTACCAGAAGACCAACATCTTCCTGGCGCTCTTCAAGGCGCGGAAGATCTTCGAGGCCGTGCAGGTCGACAAGCTGCGGGTGCGCCCGAAGGTCTGCATCATCGGCGAGTTCTGGGCGATGACCACCGAGGGCGACGGCAACTATCACCTGCAGAAGTTTCTCGAGTCCGAAGGGGCCGAGAACGACATCCAGCTGACGACGTCGTGGCTGCTCTACAACATCTGGGAAGTCGCTCGCGACACCCGCGAGCGTCGCGACCTGCGCGAGTCTGACGGCGGCCAGTACGGCCTCAGCGGCTTCGAGGGCTTCGGCGTTGCCAAGCGCCTAGCGACGATGCGCCTCGCCGAGACTGCGCTACGCGTAGGGTTCCAGTGCTTCGCGCAGCCGCTGGGCCTGGGCGGCTACACCCTGCCCGACATGGACCACGTCGCCGAGGTCGCCTCGGGCTTCTACTCCAACGACCTGCGCGGCGGCGAAGGGCACATGGAGGTCGGCAAGCTCATCGTCAACGTCGTGGGACAGAAGGCCCACATGACGCTCAGCGTGAAGCCCTTCGGCTGCATGCCCTCGTCCGGCGTCTCGGACGGCGTGCAGTCGCTCATCACCGCGCGCTTTCCCGGAACCATCTTCTGCGCGGTGGAGACCAGCGGCGACGGCGCCACGAACTTCTACTCGCGCGTGCAGATGTACATGTTCAAGGCGCGCCTCGCGGCCGAGGAGGAGTACCGCAAGACCCTCGTCGCCTGCGGCGTCACCGAAGTGCAGTTGCGTGAGTTTCTCGCGAAGAACCCGAAGTACGCCTCGGCGCTGCACAAGGCGCCACACCGGGCAAACGGCTCCACGGCGGACCTCATCTACCAGGTGGCGCCGTACATCACGCAGACCCGGGCGCAGCGCACTCTGGGCTCGCTGAAGAGCATCGTGGCGAGCGCGCGTACGGCCGCGACGACGGTTCCGGTCGTCGCCCGCAAGGTCGTCGCGAGCGTGCGTTCGGAGGACTTTCGCTCGCAGGTGCGAGCCGACGCCGAGCTTCTCACCGACCTCGTCCGCGGCCGCGTGAAGGAACACTACGGACCGCTCCTCGAGCGCCTCGCGACGCGCGCGATGTTCGACAAGGACCCGCTTCCGACGACCGCCTCCGGGCAGCCCGTCGCGCAGGCGTAGCGCCGGTCGAGATCCCACCGTCCTCGCGGACGATGCGCTACAACCACCACCGATGCAGTTGCTCTTCGTGGTGGTCGGCGCGGTCGCCATCTTCTGGTGGTTTGACATCCATTCCGACCTCTTCTGTCTCTCCATCCTCGGTGGCCGCGTGCTTGTTGTGCGAGGTCGCGCCCCGGCGCGCTTCGTCGTAGACGTCCGCGACCTCATCGCCCGCGCGGGCGTCGTCAGCGCCAGCATCCGCGCGCGGCCCACGGAGCGGGGCGGTCGATTGGTCTTCTCCGGCGACCTCGACGAGGGTACCCAGCAGCGCCTGCGCAACGTATTCGGGCTCATTCCAGCGGTGCAGCTACGGACGGCGCCCGCCATCCCACGACCGACGCCGGGCCAGCGCCTCGGCATCGCCTGGGTGGCCTGGCTCTTCAATCGCCCCTAGCGCGTCGTCAGCGCTGCAAACGGATCGGGTCCGGCGACCAGCGCCCCGAGCGTCTCAGCCCCGGCAACCTCCCGAATCTCCATCCGTTTTGGGCCGATCTGGTGAATCGTGGCGACGAGCGCGCCGGTGGAGAGTCGAGTCCAGCCTTCCCAGGTCGCCTCGAGGCCGCCGATGGGCAACACGGACACCCACATTCGCCACGCCCGTGGGCGACCGCTCGCATCGAATATCCAGAGGTAGCTGTCGCCCGGCGTCACACCGCCGGAGTGATATCGCAACAGCAGCGCGTCCTGCCCATCGGGACCGCGCGCTACGGCACGGATCACGCCGTCGTCGAAGGCCTTCGCGGTCGGGTTGAGCCAGAACGAGTCGTTGATCCACCGACGCCAGGTGGTGTCGAGGGCCGCGTCGAGTTCGTGGCCGCTAAGGGCCTGCGCACCCCGCCAGGCGAGTCCGCGGCGCGTCGTGAGGTTGAGCAGCACCCGCTGGTCGCCGTGCTCGAAGCGCTCGAAGCCGCGGGCGCGGTCCCACAGATGGCGGTCGCCGTTGAAGAAGGTCCATCGGACGGCGTCGGTGCGGGCCCAGGCGTCGGCGTTTACGGCCGCGAGCATCCGCCGCGCGAGTGCGTCGCCGTCGCCGGCCACCACCGTGGGCATCGGGTGTCGAAAGAACCCCCACGCTGCCACGACAAGCCCCCCGAGCAGCGCCACAAGGGCCAGCGCGGCGCGCAGTACTCTCTTCAATATCTTTGGCATCGTCGGTGGTCCTGTGCTTCGGTAACAGGCTTCATACAGCCACGGAAGCGATGGCGTAGATCACGGCCGACCGCGCGCTTGTAGTACGATCGAATACCGAGATTTTGAGCATGCGAGGTCTTGTTCATCATGGAAGTCACGATGGTTTTGAAGCTCCTCTTGACTGGCTGTCTCATTGGAGTCAGCAGCGGACTCCTGGGCACTGGCGGCGGCGTACTGGTCATTCCGGCTCTGGTGATGTTCTTCGGGTTTTCCCAGCAGCGTGCCGTCGGTACAAGCCTCGCGATGCTACTCCCGCCCATCGGAGTCCTTGCGGTCTTGCGTTATGCCCGCGCCGGCCAAGTCGATTGGAGCGTCGCCATGGTGATCGCCGCCGCCTTCGCCGTCGGTGCCTCGCTCGGCGCCTGGATCATCACCCAGGGATGGATCTCCGAGCGGATCATGCGCCTCCTTTTCGTGACCTTCCTGCTGGTCATCGCGGGAAACATGTTATTTCGCAGCGAGCGCCGGGTCTGGGCGGCCCTCTCCACCCTCGCCCTGGGCAGCGCCTACGGCCTCGCTTACCTTGTACTTCGCCTACTGGGCAAGCACTGGGAGAGCGACCTTCGACTCTCGACTCGCTATCGGGCGCAAATCGACACTCCGATCGCACCCGACTACGAAATCTGAGGGGGTCGGGCTACCGATTTTCCGGCGTCAACCGGGACACTTTCTCGTGTTTCGTAGGGCGTTCGGGTGTTCGTGGAAGACCCCATGTGCGCGGCAAACATGGGTGACTATCTGCCTCGTGCAGACTGCCAGCGGACCGAAAGTCACTGTAGTTTACGAGTCTACCGAGGACGCATTAGAGCGGACTCAAGCGCTCGCGGCGGTGGCTTCCGGCGAGTGCTGAGCGTCTTCGTCCACGGGATCCGGGGCGACGACGACCTGCGGATGACCGGCGCGCTGCGCTGCGAGGTACGGCTGATAGTGCCGCTCTTGAAACCTATCGGCAAAGTCGCGCCACGCGGTCACTCCGCCGAGCAGGCGATAGAGTCGAATGAACGCAAACGAGATATCGGGCTGCCACCAGAGGAATCCAGCGCGCACGCTCTGCGGAAAGAGGTGGTGGTTGTTGTGCCACTCGCCCGCGACGAGTCCCGGCCAGAACGCGTTGATGGAGAGGTTGCGACGGTCGAACTCGATGCCATCGCGCCGACGGTCTTTGCCGCCGGCATGGAGGTCATAGTTGTGCGCGCGAATGCCGATGCCCCAGACGGCGGCCCAACCGAAGAGTGCAGTCGCGAGCGCATGGCCGCCCATCATGTAGAAGATGGTGTACCAGGCCGCCCAGTTGAGCGCGAAGTGGGCCCAGGTGCGCGCCGGGTGCGCGATGCTTCCCCAGTGTTGGTATTGCTCATACGAGTTGAGCTTTACCCCGGTATGACCAATGAGCGCAGCGACGCGCTCATAGTCCCTGGGGGAGAGGGTCTTGCTGATGGGCTGGTGAAGCTCCGCCGCGAGGAAGCAATAGAGCAATCCCGCCTGCGCGTTGTACGGATCGCCCGGCATATCGGAATAGGCGTGGTGCACATGGTGAGAGACCACGTAGGTCTCTTCGGGGACGATCTTGATCGAGAGATCGCGACACAGGGCGCGGGCGAAGCTGTTGCGGAAGGTAAACGCGCGGTGCGTGGAGTACCGATGCAACCAGACGGTGCCGTGGGTGCCGATCCACACCATGCTGTAGAGAAAGCCCGCGAGCATCAGCTTCCAACTGAAGTATCTGGTCAAGAACACCAGGCCGAAGGGGATGAGCGAGAGGGTCCAGAACCAGCCGGTGATCGCGAGCCAGCGCTTGCGATTGCCGAATACGTTCATCCGAGAGCGCCATTCCCGCATGATTTCCGCGGTGGTGGGCTTGAAGAGAGCACCGTCCCTGGTCCAGCCGTAGCTGGGTTCCTGGAGCACACGGGCGAGCAGTGGGAGCGCCATCAATCGGAACCTCTCGCGATCGACCGCACGGTCGCGCCAGGCCGATCGCGGTAGCCGGAGCGCGCGCGGATACTCCCACGCACTCACGCCGCCCCGCCATAAGGTCGAATGACGAAATCGGTGCGTCAGGGGTTACGCACGCTTCGCCCCTTCGCTCGACGGCCACGGCGGGTTGGAGTAGTGAAGCGCCGCCTCTGATCAACCCCCGACACTTCCCGTACCCGAAGGACCTCCGATGGCGCTGAAAGTCGCAATCGTGGGCCTGCCCAACGTGGGCAAGTCCACCCTGTTCAACGCGCTCACGCAGACCGCGGCGGCGCAGGCCGCCAACTACCCGTTCTGCACCATCGAGCCCAACGTCGGCGACGTCGCCGTCCCCGAAGGGCGCCTCGACGTGCTCGCGAAGATCGTCGGCTCGAAGGAGATCATCCCGGCGCGAATCAACTTCGTGGACATCGCGGGCCTGGTGCGCGGCGCGTCCAAGGGCGAAGGGCTGGGCAACCAGTTTCTCGCGAACATCCGCGACTGTGACGCCGTCGCCTTCGTGGCGCGCTGCTTCATCGACGACGAAATCATCCACGTGGAGAACCGCGTCGATCCGATTTCCGACCTCGACATCATCGAGACCGAGTTGATGCTCGCCGACCTTGAGAGCCTCGAGAAGCGCACCATCACCCTGGAGAAGCGCGCGCGCGGCGGCGACAAGGAGGCCATCTCCACGCTGCGCCTCGTGAAGGTCGCCCTCGATCTGCTCAACGCGGGCCGCCCTGCCCGTGCCGCGGTCATCGCGCCAGAGGACGAGAAGGCCTGGCGCATGCTGCAGTTGCTCACCTCGAAGCCATCGCTCTTCGTTTGCAACGTCGATGAGGGCTCCGCCGATCTGGGCAACGATCTCTCTGCGAAGGTGGCCGCGCGGGCCGCCCAGGATGGCAGCCGCTCCGTGGTGATCTCCGCCCGCATCGAGAGCGAGATTGCCCTGCTCGCGGCGGACGACCGCAAGGACTTCCTGGACACCCTCGGGCTGACGGAGCCCGGGCTAAACCGCCTCATTCGCGAGGCATACGCCCTGCTCGGACTTCGCACCTACTTCACCGTGGGCCCGAAGGAGGCGCGCGCCTGGACCATCCAGGCGGGAGCCACCGCGCCGGTTGCCGCGGGGGTGATTCACACGGACTTCGAGAAGACCTTCATTCGCGCGGAGACCATCGCCTACGATGATTTCGTGCGCCTCAAGGGTGAGTCCGGCGCGCGCGACGCCGGTCGCCTCCGCCTCGAAGGCAAGGAGTACGTGGTGTTGGACGGCGACGTGATGCACTTCCGCACCGGCGCCTGACCGCAGCGGAGTTGTCGTCCTTCAGACGTCTGCATCCAACATGGCGGTCCCCGGGGCGGCCCGGTCGGTGATACGATATCGCCCGTTGCCGTGACCCTCTTGCCCCCGCCCTGGCTCGTAGATCCGTTGCCCTGGCATGCCGCGGCGTCCCCGCTTGAGATTCCCCGTGCGCCCATCGATCCAGAGACCGAGTCGGCCCTGCATTTGGGTCGGTATGTTCCGGTGTTTGGGTGGGGCGCGACGGAGGACGAAGCACGACGGGTGATCGCCCTGGTCGCCCGGGCCTACTCCACCGAGGCCGACCCCGGGGCCATGGGCATCCTCTCCGCGATGCTACTGCACCCCACCCTCGGGACGCGACCGGTGACCTGGCTGGCGGACGCCATTCGGGCAGGCACCGCGCCCACGGCGTGGGGCAAGGTTGCACTGGCCGCAGCGGGCCTGCTCGGCGCCGGCGACTCCGTCCGCGCGGAGTTCGGCGAGCCTCTATTGGACTGTCCCGCGCTGCGTGCCGACGCGCTCCGCACCGTGGCCGTCGGCGGCGCCGAGCAGTACACGTTTCCCGAGGCTTTCGCGCGGCTTTGCGCTGCGGAAAAGGAGTTTGCGGGCACCCGGGGGGCCGAGTCGTTTACGGCACTCCGAGCGTGGTTTGAGTTGGTACTTGCGCGACGCTGGGCGGCGCTTGAGACCCTGCGGGAGATTCGGGTCGAGTCGCTCCCGGCGGCGGATGCCTGGCTCGTGTCGGCGGGGTTATTTCTTGTCGGTGACGATGGTGCCAAGGGGCGGATGACCGAGTACGCGAGCCTCGCCCTGGAGGGCCTCTCGCCGGTGGCGCCGCGGGTGGTGCCGATTCTCGCGCGGGAGCTCGCGGAGCTGGTGTCGCACTCCTGGGCGCGGCGCTGGGACCACCTGCGGTGCGCGGCGGCGAAGGACCACGCGGCGGCGGCGGTGCGCGCGTGGCTGAGCGCGGCGCTGTATGAGCCGCACGATGAGGGCACCGATCACGACACGCTCGGCCCAGAGATGACCAAGGCCGCCAAAGAGGCGCGCGCGCTCGTCGGAGGCTTCCTCCTCGACTGGTTTGTCCCCGACCGCGAAGCACGCTCCCGGGTTGACCGCTGGGCGGGCGACGTACTGCGGGTCTACCATCGACTCCACGGCGCTTCGATGCTCGGCGGCGTGCTCGACGAGGTGATCGGATGAGCGCTTTCGACGACGCCATCGATGCCCTCCACGAGAGCATCGCCGGATGGAATCGCGGCGCGGTCCCGGGGACCATCTCGCGTTGCGCGATGTGCTTCGACGCCGCGGCGAAGGAGGGCGATCCGCGCGCTGCGGTGGGCGCCGCGGTCGCGCGAGGGCTTGCGGGCGACCACGAGGGAGCGCGTCGACGGCTGCTCGAGGCGACCGCGCGCTGGCCCGAGGCAGCGGGGGCGTACGTAGCGCTGGGGATGCTCGCGCTGCGCTCGCCCGATGTCCTGGCATTCGCAGCGGAGGCGTCGTGGGCCCTGATCGCAGCCCGGTCATTGGCCCCTGCGGTGGGATGCATCGAGCGCGCGCTGGCGGTGGCGCTCGCGGCGCAGGGCGAGTTCATGGGCGCTCTGCAGTGCGCGCGGGCGGCCCTGGTCATCGACCCCGACGACGAGGAAGCGCGGCTCTGGTCGGCGCTGATGCGGCTCTATTTTGGCGGCGACGTGACGTCAGCCTCGGTGCTCGTGGAACTCCCCACGGAGGCGCTGCTGCGGGGGCGCTCGACGGCGGTGTGGCTCGGGGCCGTCGCGGGCAACTACGCGCGGGGGGAATTTCACGAAGCGCGGGTGTCGCTGCGCAAGGCTATCGGTGTGTTCAAGCAGGGCGCGACGCCGGAGAAGCCGCTGGTTGACAGTGCGCGCCGGTGGTTTCGCGAGCTGCGTGGCTTTGGCGCGGGCGTTCCGATGACGGGGGAGCGCTGGGTGTACGACGTGGGCGGAGCGCAGAGCGAGTACGTCCGCACGCGGGCGGCGATGTCGGCGTTTCGCGATGCCATTGTGCAGTCCGGGGGGCGGGCAACGGCGGACGTGGTGACGGTGCTCGACATCGACTCCGCGCTGGGCGCGATGGAGGCGCGAGCGCGACGGGGTATGCTGGAGTACGGCGCGCGATTGATGGTGCGCGGTTTCGCTGAGGCGTACCTGCCAATGGTCGCCTGCCTCGAACCGCCTTCGCTTGAGTTGCTGGCGGCGATGGGTCTGGTGCGTCTCGATGGCTGACGATTACCCGGGTTTCCCCGGGGGATTAAGGGTTCCGGCGTGATCCGATTGGAGGTCGAGCAGGGCGAGGCGAAGGGTCGGGTCTTCGACGAGGACGCGGAAGAGATCACGTTGGGGCGCGCGCCCAACGCCGACCTGCTGCTCCCCGACTGGCACGTCTCGGGTTCTCATGGGGTCATCACCGTCGAGGAGGGCAGCGGCACCGTGCGCTACCGGGACCTCAAGAGCACCAACGGTTCGCGAATCATCCGCGGCAAGCAGACGCTCCCGGTCGATTCCACGGTGGGCTTCGAGATCACGCTGAAGCACGGCGACCGGCTGCAGCTTGGCGACCACGAGCGCCCGGTGCTTGTGGGCGTTTCCATCGCAGTGCTTCCGGCGACCGCGCCGTTTCTGCCGACCACCGGATCGATGCTGTCCGCGACGATTCCGCCGCGGGCGGATGGGTCGTCGGTGCTTCGCGCGCCGACGGTTCCGCAGGTGGAGGAGCCCGAGGCCAAGGTGCTCGCGATACGGCCGGTGGAGACCGTCGCGGAGGTGCAGCGCACCGTCGAGAGCGACCCGGGCTCGCTCAAGGGGTTGCTCTCGGTGCTGCGAAAACTGACCGCAGCAATCGAGCTCGACGAGGTGTTCGATGCGATCGAAGAGGCGGTGTTCGAAGCGGTGCCGAAGGCGACGCACCTGACGCTGGCGCTGCGGGATGACAGCACCGAGAAGCCCACCTATGTGGCCGTGACGACGCGGGTGCGCGGGCGTACGGACAAGACCGGCGAAGCGGTGCCCATCTCCAGGAGCGTCGTGCGCAAGGTGGTCGAGCAGCGGGCGGCGGTGCTGGCAGCGGACGCACCGCGCGAGGTCGGCGAGACCGCGAGCATCATGGGGGCGAAGATTCTCTCAACGATGGGGGTGCCGCTGTGGCGCGGCGAGGTGATTCTCGGGGTGTTGCAGGTGGACAACCGTGCGCATCCAGGGATGTTCAAGGACCATGACCTCGACCTGCTGATGCTGGTGGGGCAGCAGGCGAGCCTTGCAGTTCACAACGCCCGACTTTATCGGCAGCTCAAGGTGGCGGAGATGAGCGCGCGGACGGAGAACTCGTTTCTCAAGCAACGCGCGCAGAAGAAATTCGAGGGAATCATCGGCGACTCGCGCGAGATGAAGAACCTCTTCGACAAGATGGCGAAGGTGGTCGATACGCGCGTGAGCGTGCTGATCGAGGGGGAGACCGGCACCGGCAAGGAGCTCGTCGCGAGCGCGGTGCACTACCAGTCGCGTCGACGCGACCGGCTCTTCATCGCCCAGAACTGCGCGGCGCTCCCGGAGACGCTCCTGGAGTCCGAGTTGTTTGGGCACAAGAAGGGCGCGTTCACGGGCGCGACGGAGGACAAGAAGGGCCTCTTCGAACTGGCCGACGGGGGCACGCTCTTCCTCGACGAAATCGGCGAGATGCCGCTCGGATTGCAGGCAAAGATCCTGCGGGTTCTCCAGGAGGGCGAGCTGCGCCCGCTCGGGAGCGGCACCGTGAAGACCGTCGATGTGCGCATCGTCGCGGCGACCAACCGCAAGCTCGAAGACGAGGTCGCGGCGGGGCGATTCAGGCAGGACCTGTACTATCGGCTGCAGGTGTTTCCCGTGCGGATTCCGGCGTTGCGCGAGCGGCGCGAGGACATCCCGACGCTCGCGACACACTTCCTCAAGCGGTACACGCGGGAGCTCGGCAAGGCCGTCGCGGGATTCTCTCAGCAGGCGATGGAATTGCTCATGTCGTACAACTTCCCGGGCAACGTCCGGGAGTTGGAAAACGAGGTTCAGCGGCTCGTGATCCAGTGCGAGCCGGGTGGGTACCTCATGCCGGAACACCTCTCGCCCCGCATCCGCAACATCGAGGGGTTGCTCGACAAGATCCGTGCGCCGCGCGGCACGCTCAGGGACATGATCGAGCACATCGAGAAATGGCTCTTGATCGAGGCGCTGCGCGAGCACGGCAATAACAAAAGCGCGACCGCGAAGACTCTGGGCATCACCCGGGAAGGCCTCCACAAGAAGCTCAAGGGCTACGGCATCAGCTGACGAGCCGCCTTTCGTCAGTTCGTCGTTCGCTCTCCTGTCGGTTACGTCCATCGCCGTCTGATCCGGCGATACACTCGACACCCCATGCTCGGCTCTTCACCCCGATCGCTTGTCCTCTTTCTTGCCCTGGCCTCTTGCTCCACGGGCCGCTCGGTCGTCGGCGGACCCGCAGACGCTGGGGATCTCCCGGACCTCGCCGACGTCTCCGCGCCACTCGACGCGATGGACGTCGCAGTGGTCCCCGATGTCCCGATCGCCGCCGACGTCCCCATCGACGTGCCCGATGCCCCCGCGGAGGTCTTCGTCTTCCGCTGCACTGTGGACAAGGACTGCATCGGCACTGGCGCCGGCCTCGCCTGCGACGTCGCGAGCGGCCGTTGTGTTCCGTGCACGGCCACGTCCGATCGTTGCCCGAGCGGTCAGTACTGCGTCGCTGCCCTGAACCGCTGCGACAACGGCTGCCGCGACGACGACGCTTGCTCCTCGAGCGGCTCGCGCTCGCACTGTGATCCGTCTGTTCACGCGTGCGTCGCGTGCCTCACGGACGACCACTGCCCCGCCGGCAACCTCTGCGTCGGCAACGTCTGCGTGATGGGCTGCAACGCCGCCTCGCGCTGCCCTGATGGCCAGTCGTGCTGCAGCGGCGCGTGCGTCGATACGCAGGCCAATACCGCCAATTGCGGCCGATGCGACAACCAGTGCGCTCTCGAAAACGCAAACGCCGTCTGCCGTAACGCGGCCTGCGCGGTCATGGGTTGCACCCTCCCTTTTGGCGACTGCGACACCCTCGCGGCGAACGGCTGCGAGACCGACATCACCCGATCCGTCGCTCACTGCGGCACCTGCGGGCGGCCGTGCGAGGTGCGCGCTCAAGGCACTGCGACATGCACCGACTCGACGTGCTCGTACGCCCCGATGGAGGGGTTCGCTGACTGCGACAACGCCACCTCCACGGGCTACGAGACCGACACGCGCGTCAGCCCCGACCACTGCGGCAACTGCATGACACGCTGCTCCCTCGCGGGCGCCACTGCGGGGTGCGTGGGCGGGCAGTGCACGGTTGCGAGCTGCAGCGCCGGTCGCGCGGACTGCAACCGCGTTGCGAGCGATGGGTGCGAATCCATCAGAGCCAGCGACCCGCTCAACTGCGGCGGCTGCGACACGGTGTGCCCGGAGGTCGGCGGGCAGCGCAGTTGCTTTGCGGGACAGTGTTCGGCGCCAAGCTGCGCGGCGATTCTGGCGTTGGTGCCGACTGCCCCCAGCGGGCCGTACATCCTCGATCTCGACGGAACCGGCCCCGGCGTCGCGCGAAGTTACTACTGCGACATGCGCGAAGGGGGATGGACCGTGGTCGCCAACCAGGTCCCGGCGGAGCTGCTGGCGGATAGCAACGCGACGCTGGGCGAGACGGTTTTCGGAGACATCACGCACAGTTGGCGGCTGGGCAATCCGGAGATCACGCGGGTGAATCCAACCGTCGCGTGGCGGCTCTCCGACGACGTCACCAACGTCTACGTGGCACGCGGCTGCGTCGTCGATTGGACCCACGAGTACATCAACGACGTGTCCGCGACGGAGTGCACCACCGGGTACACCACCGCGGCGCTGAACGTCGTCGTCAACGGCCGGTGGACCAACTGCTCTGCACGCGGCATCGGGATCAACTACACCGGAGCCAACTGCTCGATTCGTATGAACGAAGGCGGCTTCGGTCGCGGCGTCGGGGCGCTCGCCAACGGGCGCGCGTACTCCTGCGACTACACGACTTCGAGGCGCGTCTCGCTGGCCTTCCGCTAGTCCGGGAGCGCTACTGGGGCGGCGCCGAAATCGGAATGCCCCACGTCCGCTCTCCGTTGGTCGGCGCGTGAAACTGCACCGTGCGTGCGGCGGCGAGCAGGCACCGATCGATGCCAAGGCCAGCATCCACCGAGAGGTGGGCTTCCGTGACGTGCCCGCGGTCGTCGAGGGTGATCCAGACGTTCGCCGACGTCGGAGGCGTCGAGCCAGACTCCGCGAGACATCGCTCGAGGGCTGGAATTGCAGGGCGAATCACCACAGCGACGTCCATCGAAGCCTCCCCGTACCGCGGCTGCACAGGGATCGTGGGCCGCGGAGGAGGCATCGGCGCGTTGCGCGGACGCTCACTAAAAGACGGCATTCCCGGATCTTGGATGTGGAAGTCGTTCGCGATGCGCACCGGGGGCGGGACATCGGTCGGCCGCGGGACATCGGTCGGCCGCGGGGCTGGCGCTTCAGCGGGGATGCGACTCGCCGATGCGACGGGACGAGGAAGCGAGGGCGGTGCTGGGCGACGTCCGCGCATCCCCAGGAAGAGCGCGCCGAGCGCAAGCACAGCGACTGCGCCGAAGAGGACACGTTGATCGATGGCACCGCGCTGCGAGGAGGGTCTACGATCGTTCATGGTCGGCGCGGAGGGTACTACGCGCGGACGCCGTGGTGCAGCGCTCTCACGGAGACGTCGGGAGGCTGCCGCGCAGCATCACGAAGACCAGCACACCTGTGATGGAAACGTAGAGCCAGATGGGGGCGAGCCAGCGGGTGACCTTCCGATGTCGGTCAAACTGCCGCCGAAACGCGAAGTAAAACGCCACCAGGGCCATCGGCACCACAGGCATGGAGAGCAACACATGGCTCGCCAGCAGCAGGAGGTAGGCGGCCTTCCACGCACCAGCGCCGGCGTATCGCGTGTCCCCGTGGACGAAGTGATACGTGAGGTAGCTGACGAGAAAGAGCGCGGACGCCGTGAAGGCACTGACCATGAAGATCTTGTGGGCAAGGAGGTTCTTGCGTCGTACGGCGATCCAGCCTGCGAGGAGAAGAGTAGCCGCGGTGCCATTGAGCCCAGCGTTGACCGCGGGCAGGAAGCGCAGGTCAACGCCCCCGGCGCCGCCGCGGCGGATGAGCAGAAGCCACGCAATGAACGCGAGGGCGATGGTGGAAACCACCGCGGTAAACGCGAAAAACGCGCGGTCATGAGCCGTCGGGGAAGTGGAGTGATCGGGCGCAATCAAGGCTGACATCAGTCCCTCTATAGGTCGCTCCAAAGAGAAAGGCGACCGCCCTCAGGTCATCCGTCGCCACCAACACGAGACCCGCTGCCAGGGCGTCATCGGTCCACGAATCGCCTTGTACGCACGCACCGCATGCGTCTCTAAGGCCTCTAGCGTGCCGACTGGAATGCCCAGCCCGAAGCGCACCCGATCGACCTCCGCCGCGGCCGCGCCCAGCTCTGGAATCGATGGCAATCCCCGCGCCTCGCGCTGCGCACGCACCTTCTCGACAAGCTCCTCGACGGTGTCGCCCGGCAGCACCCGGATGCCCACATCGCCGAGCGCGACGGTCACGTACTCCCAACGCCGAAGGGCGCGCTTGGTTGGTTCTTCCGCGCGACCGCCCCGACGCAATCGACGCAGGCGCCACCATCGCCGCACCGGCCGATTGAGGAAGAACAACGGAAAGAATGGCAGGACTGCCTCAGCCTGCTCGCGGGCACGGCGGGCCGCGCGACTGAGGGCGTCGCGAAGTGCCTGGGCATCGAGGCGGGGAGCGCTGCGTCCCGGTCGGTCGGGATCACCCGCGGGGAGCCGACGGTCATGGCCGCGCGCATCGCTGGTGCCTTCGCCTGGGCGGTGGCCGTCACGCTCGCCGGTGCGCCAGAGGTATGGAGCGACCGCCGCAACCGCCGCCGTGACGATCATTGCAAGCAGGATGAGCGAGAGTCCGCCGCGACGGGTCATGCGCAGCGCAGCGCCTCGCTGGTGCTGCGTAAGCGTGGTTTGCGTGTCCGTCGCACCAGCGGCCCACACCGCGTGGTGATAACGCGCCTGCCCCGCGAGGAAAGCGAAGTACAACATCACCAGCATTGCGAGGAGGGCCAGCGTGGTTGGGTCCCACACGCCGTCCTTGAGACCGATCTCCCAGTGACGGACCCCGCCGTGCTGATCGATCACCGTGAGCATCGCGCCCACCCAACACAGAGCGGGGATCCAGAGAGTGGTCAGAAGCGCGCGTCGCTGCATCGCCGCATGCCCGCAACTCACGCTCGTGAGGAACGCAATGGCCCCGCCCGCGAGCAGTGGCCCCGCCGCGATGGCCACGGTGCAGGTGAGCGTGACGATCGAAAACCACACGACGGAGTGCACCATCCAGGCCCGTAAGCGCAGCAGGGCGAGCAGGTTACCCAGCGCTACCCCGAGGGTGCTCGCACCCACCAGCACCGGCAGCAGCACGAGCAACTCCTCGGCGGGTCCCCAATAGCGAAACGCCACGCCCAGCAGCAAGACGTAGCCCGAGACCAGCAGCAGCCAGTACGTCGCGAGAAGCCAGCGCGCGCGACTGAAGGCCTCGGACAGCGGCTCCCGGGGTGCTCCGCCGCGCCACCATGGCGGCAAGATCATTGGGCGCCGCAGGTCGTCGGCGGAGTTCACGTCGCCTGGAGCGTATGGAGGGTAAACGACTTGATTCCGGTGTCCTTCTGGTGTCCGGCGACGATGCCAATGGTGTCGCCGTCGCGCATCGGAAGGGTCTCTCGCGCGATGCGAGCCGCCAGCGCGAGCGTCTCGTTGGGCATCTCCGGCAGCGCGTGAACCACGGGGATCACGCCCCACTGCAGTGCCATTCGCTGAGCTACATCGCGGAGCGCCGTGACCCCGATGATGGGGGCGCGCGGACGAAACTCCGCCACCATGTCCGCGGTGTGCCCAGCGCGCGTAAACACTACGATCGCCGCGAGCTTCGCGTGCCGTGATGTGAGCGACGCGGCCGCCGCGCACGCGTGAGTGAAGTCCCAGTCCATCTTCTGCAACGGTGGCTCGGTGAGCTGCTCGTAGAGCGTAGAACCTTCGATTTCCCGGATGATGGTGTCCATCATCTGAACCGCGAGCACAGGGTACCGCCCGCTCGCAGTCTCGCCGGAGAGCATCAGCACATCGGTGCCGTCGAGCACGGCGTTGGCGACGTCCGCAGCCTCTGCGCGCGTCGGCCGCGGCGAGCGGATCATCGAGTCGAGCATCTGCGTCGCCGTCACCACCAGCTTGCCGTGCGTGTTGGCCAGCAGGATCGCCCGCTTCTGCGCCAGCGGAACCTTCTCCGGGCCGAGTTCAACGCCCAGGTCGCCGCGCGCCACCATGATGCCGTCGCACGCCAGGATGATCGCCTCGAGGTTGTCGATCGCCTCGGGCTTCTCGATCTTCGCGATGATCGGAATCCCTTCGCCCACCGCGAGGCGCGCCTCGTGGAGATCGTTGGGGTGGCGAACAAACGACAGCGCAAGGAAGTCCACCCCGAGTTCGCGCGCGAGCAGCACGTCTTCCTGGTCTTTCTCCGTGAGCGCCGGCACCGAGAGCCTCGCGCCCGGCACGTTGATGCCCTTCCGATCCGAGAGCGTACCGCCCACCTCCACGATGGTCTCGAGGTCCTCGTCGTGGATGGCCGTCACGCGCAATCGCAGCAGCCCGTCGTCGAGGAGCACCGGATCGCCGACGCGGAGGTCGCGCCAAAGGGGATAGGTGATGGACACCGCGTGGACGTCGCCCGGCACCGCGCGCGTGGTCAGCAGGAAGGCCGCACCCTCGATGAGTTCGACCGGCCCGTTAGCGAACGTGCGACAGCGAATCTTCGGCCCGGAGAGATCGCCCAGGATGGAGATGTTGCGTCCAGCACGGGCCGCGGCCGCGCGGAGGTTGTGCACTGCGACACGGTGATCGTCAGGCACCCCGTGGGAGAAGTTGACTCGGAAACCGTCGACGCCGGCCGCGATGAGGGCGTCGAGGACGGACGGATCACGACTGGCCGGGCCCACGGTCGCTAGAATCTTCGCTTTGCGCATGCGCGGACGATGGCACGCGGCGAACGGCCCGGACAGTGCTCGACGCGCGGTGGCACTACCGCGATGTTGCGGGGCTGTGCTAGTCCCCGCCCCGAAGAGGAGCGAAGAATACGCGATGATGCACGGCGCCCGAGCAAACATCCTTGATGCGGTCGGCAATACCCCGATCGTCCGCTTGAACCGGGTGGTACCGCCCGACCTTGCGGCGGAGATCTACGTGAAGTGCGAGTTCATGAACCCCGCGGGTTCGATGAAGGACCGCATCGCGATCAACATCATCAATCGCGCAGAGGCCGAAGGGCGGCTGAAGCCCGGCGGCACCATCGTGGAGGCGACCAGCGGCAACACCGGTGCGGGCCTCGCGATGGTCGGGTCCGTGCGCGGCTACCGCTCGATCTTCGTGATGCCCGACAAGATGTCGCAGGAGAAGATCTCGTCGCTCCGCGCCTGGGGTGCCAAGGTGGTGGTTTGCCCCACGGCGGTCGAGCCCGCGGACCCGCGCAGCTACTACTCCGTCGCGCGGCGGCTCTCCGAGGAGACCCCCAACGCGATTCTCGCGAACCAGTATCACAACCCCGCCAACCCCGAGGCTCACTACCTCTCGACGGGCCCCGAGATCTGGGAGCAGACCAACGGCGAGTTTGACGCGTTCGTGTCGGGTATGGGCACCGGCGGCACGCTCTCCGGCACGGGCAGGTACTTCAAGGAGAAGAACCCTGCGATCCAGATCGTGGGCGTCGATCCGGTGGGTTCGGTCTATTACGACTTTGTCAAGCACGGGCAGGTGACCCGCGCGTTCTCGTACAAGGTCGAGGGCATCGGCGAGGACTTCTTCCCGACCACGATGAACCTAAAGATTCTCGACGACTGCGTGCGCGTCGATGACCGCGAGTGCTTCATGATGACCCGCGACCTCGTGCGCCTCGAGGGCATTTACTGCGGTGGATCGTGCGGCGCGGCGGTGGCCGGCGCCATCAAGTGGGCGCAGGGGCGCAACAAGAAGGAGCGCATTCTTGTGATGCTCGCGGACAGCGCCGGCCGGTACCTCAGCAAAATCTTCAACGAAGACTGGATGCGTGAGAACGGCTTCTCGGGTACGGAGCCCTCCCTCGGCACCGTGCGCGAGATGATGCTGACCCGCAGCCAGCAGCTGGTGACGGCGCGCTCCGATGACACGCTGCGTCAGGTTATCGCGAAGATGAAATCGCTCGGAATCTCGCAGCTGCCGGTGGTCGATGGAGACCACATCCGCGGCATCGTCACGGAGGTCGATGTGCTCCGCAACCTCGTCTCCGGCGAGGCCAACATGGACGGCACCATCACCAACATCCTCGACAGCGACTACGCCACGGTGACCCCGGAGACGCGCGTCGATTTGCTGCAGAGCGTGCTTGCGGAGGCGAAGGTCGCACTGGTCGCGGACGGCACCCGACTCCTCGGGCTCGTCACGAAGATCGACCTCATCGACTACCTCTCGAAGCGCGTCACCGCGGTGGCCGAGTCGAAGACCGGCTGAACCGAGCACTGACGCCATGGCCCTTCCCCCCGTCGCACTCATCACTGGCGCCAACGGCGAGATCGGTCGCTCGTTGCTCGAGCGGCTCCACGCCGACGGCCGCTACCGCGTGGTCACCCTCGACCTGACTCCGCTGCCTGAGCACTTTCGACCGATGTGCCACGAGACCTACGCGGGCAACATCCTCGATCGCGACCTCCTCAATCAGCTCGCCGCGCAACACGAGATCGAGGTTGTCTTCCACCTCGCGGCGCTGCTCTCGACCCGCGGCGAGCGCGACCCAGACCTCGCGCACCAGATCAACGTCGAGGGCACGCTGCACCTGATGCGCATGGCGCAGCAGCAGTCTGCGCGCCTCGGCAAGCCCGTGCGCTTCGTGCTGCCCAGCTCCATTGCGGTTTACGGCATGCCTTCGCTCGAAGCCAAGGCGGCCCATCTTCGCGTCACCGAGGAGCAGTTTCTCGAGCCGATCACGATGTACGGCTGCAACAAGTTGTACTGCGAGCATCTCGGTCGGTACTTCATGCGCCACTACCGCTCGGTCGGGCCGGTGTCCGCCAACGCGCGGCTCGACTTCCGTGCGATCCGCTTCCCGGGGCTCATCTCCGCCGACACTGTCCCCTCTGGCGGCACGAGCGACTACGGCCCGGAGATGCTGCACCACGCTGCGCAAAACAAGCCCTACGCGTGCTTCGTCGGCCCGGAGGCGCGGCTGCCGTTCATGGCCATGCCCGACGCAGTGCGCGCGCTCTTGCAGCTCCTCGACGCGCCCGCCGAAACACTCAGCCTACCCAGCTACAACGTGGGTGCATTCAGTCTCTCGGCGGAGGAATTCGCCGATCGCGTGAAGCGCGCCTTCCCCCACGCGGACATCACGTTCGCACCAGACGCGGGGCGCGCCGGTATCGTTGACTCGTGGCCCGGCGATGTCGATGACGCTCGCGCCCGCGCCGACTGGGGCTGGCAGCCCACCTATGACCTCGACCGCGCCTTCGACGACCTGCTCGTCCCCGCCGTGCGCGCTCGCTACTAGACGTAGTCCCCGCTTTCCGCGAACTGCCTCGGTGACGTAAGTTCGTGCGAAGGCATGTCGACGGCCAATCCACAGCGCCTCGGTCGATACATCGTCACGCGGCGCCTCGGGGTGGGCGGCATGGCGGAAGTTTTCCTCGCCCGCTCGCGCGGCGCGGAGGGCGTCGAGAAGTCACTCGTGGTGAAGCGAATCCTCCCGGATTACGCTGAAAATCCGCACTTTCGTACGATGTTCGTGGACGAGGCGCGGGTCGCGATGCGCCTCAACCACCCCAACCTCGTGCAGGTGTACGGCTTCGAGTCCGACGGCCCGACGCTCTTGCTGATCATGGAGCACGTCGATGGGCCCGACCTCGGGCTGCTCCTCGCGACGGCGCGACGAGCGGGTGAAAAGGTTCCGCCGGTGGTGGCCGCGCACGTACTCCGAGAGCTCGCCCGCGCGCTGCACTACGCCCACGAACGCCTCGACGAGCAAGGCCGTCCGCTCGAGATCGTGCACCGCGACGTCTCTCCCGCCAACGTGCTGCTCTCTTACGAGGGAGCGGTAAAGCTCGGTGATTTCGGCATCGCGCACGCGCGGTCGGCATCCTTTACCGAGACTGGGATGGTGCAGGGCAAGTACGGCTACATGGCGCCGGAACAGGCCCGTGGCGAGCCCGTCGATCGCCGTACGGACGTCTTCGCGCTCGGCGTGGTGTTGCTTGAACTGCTGCTCGGTCGGCCGTGGTTCGCGGACGTCCCGGACTCGGACACGCTCCTCGCGCAGGTGCGCGAAAACCTCCTGCCCGATGCCGACGTGCTGGTGCCCGATGCGCCCGACGCCCTGCGCGCCGTGGTGCGTCGCGCGATGCGCCCCAACCGCGACGAGCGGTTCGCCACGACGCGGGAAGTCGCGCTGACACTCAACGCCTTCCTGCACGTGGCAGAACAGCAGCCCGACGCCATCACCCTGGAGCAGTTCCTTGAGAAGGTGATGCCACGTCGGCCTTCGAGCGGATCGCCCGCGTCACTCTCCTCCCATCCACCCCCGTTGGGTCCGCAGGAGTCGGCTCCGACGGTCGGCCCGGGGGTGTTCGTACCCGACGATTTTGGCGCGGCGAGCGTCCACACGATCTCGACCTCCGATCACTACGCGAGCGTCACCCTCCCGGAGCTGATGCTCCTGTCCGATGTCGCAGCACCGCGGCCGCCGCGCGTTGAGACCCAGGGCGCTGTACGCGAGCGCGTCAACGTCGCGGTGATCGTCGGGCGTATCTCCCGTCCGGCCACGTCTCCAGAGACCCGCGAGCTTGTCTCCCTCATCGACGCCCTCGCCTTCAAGGCCGCCGCCACCCTCGAATGGAACGGCGACGATCACTTCACCCTCCTCGTCGGCGTGCTCCGTCCGCAGGTTGATGACCCGCTCCGGGCGGCGCGTCTCGCACTCGATCTCCTCGACGCCGCACGCACCCTCGCGGCGGACCTCGAGAGCATCGATGTGGCCCTCGTCGAATTCGCTCCCACGCTGAGCCTTGGGCTCGCGCGCGGACTCGTGGCGTGCGCCTTCGACGCCGACGGCATCCCGATTCGCTTCGAGCCGGTGGACGACGCTCTCACCGTCGCGAATGGGCTTGCCGGCGCCGCGCGCCCCGGTGAGGCTCTGCTCGGCGCCGCGCTCGCCCGGTTTGTCCGCCGTGCGTTTGTTCTGCGCGAGGCAACTCCAAGGGGCGCGAGCGTCGGTCGGGCGTGGGCGCTCGAACGCCTCCGTGGGCGCGCCGAGCGCGACGCCTCCGCGGAGGTGCAGGGCTTTGCGCTCCTCGGGCGGGAGGTTCCGATGGTCGACCTGCGCGATGCGTACGCCGCGGTGATATTCACCGAACTTGGCGCTGCGCGGCGGGTGGTCGGCGAGCTTGGAATCGGTAAGTCCACGTTATTAGGGGCATTTGCGGAGGGTCTCCTCAGCGGCGCGACCCCGACGCGGGTGCTGCGCGTCGAGGCGTCGCTCGGCACCAACCGCGTGCCCTTCGCATTCATCGCGCAGCTCCTACAGCAGTTGCTGGTACTCCAGCGCAGCGGTGCGCCACTGCTGCCGTCCGACCTCGCAGACCGCGATGAACTCGGCCGCGCGCTCGATCGCGCCGTGCAGCGCGGAGGCGCAGGAACCCTAGGGCGACGGGCCGCCGTTCGCGCGCTTCGGTCTTGCCTCGGGCTCGAACCGCACGACGAATCCGCAGAGGTGGCCATCACACGCGAGCTTGCGCTGGTGCTCCGCCCGATGCTCTCTGAGACCGCCGCGGATGGTCCGATGGTGCTGCTCCTCGACGGGCTCGAACTGGCCGACCCACCGAGCCGCGCGCTCGTCGCCGACCTCGCCCGGCGGCCCCCCGGTGCGCCGGTGTTGGTGGTGCTCGGACTCCGCGATGACGACACGCTGCAGACAGAACTGGGCGGCGTGCCGGAGATCGAGGTCGGGCCGCTCGACAACGAATCGCGGCGGCGGCTCATCGCGCAGTCACTCGGGGCCGACTACGCCTCGGATGCGCTGGTGCGGGAGGTCAGCGCTGTGGTCGGGGGCAACCCCCTCGCGATGCTGGAGGTGGTCGAGGCGCTGAGTGAGCGCGATCGGGTGCGCGCGCGGGCGCAGATCGATGGCGCGGGGGAGATCATCGCCGACCTCGTCACCGACGACCGCGGCGAGGCCCTGCTGCCAGGGACCCTCGACGAGGTTCTCGCCGCCCGCATCGACGCGCTACCGCCGACGAGCCGCGCGCTGCTCCGTTGGTGCGCGCTCTGCGAAGCGGAGCTCACCCGCCCGCTCGTCGATGCCCTCGGCGGACCGGAGGGCTCCCGAGTGCGCGCTCGGCTTGTGACCGACGGAATCCTGGTGGAGCCCGCCGGGGCGCTGGAGTCGACCACGGTGCTTTCCTTTGCGCACGCAGCCCTTCGGCGGCTGCTACGCGCGGCGGTGGACCCGACGGCGCTGCCGGCGATGCACGCGCGGCTCTCGGAGGTGCTCGAACGCCATGACGTGGCGCCCGCAGCGGCGGTGCGACTGCAGACCGCTCTGGCCATCCACCGCGAGTCGGCGGGTGCAACGCGGCCCGCGGCCCGCGCCTGGATGGAGGCCGCGCTAGGACTCTCTGGCGGAGGGGCACGAGGACAGCGCGAGGCCGTCACAGCGCTTGAGCGGGTGTTGACGCTCTGCGCGGGTACGCGTGACCAGGAGGGTCTGCGGCTGCAGGCGATGGCCTGGGAGGGGCTCGAAGAGGCTGCGCGGGGCGGTGGGCACGACCGGCAGCGTCGGCGGGCACTGCTGGCGCTACGAGAGGTAGCCGTGGCCTCGCAAGACCCGGGAGTGATCGCGCGTGCGCTCACCCGGCAGGCCCGCTTCAAGATTGAGATCACGCCCGGGCTCGACACTGCGCGGGACGTCGTCGCGGCGGTGCGGGCTGCGCGGCGGGCGGGCGACGCGCGCACGGAGGCTGAGGCGCGTTGGGCCTGGTCGGTGCACCTGGGGCACCGGGGAGAGTTTCGGTCGGCGATCGAGCAGGCCGACGCGGCGCTGGTGGCACTGCGAGGCCAGGCGGAGATTCCCCACGCGCTCGAGGTCGAGGTGCTGGTGACGCAATCGAGCACGCGGCGCTGGGTGGGCGAGCATTCGGCGGCGCTCGAGATCGGGGCGGAGGCGGTAGCGACGGCGACGCACTTTGGTCCGCGGTGGCTGCTCGGGGCGGCGTACGACGCTGTGGGGATGGCGTGCCTGGCGGCCGGGGCGCCGGCGGAGGCACTGCGGTTTTTCCGAACTGCGATCTCGCTCGAGCGCGAGGTGGGCGGGCGCGATCGGCTCGCGCGCACAGTGCTGCACGCGGGCAAGGCGTGGGGTGCGCTGGGCCGCTCGACGAGGGCGCTGCAGTTCGTACAGCGGGCGGTGTCCCTCGCCGCGGCAGTGCGCCACGGGTTCAGCGGAACCCTTGCGGAGTCGCTCGTCACGCTCTGTGAGCTACTGGTGGACCGCGGGGACATCGACGACGCGGCGGCAGCGATCGAGCGTGCGCGCGCGCTGCTCGGGACGACCGGCGGGCGCTACGCATACGTGCGCCTCTGCCTCGGCGACGGGCGGGTGCTGCTCGCGCGGCGGCAGTACCGACTCGCCCGCGTGGCGACGGAGAGCGCGGAGGAGGCGGCGCTGGAGTCGGGTATTTCGCTGGAGGGGCTGCGTGCGCGGGCGAGTACGGCGCTGGCGACTGCGCACCTCGGCGACCGGGCAGCGGCCCAGGCGACGCTTGAGCGGGTGCTCGCTGATCCGCTGATGGCGAACCCGGCGCACTTCCACGAAGGAGCGCGGGTGTTGCGGACGTGCGCGGAGGCACTTCGGGTGCTGGGCGCGACGCCAGGCGGGGACATGGCGAGCGCCGAGGCGATGGCGCAACGCGCGGGTGCACTCGAGCAGGCAGTGATGGCGACGTGGCGCGTGGCGCCGCGGGAGGTTTCGACGACGTGACGACGGAACGATGGAGCAAGCCGGTGGTCCCCCGGTCCGTGGCGCTGGTGCTGTCCGGAGGAGGCGCGCGCGGGGCGTACGAGGTGGGGGTGCTGTCGTACCTCTACGGCGAACTCACGCGACTGCGAGGCAACGTGGTGCCGCGGGTGGACGTCATTTGCGGGACGAGCGTCGGGGCGATCAACGGGTGCTACCTCGCGTCGCACATGGCTGACCCGGTCTCCGGCGTGAAGCGTCTCATCGACCTCTGGACCTCCATGGCCTTTGAGCAGGTGCTGCGCTTCGACCTTCGGCAGGCGATGCGGCTGCCGCGGATGCTGACCGGCGGCAGCCAGGCCACCGGGCTATTCGATGTGCAGCCGATGGTCGATCTCGTCACTCGCGAGATCAGCTGGAAGATGGTCGCCCGTTCGCTCAAGCGGGGGCTCCTCCGGGGGCTCTCGGTGAGCGCGACGGAGATCACCACGGGGCGCACCACGCTCTTCATGGACACCGCGCCGGACGTGCCGCTGCCGTCCGGGCTCGGCGCCCGCGTAGTGGTCGAGCGCCAGCCCATCGGACCCGAGCACGCGCTGGCGAGCGCGGCGATCCCGCTGGTGTTTCCGCCGGTGCGCATCGGGTCGATGCTCTACTGCGACGGCGGACTGCGGCAGAACACCCCTATCGCACCCGCGATTCGCCTCGGAGCAGAGCGCATCCTGGTGATCGGGCTCGCGCGCGAGTCACACGGCGCCGTGGTCAACGAGTCCCCGGTCGGTCGCTTCAACGAGTCGCCGGGCGCGCTCTTCCTTTTGGGCAAGGTGCTCAACGCGTTTCTCCTCGACCACGTGCAGACTGACATCGAGTTGCTCGAGCGCATCAACCAGATTCTGGCGGACGGCGAGAGCGCCGCGGGCCCGGGCTTCGCCGATCGACTAAGCGCGCAGGCGCTCGCGCGCGGCGGGGAGCCGTATCGGCGGGTGGAATCGCTGGTGGTGCGACCGAGCCAGGACATCGGTCGGCTTGCGGCGCAACACGTCCGTCGGGGCAAGCTCTCGGGCTCGCTCGTGGCACGGCAGCTTCTCAACCTGCTCGACAACACGATGAACGACGAGAGCGACCTCGCCAGCTACCTGCTCTTCGACGGCGCGTTCGCGCGCAAGCTCATCGACCTCGGGCGCGCTGACGCCGAGGCACAGCGCGACCGACTCCTGGCGTTTCTGGAATAATCCGCGGCGGGGAGACTGCCCGCGATCAGATACGCAGCGCGGCGTGCAGCCCGAGGGTGAGCTGAAGCCCGACGCTGTCGCCGGTGTTGCTGAACATCAGGCTGGTCGGCGATGCCGCGCGCGTGAGGTTGAGAAACGTCATGTCGAGGTTGGCGCCGAGGGTGAAGTGTCGGCTGAAGGCGAGGTCGATACCGCCGCCGACGGAGGCAAACCACCCGGACACCCTTGGGCACTCCGCGCGGGTGCCGGTAGCACCGCAGGCGAGATAGCGCGGGTCTGGGTTGAGGTCGCCGAGCCACGCGTACCCTGCGCCCACCCGACCGAACGGCTGGATGAACGGCACCGGGATGCGCACCTCCACGAAGAGCCCCGCGTCGCCGACGTCGTAGGCGCTGTAGCGGGCGAAATCGACGCGGACGCCGCCGGTTACAGGGCCGAAGCGCATGCCCGCGAGCAGACCGTATCGCGGGCCGAAGCCGCTGGTGCTTGAAGCGGAGGGGAATAGCCCCGCGTTGCTCACCGCGACGACGTTGGCGTACGAGACGCCAACCTCGGGCTGCAAAACCAACCAGTCGTGCGAGAGGAGGCTCTGCGCAGACGCGCCAGAACCAGCGCTCACGAGGACAAACGCGAGCGCCGGGCCCAACCGCCGGGCGCGGCTCACGACAACCTCCGCGGGTCCGCGGCGCGCGCGGAGGCGATGGCGATATCCTCCTCCGAGGGGATCTCGTCGTGCACCGGGATGCTGTACGCGCCGTCGAGCCATCGACCGAGATCGACGTCGCGGCAGCGCGAAGAGCAGAAGGGCGCAGAGGGGTTTTCCGGGCGACCCGATCGGACGGCGGCCTTGCAGATCGGACAGCGACTCTCCATGCGACGGAGTGTACCGCGGCGGTGGACTACAAAAAAACCTATGGACATGCTCTGCGACGGGGAGTTGCAGGTGAGGCTGTGGACGCCGCCCCGGTTGGATCCCTGCCAGGGCCGCACGATGTCGCCCGTGGGGCAGTTGGCGGGTCGAGCCAGAGTTCGCCGTGGTAGCTCTTCGGGCGAGCGGTGCGCGGGAGTTCGTCAGCGCGAGACGGCGCGTGCGATGGAGGCGAGTAGGAGCACCGCGGCGAGCATCGTTGCGCGCCGGTCGGCGGCCGGGACGTTTCGCGCCATCGGCTGTGTGAGCAGCACCATGAGGCCGATGGTGGGCAGCGCAGGGACCGCCCGTTCCAGCGCGACGGCGATCACGCCGGCGCCGAAGATGCCGAGCCAGAGGGCGACGGAGAGGCGCTGCCGAGGCATGGAGAATCGTTGTCCCGCAGCCAGATACAGGGCCACGAAGACGGCGTCGCCGAAGCCGATGGCGGGGCGCGGATCGCGGAGGGGAGGAATCGCCACGCTGACAGTGAGCAGCCGCACGAGAGCGGGTGATTGGACGATGCGATGGGTGGGACCGGACGGCGAGGTGACGCTCCAGAGGTCCACCGCGGCGGAGACGAGGGCGACGGCGGCGAGGTGTCCGGAGGACTCGATACGCGATCCGATGGCGCCGCCGAGCACTGAGGCGATGGCGATGAGCCCGCACGCGCCGATGAGCCCAGAGGCCAACGGGGGGAGCGCGACCGCGAGCGCGACGAGGGCGAGGCCGACGAGGGCGACGAGGGCACCCCGACGCGCGGACAGCGTCGCGGAGGTAGAGAACGCCACGCCGGCGACGATGGCGAGCGCCACGGCAGCGAGCGCGAGAAGCGTGGAGGCCAGCGGGCCCAGCGGCACCCACGGTGCGATGGCGGCCATGAACCCGAGCGGGAGCATCACCGCGAGCGCGGGGCGAACGAGGTGCGAGACAAACGGCGACAGTCGCATCCGGTGCGGGAAGGATAGTCAATCGGTGGGGTGATGCGGCATGTTCTGCCCGTTGCGAGGATGTGGACGACAGAAGTTGGGATGGGCGTTGTTGGCCGCGGTGCTCGTGGAAGGCTGCGGCGCGCGGGCCGTGCGCCGGGTGGATGCGACACCGCCGGGGGGTGTTCCTGGGTTGTACTGGGGTCGCTGGCCGGAGGTGCCCGAGGGGATGCGCGTGGCGGTGTGGCTGCACGAGGACGGCGACGTGCTGCGTGGGAGTTGGGATTTACCGCCGTGGCACGGCGAGATCGCAGCGCGGCGGGCGGGCGCGATCTACGAGGGTTTGTGGCGTGAGGAGGGCACCGTTGCGATCCAGCAGGGGCGCGAGCGGCGGGTGCGCCTCGCCTGGAGCGCGGTGGACGGGGCCTTGCGCGAGGAGTCCCCAACAGGCGGTGAGCCGATCGTATTGATGCGCGCGGGGCACCCAACGTCGCGGCTGCGCGCGGGGCTCTGGCTGGGGCGCTGGACGGGCCTGCCGACGGGCGTCGCAGTCGAGACGCTGCTCACCCCTCTGGATGGCGGTCGTTGGCGCGCGACCTACCGCTACCAGGATCGCGAGGGGACTTTTGACGGCGACGCCACTCCTGGGGGCGGGCTTGCGATCAGCTGGCGGGAGGTATCGCCTCGCGACACGGTGGCGCGCGGTCGGGGCCGGTTGTTGCCTGATGTCCTCGGGCTTCGGGGCACTTACGGCGTTGACGACAGCGCCGCGGGGACGGGCCTGTGGACGCTTGAAGCATTGAGGGTTCCATGAGCGACGAGACGACTGCCTTGCTGCGGGTGCTGGTGGAAGGCGATGCTCGCGCGGTGGCTGAAGCGCTGCACGCCGATGTAGTGTTTGTGCAGGGCGACGGCACGGAGCATCGCGGGGCCGAAGCGGTGCTGGAGATGTTTGCGGGCGGCGATGGGGACGTTCGGTACTCGATGGTGGCCTGGGAGGCCGCGGCGCTGCGAATCGAAATGACCGCCCCGGGGATGCCAGGAGCAGTGTGTTTTACATTGTACGGAACGAGCGAGGCGGGTCGGTTGGTGCGGGTGCGGGTCGAGGCCTGATCAGCGACGATCGGCGGCGCTTGCGATGGGGATCACCACGTCGCGCTCTTCTGCGGATGGGGTTTCCATTTCGGCTGAAGCGCGTGCCACGGAGAGGACCTTCATGTCCGGATGCTGGGTGATCGCATCTCGACTGGCCTGCGCGGCGGTGCGGGTTTCGATAAAGATCGTGATCGGGGCTGCGCCGAGGTCGCGCAGCGGGCGCAAGACGACGGCGAACCGACGAGCCCAGACCCCGGAAACCTTGTTGCGGCTCATATTTTCGAACGTATGCCCGTGGCGAATGCGATCCGGAAGCGGCGGGGTCGCTATTGCCGGTCGAGTTGTGAAAGAAAAGGCGACGACCTCGTTGGAGATCGTCGCCCTGGAAAGTGTCCGTACCGCTTAGACCGTGGGAGCGTAGTGAACCCCTTGGACACGCCAAGGTGGGAGTCGGGTATCGCGACTTAAGGCTTCCCGGTGAAGAATCCGGGCCTGCACACCGCCACGAGGTTGACCCCCGAGTTCGTGAATAAAGCGGGATTCTATACGCATCCTGCACCTGACCAGCAGAGGGACAAAGGCACCATGACCTCGCTCGCGGCAATGTTCAAGCTCGGGCAAAAAAGTTCATGGTGTGCTGTGCGCGCGACCGAAGATTTGCGGTGCTATCGGGTCGGGTGAGGCAACTGCACTGCTTCTGGGGACCACTCGCGCTCGCGGGCGGAAATGAGGTCCGGCTCGCGGTCGTTGACCATCCACTCGACCTCGGAGCGCACGTCCTGGTCCGTGGGCGGCCAGTGTCCGTACCGCGGCGACTCCCCGGGACCGGAGAAGTCCGTCCAGAACGCCCCACCCTCTCTCGCGTCGCGGGTGTCGAGGTGCACGAACACGCTGTTGGGATAGTACCCAACGCCTGCGTCGGGCATTGTTCGGGCGTAGTCGCGAACGTCTTCGTGGCGCACTCCGCGAAGCCGTAGGTCGAGGGCTCGCGCGTGGGCGTGTCGGCTGGCGCTCTCACCCGGGCGATACCCGGAAATGATCTCCGCGGTGCGCCCAGGGAAGCGGTCGAACAGTCCCTGCATCAGTTGGATGAGCCGCGGGTGCAGAACGCGCGCGTTGCGAGAGAGCATGATGATGGGGTCGTGCGTGAGGCGATCGCGCTCGATGCTCGGCGAGGGCGCACGGAGGCGGGCGCGGGCGCGAGCGCGGGGGGCAGTCTCGTCGGCCAGGTTGAGGCCCGCCGCGGGGGCCACACGACGGAGTGTGCGGATGGCCGCGTCGACGTCGAACTCGGTGAAGCGGCCGGGCTGCGCGAGGAGCGAGACCGCCGCGAGCGCCGCGATGGTGGGACGCCCGGTGCAGTCCGTCAGCGGTCCCGTCCAGGTGGGCATCTCGCCGTTGCGCAGACGGCGGACGGTCACCACCGGGCGGAGACAGAGACGGGCGTTGCGCACTCCACGGATGGACTCGTCGGAGGCTGCCGAAGCGCCACGCCGCGCGCGCACTTCGACGCGGGGAAGGATGACCTCGTCGATCGCGCTTTGCGCTGCTGCGAGCGCCAGGCGACCGGGCCCGACGGGCCGTGCGGTGGTCGCGTTGGGGCCAGCGCCCGGACGCGGCTGGGCGGACGCAACAGACGACGCGCAGAGCGTGAGGGCGGCGAACATGCAACGGAGCAGCGCGCAGGGCATGACGCATGGCGGTGCCACGCGAAGACCGGCGCGGGCAAGTTCCCGTCGGCGAAGGGCCGTGGATTTTTACGAAAGGAGGTAAGGCGGGGAAGGGGCGGGAGCCGTGAGGCGAGCGATCAGTGGCCGACGACGACGCCGACCTTACCCTGAAGGAAGTACGCGATGAGAAGGGCGTAGAGCACCAGGGACTCGATGAGCGCGAGCCCGAGAATCATCGGGGTGCGGATCTTGGCGTCGGCGCCGGGGTTGCGGGCGATGCCTTCGAGGGCGGCCGCGGCGACGCGACCCTGGGCGAGAGCGCCGCCGAGAGCGCCGATGCCGATGGCGAAGCCGGCGCCGAGCGCAGCCGCCATCTGGGCGTCGTAGGCGTTGAAGGCGTTGGCGCCGGCGGCGGTGGCTTCCTGGGCGAAGGCGACGAAGGTGTAGAGGGTGACGAGCAGGGCGCTCGAGAGTGCGATGAGCTTCTTCATGGTGTCGGATTCCTTCTTGGGTTCGAACTGATCAGTGCCCCAACAGCGGGGCGATGGAACACTCTGGGGGTGGCTCAGGCGTGCCCGTGGTTCGCGGGCGCGTTCCCGTGACCCTGCTCGGCGTGAGCGTCGTGGCCGTGGTCGTCTCCGTGGTCGATGGCGAGCTGGAAATAGATCGTCGCGAGCAGGCAGAACACGTAGGTCTGCAGGACGACCACCAGCACGCCGAGCACCATGATCGGCACCGGCACGAGGAGGAAGGCGAGGCCGGTGAACACGCTCACGACCATGTGATCGACAAACAGGTTCACGCAGAGTCGGATGGCGAGCGAGAGCGGGCGTACGAGATGCGAGATGATCTCCAGCGGGAGCATCAGCGGTGCGAGCGCGGGCATCGGGCCGATGAAGTGCTTGAGGTACGCGACGCCCTGGTGCTTGAGCCCATAGAAGTGCGTGGCGAAGAAGATCACCAGGCCGCACGCGAGGGTGACGTTGAAGTTGCTGGTCGGCGGCGCGAAGCCCGGAATCAACCCGAGGGCGTTCGAGAAGAAGATCAGCAGCGCAGAGGTTCCGATGATCGGGAGGAAGTGCCGCGCTTCCTTCTTGCCGAGCACGTCGGCGAGCAGATCGTAGAAGGTCTCCACGAAGTTCTCGGTGAAGGACGCGACGGTGAGCGACCCTTCCGGCACGACAGCCTCGCTCGTCCTGGAGATTCGGCCGCGGGTGACGATCACGAAGCCTGCGATGAGCAGCACCACGAAGAGCGCGATGGTGGTGTACTCAAGCGTGACAGGAGTATTGGCGGGGTAGCTGAAGTGGTTGGGCAGCTCCTGCGCGGGGGCTCCATTGGTGCACACACCTCCGGCCTCCATGGGCGTCTGCTGGCCGGCGGCGTTGACGCAACCGTAGTGGTTGAACATGGCCCAGAGCGCGCGAAAGTTCGGCAGCGCCAGGAGGTACGTAAACCATGACGTGTGGTCGGGCATCAGCGCTTTCCTTCGTCGGAGTCTGGAGAGTCGGAACCAATGGTGGGCTTCGGGCTGACGGAGTCCCAGAGCCCGCCCCCCGCAATGGCGACAACCACTGCGGTGATGCCGGCCATGAAGCTCCCGCCATGAACCCACGATCGCGAAATCAGCAGGCCCACCCCCAAAAACAGCGCGGCGGTCTTCGCCAGGAGCAGGGCCATTGCCAGGCCCTTACCTGCCGCAACCCTGGGATCGAGCAGCCGTGTGATCACTCGCGCGAGAACCCAGAGGTTGAGCAGTCCGACGGACGTTCCGACCATCGAAGAGATCGCGCCTTGCGGGCCGAACTGCCGCTCCATGATGACCGCGCTGGCGACTCCAATCACGAGGGCGACCAGTCCGATCCGACGCGCGAGGGCGCCGTCGGAGTCGACGGACTCCTGGGGCGCGATGCTGGTCTCGAGGGGCGGGTGGCTCACGGGGTCGTCGGTGGCTTCGGGTCGTTCTGCCTGGGTTCGCTGGGTGTCGAATCGTCGCGGGTGGCGAAGCGGTACATCGATCGGAACCCCGCTGCCGCTCCGATCGCGAAGCCCACCAGGAGGAAGGTGGGCTCGGTGTGATACCGCGCGTCGATCCAGCGACCGAGGGCTGCCATCACCACGATGGAGATGACGAATTCCATTCCGAGCGACAGTCCGGCCACATCACGGAGGGGGAGCTTCATCGGGTCTGCTCGGCTCTCCGGTCACGGGGCAATGGGCCGTTCAAGGCATACAAATCGGCGCGCTTCTATCACCGCGCTCTTTCCCCGGTCAAGCCGCGGGAAAGGCCCGTCACGGATCGTCGCGTTCGGGAAGTTGCAGCACCCCGGGATGCAAGTGCTCGTACGCCGCCCTGGCCCGCATTGGCCCCACCTTCGGCACGCCCGAGAGTTCGGCGTACGTCGCCTCGGCAACTCCCGCCACGCTCCCGAAGGTCCGCAGCAGGGCCCTCGCCGCCACGGGACCGAGACCTGGCAGATCATCAAGTTCGCTCCGGAGGCGCTTCTTGTGATGCAGCGCCTCGCGGGTCTTGTTGGCGAAGCGGTGGGCCTCGTCGCGTGCCCTTGCAAGCAGCACGAGCGCCGGCCCGTTGTCCCGGATGGTCACCGGGTTCTTGCGGCCCGGCTGATAGACCCGATCGACGACCTTCTCGCCGAGCACGTTCTCCCGCTCCTTCGCCAGCGAACACACGGGCATGTCGGTGATCCCGAGTTCCTGGAGCACTGTGACCGCGATGTTGAGTTGACCGCGCCCGCCATCGACCACGAATAGGTCTGGCAGTTCCCAGCCTTTCTCGTTGTTCTTGCCTCGACGAAACCTCCGGGAGAGCACTTCATACATGGCCCTGTAATCGTCGCCGGTATTCTCCGTGCGCACGTGGAAGCCCTTGTACGCCCGCTTGTCTGCGATGCCGTCCAGGAGGCAGACCACCGCACCGACGGTTTCGGCTCCGGCGTGGTGCGAGATGTCCACGCACTCGATGGTGCGTGGCGGCTCCTCTAGATCGAGCGCGCGAGCGAGCGCCTCGGCCTGCCCGCCCGCGCTCGCCACGGCCATGCGCTTCTCCCGGAAGGCGTGTCGCGCGTTCTCCATGGCCATCGCGAGCAGCGGCGCCGCGCTGCCCTCGGATGGCTTCACGACGACGCGCACCTCCTTGCCGCGCTGCTCCGTGAGCCACTCGGCGATGCCGACGCTCCCCTCGGGTTCGATCGGCAGCACCACCTCGTCGGGAATCGTAGTGCCCTCCGCGGCGTACCGCCCGGCGATCACCTGCGAGATGAGTTCATCATCGGGGAGTTCTGCGCGGCCGAAGACCAGCGATTGGGTGTCGCGAACGAAGCCGTTGCGCACGAGCAGCAGCGTGACCACGACGCCATCTCCCTCACGGTAGAGCCCCATGACGTCACGATCGACGTCGCTCACCTCCGCGACCCGCTGCGCCTCGGTGACCTTCGCAACGGCGCTGATCTGGTCGCGCAACCGCGCTGCGCGCTCGAACTCCATCGTCGCAGAAGCCGTACGCATCTCGACCTCCAACGACCCCACCAGTTCCCGCGTCCTTCCGCCGAGAAACATCTCTACGTATTCGACCTGCGCCGCGTACTCCTCGGGCGCGACCGGTAGCACGCACGGGCCAGCGCAGCGCTTGATCTGGAACTCCAGACATGGGCGCGTGCGCGAGGCGAACTCCTCGTTGTCGCAGGTGCGCAGTTGGAAGTGCCGATTGATGGTCTTGAGCGTGCGTCGCGCCTCGGTCGCGCTCGGGTACGGGCCGAAGTACACCGCACCATCGACCCGCGGCCGCCGCACCACCTCCAACCGCGGCCAGGCAACCCGCTTGTCGAGCCGCACGGAGAGGTAGTCCTTGTCGTCCCGGAGGCGAACGTTATACCGGGGGCGGTGCTGCTTGATGAGGGAGTTTTCGAGCAGCACGGCCTCCTTTTCGGAGGCGGTGACCACGGTCTCGATGTCGCCCAGGACGCGGTCGAGCAGAGGAATGAAATATCGGTAGTCCGAGCTGTTGGCCTGGAAGTACTGCCGTACCCGCTGCCGCAGCGAACGCGCCTTTCCGACGTAGACCACCACGCCTTTCTTGTTCTTGAAGAGGTAGCAGCCAGGGGACGTGGGCAGTGTGTCGAGCCGCGCCCGGAGCTCTTCCTCTCTCATCAGGTCTGGGAGTCTACGGGCCGTGGTGCTCGCGGTCGATCGTTCGCGCGAGGGGTTGAGCTTGTTGTCGGGAGTCTGTCATCCTGCGGCCGCGCGGCGGGCTCGCCAGGCCGACCCACGGCTGCTTCTCTTCCCCCCCGTATAGGGCCCGCGGCGCAGCACATGAGGTGTCTCGAGATGTCTTCCGCCCGCGCCTCCTCGATCGTCTTTTCCCTCACGCTCGTGGCGGCGTGCTCGTCGCGTCCGCCTCCCCGGCCGATCTCCGCGCCGCGGCCCCCCGACCCGATCGCCCTCTCTCTCCCCGAGGTGCGCGTCGCTCACGCGCAGTGGACCTCCCCGACGCCGCCCACGATGCCTCCGCCTCCGCGCCGCGGTTCGCGCCGCAGCGGGTCGATGTCGCTCGAGCTCGCGCAGCCGATCCTGGTGTCTACCAACGAGCCGGTGCGCGCCTGCTACAAAGCCTTCCTGGCGTTCTCGCCGCAGGCAGGCGGGTCGATCGTCACCTTGATGCGCATCGGCCCCTCGGGCTCCATCGACGACGTTGAGACGATCGGCTCCCCCGATCCGTCGCTCACGATCATGTCGCAATGCGTTCTTGCGGCACTGCGGACGCGACGCTTCCCTGGGCTTGGCGCGCCCTCGCTCGTGTCGTTCCCCTTCAGTTTCCGAAGCGGCGAGATCAACGGCCAGACGGTGCCTATGCCCACCCTCCCCCCGGCCCGGCCTGGCGAGATGCAGGTGCCCAACCCCGAGAACATCACGGTCCGCCCCTGGCGTGCCACGCTCATCCCGGCCAGCGCCCCCTCGCCCGTCATGACCCGCGAGTTGGTCGATGCGGTCGTCCCCGACGTCCAATCCCTCGCGGACACGTGCTTCGCCGCCACGCTCGTCGTAAACCCTGCGGCAGAGGGAGATTTCACTCTGCGTGTGGCTGTCGAGCCTTCGGGCAACGTCAACCGGCTCGACATCACCCCGCCGGAGTTTCCGTCGCCGATGCGCGACTGTGTCGTGACGCTCGGGCGTCAACTGCACTTCCACCCGAGCCTCACGGGTGCAATCGTCACGATTCCGGTCTCGCTTCACCACATCGATTCAGACTTGGCCAACCCGATGGGCAACGGCAGCGTGCCCACGACCCGCTGATCGCTCACCCCCGCAACTGACGGTACGCGGCAATCACCGCGCTCAATCGCTCGACGCGAGCGCCGGTGTCTCCCTCCGGATGGCGATCGGGGTGCAGCGCGAGGACGAGTTCCCGATAGCGTCTACGAAGCAATTCAACGCCCGGATCGTGATCAAAACCGAGCACTTCGAAAGCCTTCACGCGTGCAGGATCGGTCGAACATCTCTCGTGGTCGCGCCGCCGCGGTCGCCCATGGAAGGTGTCCGCCGGGTCGAGCGGGGCCTGCTCCGCGGAGCCTTCGGGCAATGGTCGGGGCGAACGAAACCGCAGCACCGCTTCGCCGACGCCATAGAGCGAGTCGAGATGCGCGAGTCGTTGAGCGTTTAGAACCCGATCACACGCCGACGGGCTCACGACCTGCCGCCAGACCAATGACTGTCCGATCCGCAGCCCTCGCGAGCGGCCGACCCCCCATGCGATCTCGACGGCCTGTCGCGAGGCGAGCCCCTTAGCGACGGCGATGTCGCCGAAGCGGCACTCCGCGGCGCTGGACTCTACGGCCTGCACGGCCCCCGCGCGGAGGTGTACGTGGTGCACCCGGTTGGGCTCGATGAGCTCCAGGGTTCCGGTAGCGTGTAGGCGGCGCAGCCCGGCGAGCAGGTCACCGAGCGTGGTCTCATCGAGCTTTGCGGGGAACATCGTCACGGCATCGGCACACGTAGCAGTCGGCTGCGCGGGACCCGAAGTTAGCGACGTGAGGCCTGGAGGAGGTCGATCGCAATCTTGACAACGAGACAGAGCACCACGGCGAGTACGACCCAACGAACGAAGCGATCGCCGCGCTTGACGGCGAGGCGCGCACCGAAGGCACCGCCTAGAAACTGTGCACCTGCCATCGGCAGCGCCACGTCCCAACGCACAACGTCTTGCGAGGCAAAAACGGTGAGCGCGGCGAGGTTGGATGCGAAGTTCACCACCTTGGCGTTCGCGCTCGCGCGGGCCATCGTCTCGCGCAGCCAGGTCACGTACGAGAGGATCAGGAAAGTCCCGGTCCCGGGTCCGAAGAACCCGTCGTACGTGCCGATGACGAGGGCGATGACCATTGCGCGGCGCTGCGGCGAGGCACCCGGTGGTAGCGGCTCCGAAGGGCGTTCTTGATTGCCTCGAAACGTGAGCCGCAGCGCCACGAGGACGAGCAGTACGAGGACGACTGGGCGCAGCAGCGAGCGGGGCACCTGCAGTACGAGTGCAACGCCGACGAGCGATCCGACGAAGCCGAAGAGGAAGGAGACGACGACGCGGGACCGATCGATGACGCCGAGGCGCCAGTAGTTCACAAGCGCACTGAAGCTACCGAAGGTTGACTGGCCTTTGTTTGTGCCGAGAGCGAGGTGCGTTGGAAGCCCGGCAGCGAGGAGCGCCGGGAGGGTGATAAGTCCGCCGCCACCCGCGATGGCATCGATGGTACCTGCGGCGAAGGCGGCAGCGATGAGGGCGGCGGTGACCTTGAGGTCCATCGCCTAGGCGAGCGCCCCGACTGCGGCCTCGACCGCGACGAGCAGCGACCCGCTTGCGATCGCGGCATCGGCGAGTACGAAGTCTGGTGCGAGCGCGCGATCGGCGGTCAAGGTTGCCACCATCGAGCGAAGGTGCGCGTGTGCCGCCGCGACACCGCGACCAGGCTTCAACGGGAGTCGCGAGTCGAGGCCCTGCGCAGCGGCAAGCATCTCGATGGCGACGGCCATTCGAGCGTTTCGGACGACCCGTGAGGCCTTGAGGGCGGAGGTTGCCCCCATGGAAACGTGATCTTCTCGACCTGCGGAAGACGGGATCGAGTCGACGCTCGCGGGGTGGCAGAGAATCTTATTTTCGGTGACGAGCGATGCGGCCGTGACCTGCGCGATCATGAATCCCGAGTCGAGCCCGGTGTGCGGTGCCAGAAACGGTGGCAGCCCTGACGAGAGTGCGGGGTTGACGAGTTGCTCGACGCGCCGCTCGGAAATATTGGCGAGTTCGGCACATGTCATCGCGAGGAGGTCGAGGGCGAAGGCGAGCGGCTGTCCGTGGAAGTTCCCGCCGGAAACCACCTCCGCACCGTCACTTCCGATGAATACGAGGGGGTTGTCGGTGACGCTATTCATTTCGCGGGCGAGCACCTCGCGTATCCAGCGCATCGCATCGCGCGAGGCCCCGTGGACCTGAGGCATGCACCTCAGGGAGTACGGATCCTGGACCTTCCCGCAGTCGCGATGGCTCTCGGCGATTTCGCTCTCGGCGAGTAACGACCGAAGGTTGCGTGCGACATCGAGTGCGCCGGGGTGCGGGCGCACTGCGACCACGCGTTCTTCGAAGGGTCTTCCGCTGCCCTTGAGAGCCTCGAGGGACATCGCCCCTGCCACGTCGGCACATCGCGCGAGCGCCTCTGCGTCGAGCAGCGTGAGGGCCCCATACGCGAGCATGTATTGGGTGCCATTGATGAGCGAGAGGCCCTCCTTGGCTTCGAGCGCGATGACTGCGACCCCCGCGCGCGCCATCGCCTCGGCGCCGGAAAGCACAGCCCCGCTGAACTCCGCGCTGCCTTCGCCGATGAGCACCGAGGCGAGGTGCGCGAGCGGCGCGAGGTCACCCGAAGCACCCACGCTCCCCTGCGAAGGAATCACCGGATGGACTCCGCTATTGAGCATCGCGAGGAGCGTATCGACCACCAGGGGGCGCACCCCGGAGAAACCGAGTGCCAGCACCTGCGCCCGCAGCAGCATCATCGCGCGAACGACCTCCGTCGGCAGCGGATCACCGACACCGCAGGAGTGACTTCGCAGGAGGTTGTGTTGGAGCCTGCAAATGTCCCTCGGAGAGATGCGGGTCTCGGCGAGTGCACCGAAGCCCGTATTGACTCCGTAAACGCGCGGTGAATCATCGCCGCCGGCGGCGATCGCGTCGATGGCCGCACGTGCGGTGGATACCCGCTGGCGGGCGTCATTGTCGAAGGCCACAGTCGCGCGTCGACGCGCCACCGCCAGCAGATCTTCCAAAACCAACGCCGACCCGACTCTCACCAGTTCATCCATAGAGCACGTGGGTCTACACCAGATCGAGTGGAGCATACGATCTGAGCGCGATGCAGAAGCGGTGGTGGCTCGTGCTTGCCGTGAACATGGGTTGCACCGAACCGTTGCCGTCGACGTCGACGGTGGATGTACTGCGCATCCTCGCCTTGACTACGCCGACCCCTGAGGTGCGACCTGGAATCGCGATCGGGGTGCGAGCGGTCTGGTTCGATCCCATCGGCGGGCGTCGTATCCAATGGCGCTGGCGCCTGTGCAACGAGGACCTGGCCAATGATCCCCGTTCGTGTGCGCGGGGCATCGGAAGCACCGAACTGGCCTCGGGCGAGGTGGATCACGTCGAGGTGCCCGCCGCGATGTTGGCACTGTCTGGGACAGAAAGATCACGAACATGGATGGTCTACGCGCTCGCGTGTCCTTCCTCGGGCGCACTCATCGCACCTGCCGAAGGGCGCCTGGAGTGTTCCGATGGGAGCGGTTCGGAGTCTTTTCGGAGGGTCACTGTTCACGCACAAGCACCCCTGAACGAACCACCCGCGATCGGAGCATGGACCGTGGAGCATGCGGGACGATTGAGCTCTCTTGAGGACGGGACGACCGTGGGGGTCGGCTCGCTTGTCGGCTGCGCGGGCGACTGTGCATCGCTGACGCTGACGCTGACCCCTGCGGCGGGCGCTTCCGAGAGGTTCGGAGAAACCGCGGAGTCCCTGCTCGGGTCGGTCTATGTGAGTTCGGGGAGCGTCTCGCCTCCGAGAGTTGTGATGGACCCGGGCACCGAGGTGCCCATGGTCATGCACTGGACACCCGGGCGAGTGATATTGGGAGGGGAGGTCGCGCAGGTCTGGGCGGTCTTGCGCGATCAGCGGGGAGGAGAGAGCGTTCGGTCGGTGACGATCACCGCCCGCTGAACTTCACTGGCAGCGTGCGTTGACGCACGTGCGGCCAGCCGTGCAGGCAGCCGATCGAGCGCACTCGGGCCGCTGCTCATTGGTGCTGGTGCACAGCGATCGACCCATCAAGTCAGGGACGCAGAGGTTGAACTGGACATCGACGGTCATGCAGGCGCCGTCAGGCATCGTGGTCGGTGTCGGGCAGAGTCTGCGGCACGCGCCATTGTTGCAGACCGAGCCGCTGTTGCACTGTGAGTCCATCGTGCAGAACGGTCGCGGTCGCGTGTCGACGCGGCAAACTCCACCATCACATCGCTGCCCCGAGCCGCACTGAACGTCGGCAGTGCAGGTCGCGAGGCAGGTACCGCTGACGCAAAGCTGCGCGCTGGTACACCGGCCTGCGCAGTCGGCTCCAGTCGTCGGATAGCCACAACGACCGCTGGCGCAGACCTGACCCGCGGCACACACCGTCGCCGCGTTGGACGCCGTACAACCCACGACGCACTGACCGTCGACACATGCCTGGCCAGCGCCGGTGCACTGGTAATCGAACTGGCACTGGTTGGCCGTGGCCTGGCAGCTGCCGCCGAGACACACAGGGGTGGTCGCCGCGCACTGTGCGTCGGTCGTGCAACCGCCGCTGGGGACGCACCGACGTGTCGCGGTGTCGCAAACCAATGCGGCGGCCACGCGTGTGCAGTCCGCGTTCGCGGTGCAGCCGGAAACGCACACACTGCGTGATGTTTCACAATACGAACCCGCGGGGCAGCCCGCCGTCGCCGAGCAGGTCTGCGACGGAACGCAGCGGTTGGTAGAGTCGCAATATCCGCCCACACAATCCCGACTGGCGGTGCAAGCGCGAGGGCCGGAATCGACGATGACGGGCGGATTGTCTGTGGTGCCCGCATCGACGAAGGGGATGACATTGGGCCCATCGTTTTGCTCGCTCCACACGGGGCAGCCGAGCAGCCATGCGCCGAAGGAGCCGACGACCATGAGGGATTGAACAGTGCTGGGGTATTTGCGCATAGCGACGCCTCCGGAACAGTGGCCCACCCCGTTGGTTTCAAAGGGTGCCCTGTGTTTTCTAGGTCGGTACGACGGACCGTTTCAGCATCTCCCATGCCGGGGTTCAAGTCCCATCATTCGGTCCAGAGAGTTGGGCTGCGATCGAGTGCGTGAATCGTCGTTCATAGGCCCTCCGTGAACGATCGCCGCGGGCTCCGACGCAGCGGGAAGCCCCCCGGATGATCGCTGTCGTTGGTTCGCCCAGGCGATGGGCAGTCTGTTATCGTCGCTTTCGCCGCGAGAAGAGGGCAGACCAAGCGCATGGACGTCGTATGTGACCGCTGCAAGGCAGAGTACGAATTTGACGACGCGCTGGTTTCTGAGCGTGGAACCACCGTTAAGTGCACGAACTGTAGCCACCAGTTCAAGATCTTCCGCCCTACGTCCGAGGCCGACTCCGCCAAGGCGTGGAACCTCCGGCGACCTGATGGAACGGTCATTCCGTTCGACTCTCTTGCGGTGCTCCAGAAGTGGATTCTCGAGGGCAAGGTCAGCAAGATGGACGAGATTTCGAGGGCGGGCGACGGCTGGAAGAGCCTTGGGGCGATCGCAGAGCTCGATAGCTTCTTCGCCACCGCCGAACTCCGCGCCTCACAGAATGCGCCCGGTCGCACAGGCCAGCGTTTTCCAAGCATGAGCGGCGTGCGCGCACCGACGCCTGCGCCAGTTACGAACCGCCCACCGCTGCCACGACCTTCGCCTTTATTGAGTTCACCCACGATTCGTCCCGGCGGCGCGGCGCCACCGCCACCAACACCACCCTTCGCTCTGCGGGCGCCCTCCCATTTCGGCACAAACCCACCCGTGCCCGGTGGCCTGCGAGGTCCTCCGGTTTTCAAGAGCAACCATGCCGCGCAAAACGCGCCGCCGAGGGGGCAGATCCACCCGCCGCCGAACACATCCGCGGAGATGAACCCGCTCTCGTCCTCCTTCGCAGTCGCCGATCGACATGAGCCACTGGCCGGCGAAGTCGAGCGCATCCGACCGCGGCCACCAAGTCTGCCGCCGAAGGTGATGCTCCCTTCACTGCCCCCCATCTCGGTAGGCATGCGCGATCTTGTCGATGATCAGATGCCGACGCGGTCTCTTGCTTCCGACCACCGGGGGTTGCGGGACACGGCTACGCCAAACCGCCGGAGTGCTCTCGGTGTTGGACTGGTCGCAGGAGCACTGATTGCCGTAGTCGCTGTTCTGGTTTCTATTCGGTCGGGGGTTTTCGACGCGCCAAACTCTTCGTCGCCGAGCACCACGGCGGCTCGAGACCTCGCACGGCGTGACCGGGTCATCGCTGACGCAACTGAGCGTTCACGTCGGTACAGTGCCGCAGGGATGGATGAGGCGAGGGAGGAACTGACGGCGGCGGTCGCACTCCGTCCTGATGACTGCGTGCTCGTGGCAACCCGCGCAGAAGTTCTCGCGGCGTGGTCGGAAATGCTCACTCAACAGGCCGATGACCTCGAGGCTCAAGCTTCTCTGCCGGGTGTCGATGTGCCTCGACTGCGAGCATCGGCAGATCTCGTCCGGCGCGATGGCCTGACGCGGAAGGAGCGTGCCCGCACGGACCTCCGTTCCGCAGAGGCAACGCTCGAATCGGTGGCCGCTTCAGAGCGTTCGATCGTAGAGGCGCGACTCGCGGACGTCGCTCGTGTGGTCGGCGCGGCCACACTCACAAACCACCTGGAGGCCGCCCGTCGGGGCACACCGACCCACGAGTCTGCCCTCTACCTAGGACTCGCAACGCTATCCGACGACAGCATGGCCGCCACCGCTGGGTTCAGGACCGCGATCGGTGTGGAGCCGCAAAACCAGCGAGCGCGCATCGCCCTCGCGCGCGTGCTCCAACGCAACGCAGACGTGAACGGCGCGCGGGAGATCCTGAACGAGGGCCTACAGACCGAGCCAGAACACGAGGCTCTGCTCGGTCTGTCCCGTGCGCTCGGGCCGATGATCGTGGTGGCAGCGCCGACGGTTATGAACACCGGGAGCAGAACCGTCGTGGAGGTCGGCTCGACAACAGTGGCCGCTGTCGTACCTGCAGTGGTTGTTCCGGCGCCGATCGACATCCCGCGGCCGTCGACAGCAGCCAACCTCACGACTGCTGCCCCGACGCCACGTCACAGCAGCGACAACTCCATCGCGATGGTCGCGGCGATGGCCCCTTCCCGTGACTACGACCGATTGGTGCGGGACGCCGACATGCTTCAGCATGCAGGTCGCACCGCCATGGCTCGAGAACGGTACCAGCAGGCGCTTGCGGTCCGAGCGACAGGCTCTGAAGCACTCACAGGTCTTGGTTTTGTCGAACTCGACCAGAACGCGGTGGGCACGGCGATTTCGCGGTTTCGGCAGGCCCTCGCGAGCAACCCACATTACTCCGAGGCTTACATCGGCCTCGGCGAGGCCTATAGCCACCAACGAAGCTATGGTCAGGCGGTGCAGGCGTACCAACAGTACCTCGCGATCAACCCAGGTGGATCGCGCTCGGAGATGGCTCGTCGACAGATCGAGTCGCTGCAAGAGCGAATGAACACGGCACGGACCCCGGAGCCCTCGGGCGACGCTGCGACCAGTCCCTGACGATGACTTCGGTGGCGATGGACGACGAGGGCTTCGCACCACTCGGCACCTTCGAGTTGGAGACTCCACCCGCCTCAGGAGAGAACTCCCTGCTGATGGTGCTCCGTCTGCTCGGTGGGGGCGCTCGAGAAAGCGACGAGGCCGACCGCGCAGAGGCACGCACGCAACTCGCAGCGGTCTGGTACTCGACGGGGTCGGTTGGACTCGAGCGGGATGCGCTCGCTCTGACGCATTCACCCACAGCCCCGACGCTCCAGCGGTTGCTCGCGTTGTACGTCGAGACCGGTCGCTGGGCCGATGCTGCACGCTGCGCCGAGACCCTCGCCGCTTCCGAAAACACGCAGGCTCGACGGACCGAGGCATGGCACCGCTGGGCGGCCGCCGGCTGCATGGACGATGCGCGCCGCCTCGCATGGGAGGGCGATCCAACGTGCGTGGTGTGCGCTTATCTTCTGCGGTCACCAGAGACCGAGGGAGTGTTGTCGGCCGCCGCAGCGGTCGCTCAGCGAGCCGGTGCCACGGACATGTACCGAGCGCTTGCCGCGGACGCGTGGATCGAGTCCCAGGGTGTGCTCGGCGCAGACCGACTGGTCGAAGCACTCCGCGCCACCGAACGACCACGGGCGGCACTGCTCGTCGCACTCGAAGATGCCGCTCGGGCTTACCTCGCGGAGGGCAGTGCGAGTCTGCAACGCAGCACCGAACTCGCAACGCAGGATGCCGAATCGCTCGCCGTGTGGACGCTGCGTGCGCTTCTGCCCGGCGAGGGCGCCGCGGGTGCGCGAGAGACCGTGCGCGACCTGCTGGCCGACCGCGGACGCGCCGCCGAACTCGCTGTGAGACTTCGCGTCGATGCATGGGCGGCACCCAGGTCGGCCCGCGCCGCGGCCTGGAAGGGCGTCGCCGCGATGGAACTCCCTCACGATCCACTGCTCGCCACCCGCGCGCTGGTTGAAGGAATTCGCGCGGAGCCCGACGACGTCGAGGCGTTGACGTTGCTTCGTGCACTCGCCGCCGAGCCGACCGTCGAGGCCGCGACCCGTGACGCAGTCTGGGGGCTGGTGCGCTCGCCCGAACTCAGCGCCGATCGGCGCAGTGAGTTGTTTCTCTGGCTGGGATCACTGGAAGAAGCCAGGGGCGACCTCGCCGCAGCAGAGAGTGCCTACGCGAGCGTCGAAGGTGCTGTTCCAGAGGCATTTGAGGGGCTATCGAGGGTGTGCGAGGGCGCGGCGCGACAGGTTGCGCAGGCAGATTCGGAGTTCGCTCCGCTGGCGGAAATTGCCGCGTATGGACGCGATAAGACCATCAATGATGCCGTAACCCGCTGCGCATCGACGCCAGGCGCCCTCGCCGCCGCAAGCTCTTCGATGAAAACTCTGGCGGGCATCGCGCTTCACCATCCCGCGGCGGCGGCGCTCTGGGTTCGAGCAGCCCGGCGCTCGGCCGACCCGGGCACGCTGGCCGCCGTGCTCATACGCCTCGCGACCCGCAGCGTTAACGTGTCTGTGCGACGCGAAGCGCTCCTGGAGTGCCTCTCGCTACCGCAACTGTCTTCGGGTGGCGGCTCAGACGCCATCGAGCTGCTGCGGTTGTTTCTCGAAGATCACCAGGGCGACGCAACCGTGGCCGCCGCCCTCGCCGCCCTCGCAGAGCAGCGGCAGGACCATGAGCTGACCCGCGACGCGATCAGGGCGTTGGCCCTCGCGAGCCAGGAACCGCCAGAACGGGACATCCTGCTCCGCTTCGTGGGCATCCGCAGCGGGGTGTTCGAGGCTCTCGGCGCGGCGATGGAAGAGCCCGTTCCTTCGGCTGGCCGAGGTGATCGACTGCGGCGTCTCCATGAGCTCGTTGGGGATAGCGTGACGCTCCTGGCGCTGCGCACCCGCGCTTTGATGGCCTCGTCGGGTGCGCCGGGCGAGGCTCTCGCAGTGGCGAGGCGCTTCGTCGATGCGGCTCCGTGGTCGCCCGAGGCAGTCTTCGCATTCGCGGGGCTCGCCAGGCTTGGTGACCGTGGGCCTGACATCGTGGTGGCCATTCACGCAGCACTCCAATCCTGTGCGCGGCTTCCAGAGCTGGCCTCCCTCGTGCGCGGCGCGGTCGATCGTCTCGCGGCGATTGGCGACGAGGCGGCGATCCAGCAGGTACTCGATGCCGCAAGCGAGGCGGGGCTGCTCGCCGACCGAACCATCGCGGAGATCGCGCTCCGGCATCCGCCCGCGGAACGGTCTGCGCTGGTGCGACGGCTCGAGGTCGTCATCGCCGCGAGCGACGCGCCAGATCCGAGCTGGATCAACCGATTGGTCAAGTTGCGAGTCGCCGCGGGTGAGGTGATCGCAGCGCTGGGCGCGAGGATGCGCGGGAACGACCTGCCGCGCGCGAAGGAAGAGGCACTCGACGCCCTCGCGAACGAGGCCATCGATGACGACACTCAGGGGCGTTGGGTGCAGTGCGCCCTGGCCTGCGGGCTACCCCAGGCGGCCCTGCGATGGCTGGCACGGTGGGCGGCTGCGCAGGGCGTCGAGGCGGCTGCACTGCGGCTGCGCTGCGCGGCCCGCGTGGCGTGGACGGTCATGGGCGATGGGGCCGGCGCGCTCGAGTTTTTGCGGACCGCGGTGCGCACCGAGACGGACGTCGACGAGGTACTTCAGGACGCGAACCAGATTGGCCGAATGTCGGGACAACTCGATGTACTGCTGTCGGTTTATGACGACGCCGTGGACCTGGCAGCAGGCCAGCATGGGCGATGTGCACTGCGTTACCGTCGCGCTCTGGCGCTCGAGCGCGGCGGGCGGGAGGCAGAGGCCCTCGATGAGCAGTTCGCGATCTTCCGGGAGACCCCGACCATCGGTGCGCCGATGCGCGCGATCGAGCGGCTCGCCACCGCTACGAGTCGATGGGCGCCGATGCTTGACGCCTACGAAATACTCGCTCGGGAAGCCCCTTCGTCCGAGTCGAGGATGCAGTTCTTGTTGCGCTGCGCGGAGATCGCGCGTTCGCGACTCAAGTCAACCGAAGGGGCGCTCGGTTTCGAGGTGCAAGCCTGGCAGACGAGCCGTTCGCGTTCGCTCTGGGACCGGGTGATCGAGCGTGCACGCGCGCTGCGGGGGACGCACCCGACGGCTGCCACCGCGGCGCTCAACACCTTGATCGATGGCGAACTATTGTCCGCACAGCAAGCCTGGGACGACTCGGTCCGCGGGCTCCACGCTTTGCAGGCCCTGGACTGCGCGCTCACGGAATCAAAAGATCTCGAGCGTGCGGTGGCCGCGATCGAACTCTATCTGCGGCATCACGAGGCACCGCGCGCCGGGCGCAGCACGGTGATGGAGATGATCGGTCGTCCGACGGTCCCGAGCGAACTTCAGGATGCGCTGCGTGCATCGACGGTGCTCACCGCAACCCCACCGAAGGCCGCGACCGAATCGCCGGTGCGCGTGGACGCACTGGAGTTGATTCTCGACGAGGGAGACGCGGCGGAGCGGGCAGAGAGAAGGGGCGTCGTCACGCTGAATCCAGGCGCGCCGTCGCTTCCCACGCGGGAGGGCCAGGAGTGGATCTCCTTCGTCGCCGAGCCGAAGCCCGTCACCCTCCCAACGACGAGGCCGACCGACTCCCAGGCGTCGCTCGTCAGGCCGGAGACGCTGGAGCCAAGGCTCAAAGTACCGCAGCCGGACGTCGAGATCGATGCCGACGCGGGCACCTTCGTCATCACGCCCATCGCTCCTGCCGTTGCCCGACGGCCGACCGCTGAACCCTCCATGGCGGCGCCTTCCATGGTCGCCGCGAGGGAGGTGACCGTCGAGCACAACGAGGTGCTGCGTGAGCGGATCTCTCGCAACGACGACATCGCCGCAGTGCTCCTCGCGGAGCGTTTCGCCGCGGATCCAGATCGGGTGCATGAGGCCGTCGCGATCCAGCGGGCACGCTTCGATGCGGATCCGACCCGCCTCGACGCCCTGGACGCCCTCATCGAATTCGCCCGGCTCGGCGAGCGACGCGGCGAAGTGCTCGGCCTGATGCAGGTGCGCGCGGTCCTACGCGGCGAGGCCGTCGAACTCCACCCGCTGCACCCCGTGGAGCTTGAGGACCCGCCGGATGGCGTCGCGCGGGTGCTGCTGCCGACACGCCTCGGCCCCTTTGCGGAGCTCGGCGCGCTGCTCTGGGAGAGCGTGGGCGTGACGTGGCGGCGCGAGATGTTGCGCACCAACACCCGTGACGAAGGCGCTCGGCTCACGCCGAACTCGAGCGCACTGCGACCGTTTCAGGCAGCGCTGCGCCTACTGCAGTTGCCGCGCACGACGGCGCTGCTGCTCCGCGATGGACCCATCGTAGCGCCGACCCTCTCCGCGGCGACAATGCCCGTCTCGCTGGTGATGCAGATCGAGCAAGCCACGGACTCCCCCGCAGGGCACTTCGCAGTGGGCTATCACCTCGAGGGCGTGCGGACCGGGCACCTCCCGATCACAGCCCTCGCACCCGATGTGGCGGATCGCATGGTCCGGGCGGTGACCTTCGCGTTCGGCGCAGGGCTTACCGAGCGGGTCGATCCTGCGGTCGCCATCGCAGCGGCGCAGTTGATGGATGCCACGCCGGCGAGGCTTCATCGGCAGATCCGAGCCTATGTCGAAGAACTCGGCAGCTCGCTGACCCCGGAGCGCTGGAGAGCGGCCATCGATCAGGCGCGGGCGCGCGCCGGACTACTCGTTTCAGGCGATTTCTTCGAGTCTTCACGGTGGCTGCTCGCCAGCGCGCCACAAGAAGTTCCGCGCTCGTTGTCGTGGGCGCTCGTCGAGTGGGAGCCGCTGCGCGACCTGCTGCGCTTCGCAGTAAGCGAGGAGTATCTCATGCTGCGATGGCCGAATTCGGATAGCCGCCGGAGGCGCATCTCTGCGCGCGCTTCCTCGCCCGAGTCGCGCTGAGCCCGTCACGGAACGTCAGTGCGCGCGCAGGTCGAACTCACCTCGGAGTGTCCCGAGTGCCACACCCGAAACGTCTGGGTTGAACTCTACGACCCGACGATGCCGGCCACCGCGCTCGGGCTCCCGGCAGAGGCCCGCTGCAGGCTCTGCGGTGCGGAGCAGCACAGCAAGGTCGCGCCCGGGCACGCAACTCAGGTCACGTCACAGCACGTTGGGCAGTGCCCGTTCTGCGCGCACCCGCTCGACAAGGATGAAGTCATCGCGCACTCGTGCAGCGCCTGCGGGGCGAGCGCGTCGATGGTGCCAGCACGGCCGGGCGCTGCGCTTGGCGACGCGGCGACGTTGGAGCGGGCGGTGCGGGCGCTCATGATCGACGAGGGCGACGATGACCTCGCGGCGTTCGCCCAACGGACCTTCGGGCAAGATGACCTGTCCGTGCTCGCGGGGCGGTACGCAGAGGGGCTCGCGGTGGACACGACCCTCGACGGCGGCACCGGGTTTCTTTCCGGAGCCGTCGCGCGGGTGACGCCGAAATTTCGCACCCCAGCGGTGCAAGGGGGGGCGGTGAGGCTCACTGACGATCGACGCGCGATGCTCCTGGCGCTCGTGAGCGTTCTGATGGCGGACGGGCAACGTGACCCGCGAGAGATGCTGCTGGTGGAGGCGTTTCTGAATACCGAGGGACTGGCCCCATTGTCGGAGCAAGAACTCCGGGTGCATCGCCCTGTCGAGATCGCCATGCGGGTGCCCGCCAGGCGACGGGAAGAGCTGCTCTCGCTCATGGCGCAGGTTGCCTATGCGAACGGCGTCGCCGACCCGAGCGAGGTACGGGTGCTGCGCGCATTCGCAGACGCATGGGGCATCGCGCAGGGAGAGGTTGATCGCTGCATGGAGACCTACCGCACGGCGCGGCGTTCGCGGCAGCAACGACTCATCGATCGGCTACGGTCGTTCTTCCTGACGAATTAAGCGCTACCATCTCGCACAACAGTGATGAGTGAGACCACGACGGGGGTTGGTGGGGGAATGCAGACGTCCGATGCGCAGCGCGATGGCGTGGCGCGCAGCATCGAGCGTGTGCAGAAGCAGTTTGACCTGGTGATGGACAACGTGCGCCGGGTCATCGTCGGAAAGGATGACGTGATCGCGCGCCTGCTGGTGGCAATGACCGCACGGGGCCACGTGCTTCTGCGCGACGTTCCGGGCGTCGGCAAGACCATGCTCGCACGCAGCGTCGCGGCCTCCATGACGTGCCTCTTCAAGCGCATCCAGTTCACGCCCGATCTGCTGCCCATGGACGTCACCGGGTCGAACGTCTTCGACATGCGCCGCAGGGTGTTCGAATTCCAGCGAGGACCCGTGTTTACCAACCTGCTGCTCGCCGACGAGATCAATCGTGCGCCGCCGAAAACCCAGAGCGCGCTGCTCGAGGTGATGGAGGAGCGACAGGTCACCGTCGAGGGAGAGACCCACACGCTCGACGAGCCCTTCCAGGTCATCGCCACGATGAACCCGCTCGACCACGAAGGCACCTACGCTCTCCCTGCCGCGCAGATCGATCGCTTCATGGTCATGCTCTCCCTCGGCTACCCCGCGGAGGCCGCGGAGGTTCACATGCTCAACGTGCACCTGCAGCCCGACGCGCCCCTCGCGCAGCTCCAGCCAGTGATCACCCGCGATGACTTCCTCGGCTGGCAGCGCACGGTCCCGATGATCTTCGTGAGCGATGAACTCAAGCGCTACACTGTCGCCGTGGTGCAATCACTCCGCGGCGACCCGCGCAACCTCCAGTCGATCTCGCCGCGCTCGACCATCCAACTCGCTCGCGCAGCGCAGGCGCGGGCCATGCTGCGCGGCCGGGATTACGCCGTCGCGGAGGACATCCAGACCGTCGCACCGGATGTGATGGGCCACCGCGTGCTGCTCGCAGATGGGCGCGCGGGGAGGGAGTTCGTCATCGAGGCGCTGCACCGGGTGGCCGTCCCGCGATGATCCCGCCGCGCGCCGGGAGCGCGGCGCTGGTCGTGGCGCGAGTGCTCTTCCACACCACGCTGTTGGCTACGCTGCCCTTCATCGTCGGCGGCCTCGCGGGCTTCTTCGCGGACGTCTCGCAGGTGAGCGAGACCCTCCCCCGGCTCATCGAGCGCGCCTCGGTGGTGCTGCTCCCGCTGCAGTTGGTGCAGGCCGTCTGCGTCTTCGTGAAGGTGCGAAGGGAGTTCTCCCTCACGGATACGACGCCCTCCGCGCGCACGGTACTGGAGAGCATTCTGCGGCACACGCAGGTCATGACCGACAAGGGCCTCGGACTCTTCTTCGGCGCCCTCATCGCGGTAGTGCTCTCGCTCGCGCTGAAGTTTGCTGAACTCGGGATCATCGCGGTGCTCGGCCTGAGCACCCTGTACGTCGTGGTGACTTCCGGGGTCATTCTGAGCACGGTGGTAGCCCAGCGATTCGAGGAGCGCCTCGCAGCCCGCGGCGGGGTCATCGGGCGGGAGTTTGTCCCGGTCGTGGTGCAGTCGGGCGAGAGCGTGGAGGAACTCTTTCACTTCGAGCGCGTGCCCGTGCCCTGGGGCTTCGTCGTGGAGGTCTTCCAGCGCCTCCCGGCGCGCCTCGCCTCGGAGAGTCGGCACGTCGTCGGGGCGGCGGTCTCCATGCGCCGCGTGACCCTGTCGCGGCCGCTGCACCGGACGCCGCGAGGCGATTACCGCATCCCCCCCGCCAGCGTCGCATTCACGGACCTCTTCGGGCTCACCCACGTCGCCATCGCCCAGTCCGCAGAGGGCCGACTGCGCGTCCTCCCACGGATGCACCCTGTCGCGCTGACGGCAGCTCCGCGCACCCTCGCAATGCAGGAGGGCGTGCTCGCAGTACTGCGCCGCGCGCCGACGGAGGATTGGTTTCGCATCCGGGAATACCTGCCCGGCGACGACACGCGACGCATCCATTGGAAGCTGAGCGTGAAGCTCGGGCACCTCCAGGTGCGGCAGCCAGAGACCGTTCCGGTGGTGCGGCGGCGCGTGCGCCTCGTGCTCGACACGTACCTGCCAAGCGCCTACGCCGAGGGCGAGGAGGTCGATCTCGTGCTCGGCGACGCACTCGACCGCCTCGTCGAACTCTGGAGCTCCCTCGCGCGCTCGCTCGCTGAGCGCGGGGAGTCGGTGCAACTGGCGGTGGCGACGGGCGATACGGCGAAACCCACAGAGACGCTCGAACTCACCCGGGGTGCGCAGCCGCGGATGCTGGAACTCGGATCGCGAGTGCAGTGGCAGTCCGCGACGGACCTCGATCAGGTCGGCGATGCCCTGGAGCAAGGTCAGTCCATGGTCGTAGTCACGGCGAGGTTTCTCCCGCTTCCTCCGTTACCGGCGCCCGCGGCGGGAGTCGTAACGTGGGTTTTTATGCCGCTGGCGGACGAGATTCCGACCGCGCTGCCGCGCCGCGCGAGCGAGAAGGTACTCGCATTTTTCACGCAGCCGTTCGCACCAGGCGCTGAGGAGAATGCTCTGTTCGCCTCGGTGCAACGGGGCAACGCGCGGCGGCGGTTGGAGACCGTACGCGCCCACACCGCCCACCTCACCGCGCACGGATCCGCAGCCGCCGAGGCCACGCTGCGCGCGCGGAAAGAGCCATTTTACCGTGTGTTTCGCCGTGGTGTCACTTACCTGTTGGAGTAAACACCCGCGCCCCTCGGGGCGCTACGTGTCGTCGCCAACAGAGGCCGTCGAGCGCCACCAGAGGCCCTCCAGGCGATCGACTGCGCGTCGCACAAGTTCGCGTGGCGTCGCAGCGCTCGCGATCGTCTCGCTCACCCACGAGGCCCAACGCGGATCGCTCGTCGGCGCACGCACTCGTCGATGCGCCGCCTGAACCTTGAAGGCCAGCACCACCCGCTGCGCCGCATCGAGCGTCGGCACCTCCATCGGCCTCGCCTGGTGGAGCCGCCGTCGGAGCATCGCCGCATCTTCACTGGGGAGCACCGTTCGCTGCTCGGCGACGTCTGCCAGCAGGGAGTCAGCCTCGCCGCGCAGCCGCTCGAGAGCGTCCGGCGTGATCGCCAGAACCACGCAACTCCCCGGGAGAGTGCCGCCGCAGTAGTACGACAGCGATCGTAGCGCCGCGCGCCGCTGCGGGGCCGTGAAGGCGCGGAAGAGGTTCTCCGCCTCGTCGATCAGAATCATCGGACCGCGACACCCGTCGGCGCGTTCGAGGAGTTCGAGCCACAGCAACATCCTCTGGTACGCGTCCCGGCGATACGCCGGGGAGGCGGGACGGTCGCGGAGATCTGAACCGGACAGGAAGCCCTCCACGGCGGCTCCGGGGCGTTTGCTACGGCGCATTCGTCCGAGTGCCTTCGACGCCGAAGTGGCCGCGTCGCCGGTGCCGGACGCGATCGCTTCGAGCATCGCACGGAGGTCTTCTAGCGCGGCGGGTGTGCGGGTCCACGCGGTGAGCCGGTCGAGCACGCTCGGTCCACCGGGGAGCGGCAGCACGGCCTGGTCGAGCATGCGATGGAGGTGCCGCTGTGGGTGCCCGAGGTCGGCGTCGAGGTACTCGAGCGACAAGCGAAACACCGGCCGCCGCTCGGCCAGAGAGCGCGCCGTCAGGTGCATCAGCAGGTGAGACTTACCCGACCCGTAAGCGCCCGCGACGAGGGCGAACACCGAACTTTCGAGCGATGCATGGAGGAAGAGTTCGTCGATGGTGGCGTCGATGTGCTCGTGTCCGACGCTCAGCCCGACATCGGGATCGACCGGCGGAAGGCCGTGCGCCGCCCGCAGGATTGCGCGCAGCCCAGGGGCCTCGCTGCGCACCGCCGGCAGCGGGATCGGCAGCATCGTCGGCGCGCACCAGCCAACCGGCGCAGACAGATCAACGAGCGGCCGATGCGGTGGCGGGAGGTCATCAGGCGTCGGGTTGGGCGCGAGCACACGCGACGCGAGCGGACCGCTCAATGCGATGCCCCGGGCGCCGTCGAAGAGAAGCGCGGTGGCGCCGATCCAGAGTTGCGCGGAGAAGAGACCGCGCGCGCCGTCGGCATTGTCGATGAGTTCGCGGAGCACGGTGAACCCACCATCGCGGCGCGACGCCGAGAGCCTGGTGAGCACCTCGGCGCCCTCGAAGATCATGACGATCCCGCGGTGGCCGAGCGCGCGCACGAGGCGCGAGCATTCACCGAGAACGCGCAGCGCGGTGGGGGCGGTGAGGGCCGACAAGGCGGTTCCGCGGGACTCGACGCGAGAGAGGTCGGTGCCGGCGAGCCAGGCGTCGATGCGAGAGGCAGGACGCGCCGGACGCCGGGCGGCATCGAGGTATTCGCGCGTGAGCACCGCGAGGTCGCCGTGCGTTCCGAGAAGAGCTGAGTCGCGATCAAAGGCGGTGAGCGCGGCGGACGGAGAGCCGTGTGTCGCGAGGAACGCATCGAGCACGGAGGTCCACCCGCGGTCGCGCGCGGCGGCGCCGGGCACCCGGAGGGACAACACAAGGTTGCGCACGAGGCCATCGAGGGTGTCGAAGCAGCGCTCCGCCAGGACGCTCACACGGGCGACGCAGAAGCCGCGGGTCCAGGCTGCGGCGGCGAGCGCGTCGAACCAGGCGCTCGCCCCGGATGCTCGCTTCGCGCGGAGGAAGAGCACCTCTGCTGCGCCGGTGAGCGCGATGTCCTCCATTCCTTGCTGCGCGCCACGCAGGAGCGCGGACTGCCACGTCTCTTCGGCCGACTCTGGGGGACTCGAACTGCGCGGGGACAACACCACGATGGCCGGAGTCTACGTCAGCGTGAACCCGACGATCGTAAGCATCGCGTGGCCCCGCTCATGGGATGAGGTCGTCCTCGTCGTCGGCCCCGCCGCGGGCGACTTCGACGGCCTCGCGAATCGCGTCCATCACGTCATGGAAGGGAGAGCCCAGCCACGGTGCCCACGCCTCCTCGAAGGACTCGAGGGAGCCCGTGAAGCCCTCGCGGTGTCCATCGATGGAGAGCACCAGCACGGCGACGCCGACGCGATCGACGGTCAGGGTGATCGTGTCGCCTGCGGCGGTGTCGCGCGACCACGTGCGGCTCATCAGGCGGCGACCTCAATGGGTGTGCGGTCGGGAGGGTCATTCGACATCGATGGGCTCCTTCAGGGACGGCGGCTCAGGTACTGATGCCGATGATGCGACAGAACAACTCCGCGCGGCGGACCGAGCGCGCGTGACGCCGACCCGACTCGTGCACCACGGAGACGGCGTCGCGTGGCTCGCGCGGGCGCCGCTCCCAGACGACCACGCCATCGTGACGTCCCTGCCCGACCTCTCGGAGGTTCGCTCGCTCGACGCCGCGGGGTGGCGCCGGTGGTTCATCGACACCGTCGCACTCGCATGTCGGCAGGTGAGTGACGAATCCGTCGCGGTGTTCTTCCAAACGGACGTGAAGCGCGACGGCCGCTGGATCGACAAGGGCTTCCTCGTCGCACTCGGCGCCGAAGCCGCGGGGTCGCACCTCCTCTGGCACAAGGTCGTCTGCCGCGCGCCCGTCGGAACGGTCACTCCCGGACGCCCCTCGTACGCCCACCTCCTGTGCTTCTCACGCGCGCGGCGAATCGATCCTGGGAGATCGTTCGCGGACGTACTACCTCGCCTCGGGGAAATGACCTGGGCGCGCGCGATGGGCGTCGAGGCGTGCGCCGCGACGTGTCGATTCCTGCAGGAAGAGAAGGGTTTCCGTACGGTGGTCGATCCGTTTTGCGGAGTCGGTACCATGCTCGCGGTGGCCAACGCCTTCGGCTTCGATTCGGTCGGCGTGGAGTTGTCTGCGAAGCGCGCCGCGCAGGCCCGCGCGCTGGCAATCCACGTCGGCGTTTCGTCGCCGCCGTAGCTCGCGACGACCGTGGGCGGTCGCGCGCGTTCAGTGGAGCGAGGTGCGCTCGACACGGCCGCGGAGGCGGCGGGAGATCGTGACGGCACTCTCGATCAATCCGAAGACCAGGTAGCACCCGAGCAGCCATGGCAGGGCGAACGCCGGTCCGAGCCAGGCGCCCACGAGCACCGTGCTGGAGACGCCTGAGGCGATGAGCGAGAGCGGTCGCCACCCGGTGAGGCGAACGTCTTTGAAGGAACGGAAGTGCACCGTGCTGACCATGAGCGCCGAGAGCGTCGCCATGAGCAACGCGACCGCGGCGGGGTGCGCGAACAGGCGACCGTGCACGGAGTGGTTGGCCAGCACGAGTGCGATGAGCATGCCCGCTGCACCGGGGATCGGCAGACCGACGATGTACTTACCGGGCTTCGTGGTGACGTCGGCCTCGCGGGTGGCGATCACGTTGAAGCGCGCGAGACGAATGGCGCCGCAGGCGACGTAGAGGAAGCAGGCAGCGACGCCGAGGTCGCCGAGCGGCGCGAGCGCCCAGCGCCACGCGAGCAGCGCCGGCGCGACGCCGAAGGAGATGACATCCGCGAGGGAGTCGAACTGGAGACCGAATGCGGATTGCGTGCGGGTCAGCCGCGCCACGCGGCCATCGATGATGTCGAAGAACATCGCGAAAACCAGCAGCAGCGCCGCGGACTGGTAGCGCGTCGGATCGACCGCCGGAGACTCTGCCGTTGAGAGCATCCGGATGGCGTTGAAGCCACAGAAGATGCTCGAGACGGTGAAGAGATTCGGGAGGATGAAGAGACTTTTGCGGAGATCCATGGCTACGCGAGGATGCGTAGCACTGGACGGGAGTAGGGAGGAGGAAACAGCTACCGATCAGCCCGGGGCGCCGCAGCGGTTCGCGACGCCGGTGCCACCGCAAGCGAGGCCCGGCGGGCAGACGCCGCAGTCGAGCAAGCCACCGCAGCCATCGGCGATCGGGCCGCACTCCGCGTTGAGAGCAGCGCAGTTGCGCGGCGAACACGGGCCGCGCCCGCATACGCCCGGCGTTCCGCCGCCACCGCAGGTCTGCGGCGACACGCAGTTGCCGCACTGAATCAGGTTGCCGCAGCCGTCCCCGGCAGGGCCACACTGAATGTTCTGGTCGGTGCAGGTGCGCGTCCGACACGCCCCGGAGCCGCAGGCACCCGGCGTCCCGCCGCCGCCGCACGTCATGCCCGTCGCGCACACGCCGCAGTCAAGCGAGGCACCGCAACCGTCGCCCGCGGGACCGCAGCGGAGGTTTTGCGTCGCGCAGGTTTGCGGACGACACGCCGAAGCGCCGCATACACCGACGGTGCCGCCGCCACCGCACGTCAACGGCGACGCGCAGGTGCCGCAGTCCAGGGTACCGCCGCAGCCATCGCCCGCCGGACCGCAGTTGAGCCCCTGCGCCGCGCAGGTCTGCGAACGACACATGGCCGACCCGCACACGCCGAGCGTCCCGCCGCCGCCGCATGTGCTCCCGGTGGGGCACGCGCCGCAGTCGATGGTTCCGCCGCAGCCGTCACCCGCCGGGCCGCAACTCAGAGCCTGCGCCGCGCAGGTGGTCGGAGCGCACATCGGCGAACCGCACACCCCAGGGCGACCGCCACCGCCACAGGTGCCGCTCGCGCAGGTGCCGCAGTTGATGACACCGCCGCAGCCGTCGCCCGCCGGGCCGCAGGTCAGGCTCTGCGCCGCGCACGTCACCGGCCGACACGCCGGCGTGCCGCAGACGCCCGACGTTCCGCCGCCACCGCAGGTCGTCCCAGGCGCGCAGGTACCGCAGTTGAGGGTTCCGCCGCAGCCGTCACCCGCGGAGCCGCAGCTCAGGGACTGTTCCATGCACGTTCGCGGGCGGCAGGTCGTGACGCCGCACGCGCTCGGGACGCCGCCGCCGCCGCACGTGGTGCCGGTGGGGCAGGAGCCGCAGTCGAGGGTTCCGCCGCAGCCGTCGCCGGTCGGACCGCACGTTGCGCCCGCCGCGAGGCAGGTACGCGGTACACACGGGTTCGTGCGGGGGATGTCCGGGGTCACGCACGATGCGAGGTCGAAGAGCATGAACTCGAGCACCTTTTCCTGTGCCGTCAGCGTCGTGCCCGAGCACTCCGCGGGGAAGGTCTGCCCCGTCGTGCGCCCGTTGCTCACGTGGAAATCGCTGAAGAGCACTCGCCCGCACTGCGTCTCGGACGCAGCCCCGACCGGAGTGTTGAACGTGAGGTGCTGCACCGTGACGGGCGTGGTCGAGTAGATCCAGCGCGCAGTCGGCGCGACCACCGCATCGACGTCGTGCCGCGGCTCGTTGATGGAGATCTGGTTGAGTCCGGTGGACGCACCCACGATCGTCAGCCACTGCGCAAACGCCTGCCCGCGCGGGAAGGACGTGTCGATGATGCCCCGGAGCGGATTGCCTGGCGTCGCCTGGCGTGTCCGCCACGTCGCGACGCTGGAGAACGGCGCCACGTTGTAGAGCCACGTGTAGCTGAAATGCGTAGTGAACACGCGCCCCCCGGCGGTGGTGTAATCGACGATATTGCGCTGCGCCGCGGGGGGCTTCTCGATGTGCGCGCCCTCGCAAGCGAAGAGCACCATATCGTAGCGCGAGAGCGTCGCCGGGGTGTTGTACAGCGTGCTTGCAGCGGGGGTGTTGCGCCCTGCGTCAGCGCCGTTGGCCACGTACATCTGCACGCGTCCACCGCCCGCAGGCGTGGTGAATTCCGAGTCGGCGATGCCGATCTTGCGCAGCACGCACTCGAGCGCGTCCACGTTGCCGGTGACCATCGCCATGAGCGGGATGTCACCCTCCGTGCGGTTGCGCGGCAGGCGGGTGAGCGTGGCGGGCAGAACGTTGTCCACACACGAAGCGACGTTGGAGATGGTCACCTGACGACGCCAGCGACCGAGTTGAATCACCAGCGGGATGTTTGCCCCAACGGGGACGTCACGGAGCACGAAGCGCCCATCGGGGCCGGTGACGGCGCTCACCACGGGAGAGCCCGACGTCGCGGCGCCGCAGCGGTCGCAGGTGACGCCGGTGGTAAACGGCGCGACCGCCGTGTTGGGGATGTAGACCACCGCGTTGTAGAGCGGATCGGGCGACACGAGCGCCGGGGTCACCACCTGACCCGAGATGGTCGTCGTCACGCCGGTCGCGCACATGGCGCGGCGCAGGCATAGCCCGGTGCACGCGGTTGACCCACCGGGGGTCCCGCACACGCTCGGGGTACCGCCGCCGCCGCAGGTCGTGCCCGGCGCGCAGAGCCCGCAATCGACCAGTGCGCCGCAGCCGTCGGCCACCGGGCCACAGGTCGCGCCCGCCGACACACAGGTGCGCGGCGCGCATCGCGGAGATCCGCACACGCTCGCGATTCCACCGCCGCCACAGGTCGTGCCCGCAGCGCAGGTGCCGCACGTCAACAACCCGCCGCAGCCATTGGAAACCGGACCACAATTCGCCCCGACGCCCGCGCAGCTTCGCGCGACGCACGGACTCCCGGCATCCGCGGCGCCGCCCGTTCCGCAGACGCTCGGGGTACCGCCGCCGCCACAGGTCGTGCCCGACGCGCAGGCACCGCACATCAGCAACCCACCGCAGCCATCAGCCACCGGTCCGCAGTTGGCTCCGGTGCCCGCGCACGTCCGCGCCACGCACGCACTCCCGGCGTCCACTGCGCCGCCCGTCCCGCAGACGCTCGGCCGCCCGCCGCCGCCGCAGGTCTGGCCCGCCGCGCAGGTGCCGCACATCAACAATCCGCCGCAGCCGTCGGACACCGGGCCGCACGTCGCTCCCGCCCCCGCGCAGGTGCGCGCAACGCAACTTCCGCCGCCCGGGGTGCCGCACTGGCTCGCGCGCCCTCCGCCGCCACAGGTTTGCGGCGCAGCACAGGTGCCACACATCAGCAGCCCGCCGCAGCCGTCGCCCACCGGTCCGCAGGTCGCGCCCACGCTCGCACAGGTACGGGGTGCACACGCGCTCCCGCCGCAGCGGCTGGCCTCGGTTGCACCGCAGGTCTGGCCCGCAGTGCAGGTGCCGCACATCAACAATCCGCCGCATCCGTCGGACACCGGGCCGCACGTGGCCCCCACGCTCGCGCAGGTGCGCGCAACGCACACGACCGACGCGTCGCCCGCGCCGCCGACGCCGCACACGCTCGCGCGCCCGCCACCGCCGCAACTCTGCCCGGTCGGACAGCTACCGCAGTCGAGCAGACCCCCGCAGCCGTCGCCCGCCGGGCCACAGCTCACGCCGATCATCGCGCAGGTGCGTGGCGTACAACCCATGCTTCCGCCGCACTGGCTCAAGCGCCCGCCACCTCCGCAGGTCTGCGGCGCCGCGCAATCACCACACTGGACCACCCCTCCACAACCGTCCCCGATGGGCCCGCACGTCGCGCCCGCGGTCGCGCATGTCATCAACCCGCACCCGCGACGCGGTACATCGGCGATCGCCGCATCGCTGGAGCCGCGCACGTCGGCGGCCCCATCCGTCAGCGAGCCCGTCGACTGATCGCTGCAGGATGCGACCGCGGCGATGACCGCCAGCATTCTCAAGAAGGCCATGGGGGAAGGCTGCATTCCATGATGATTGCCTGAAACTGCGCGTCCCGCTCAACCCGACAATCAACGAATCGTCGTTGCGCGGAAGAGCGAGTCATTCGGAGGGTGTGCATCCCTTGCGTAGTGTCTCGGGCACCTCGTCGCGACCTTACTGCCGGTTTACATTCGATATCCGAATGCGGTCGTCGATGCATGACGTGGCATTGATTCGTGTGTAGTTTCGAATCTTTAGGCTGCATGTCTCGATTCGGTGATGCGGTCATTTCAATAAGTATTTTGGGGGCTGGGGCGGAATCCGGGTGCCGCGTCGATCGTCGGGGAATGAGGCGTCGGATGCTCCATGCTTGACGCTGCGGGCGCGCTCATTCTGCGAGTAGAACCCCTGGGAAAGACCCCACCGGAGAACGCGTGACCGCGGCACCGCAGCGGGTTATGTCGGCCACCATGTCGTTGCCCGCAGACCCGGTATCCGCGCCCTCATCGACGCCGTCGAGCGTACGACCATCGATCAAGGCCCACGAGTTTTTCGCCATCGAGCCGCCGCCGCCAGAACAGCGCCGCGCCCGCGCTGCTACCTTCGCCGGAGCCGGGGAGAAGCGCACCCGTTATCACCTCCCCGAGCGCCTCGATTCGCCGTCGCCGGTGGGCTACCGCACGCGCCTCTCGCTCACCCGAGCAGAGGCCGACGCGATGCTTTCGATTCTCTCGCTGCCGCGTCCGACAGGCTTTGCGCCGGGGCCTTCGCCGAAGGAGTCCGAACTCTTCGAGGAGTGCTCCCTCGGGGTGCTGACCGCACGGCAATCGACAAACTTCCAGGGGCACCGCGACGTGCTTCTGGGCCCGGATGATTCGGCCCGCGCCGCGGCCCTGCTGCGACGAATCGGCACCGACGGCGTGCCCGTTCTCGACGACGTTGCGTACACCCACGTGGTGCTCTCGCGGCCGTACCGCACGGCCTTCACGATGCTGCTGACCTTCGTCGGACATCGCGCGCTCGCGAGCCTCGCGACGGTGCCGATGCGCGCGTGGGCAAAGCGGTTTCGTCACGCCGATGACATCCCGACGATCGGGTACCTGACGGAGCTGCACCTCGGCGTGCTTGCCGATGCGATGGAGCGCGCGGCGGTGATCGCCTCCGCCGGGACGCGGCGGGCGCAGGTGTTCCTGCGGCCCCTGGAGGCGACGATGGAGCGGGAGGCACTGCGCGAACTCGAGACGCTGGCTGGACTCAGCGCAAAGGACCGCGCACAGGGCTGGCGCATCGGCGTGGTGGCCCAGGTCGGGCACGCCCTGCCCGAGGAGCGGGTTGCGCTGAGCGTGGCATCCGCGCGCCGAATGGGCGCGGCGCTGCTGGCACTTCGGAGTGAGCGCATCCAGCCCGGGGTGAACGCCGAAGAGAGCGCCACGGCGCCCTACCAGGAGCGTCAGAGCATGGACGTCTCTGATGCGCTTACCGAGCAGGCCGGGCGCGCGGCCTACAATGCCTTCGCCCACTTTACCGGCATCGACCGCGACCGCGCGCGCGAGCTGCTTCTTCTCGAGCGCATTGATGTGCTGACGCCCACCGGCAAGGATCGCCTCCGCGCCGTGCGGGAGCAGCTCACCGCAGTGACCGATCGGGTGGTGCGTGAGATTCCGCTCTGGGCCGACCTGCCCACCGGGCGCTCGCTCAGCCGTAACGCAGCCCGCGGACGGAAGGCCTTCGCCCTGGCCGGGCAGCGCATCTACGTCGGAGGTCTCTCGCGGCGCGAGGTCGCGGCGGCAGGATTACCCTTCGCGTTCGCGGTGCGTGCGTTCGGGGCCGCGGCGGCGCGCAGTGCACTGGTCGCGGAAGTGTCCGGCACCACGGAGATTCCCGACGGGTGTGACCTTCTCGCGGGCGTCTGCCTGATGGCCGGACCGGTGAATCAGAACGACATCGGAAAGCAGTTTCACGGCATGGATGACCTCCTCGCGCGGTCGTTTCCGGACCGCGATCCGACGAGCCTGCTGGTCTGGACGCTCAAGGCCAAGACCGTCGCCGACCCGATCGGCAACGAGCAGCAACTCCTTGATGCATCGCGCCAGGGTGCCCTCGTCGATCTGCGTCCCGGACCGCACGAGGTGGTCGCGCTACGTCGCCACGCGCGGCTCGTGCCGATGCGATCGCGGGACGGGCGGGTCAACGGCGAGCGGGCCTTCGGAGACGTTGGCAATTTCGTCATCGCCCCCGACGGTCGGGAGATCGCAGGCAACCGCGGGTCCACCTGGCCGCTCTGCTGGTCGCAGGAGGTGTCCTGGTGAGCACGCCGTCCTTCGCATCGGTGCTCGCGGCCCACGCAAAGCTCTTCACGACGCGACGCCCTGGTCTCGCCCGTGGTGCAACGCTTCCGCCCCTCGAACGCAGCGCCCTGGGGGTAGTCGCAGACCCGACCTGGCTCGCAAACTACCGCCGCTTGTGTGGCCTGGCCGACGAGGGCGCGCTCCCCACGCTCACCCCACAACTCATGGCGGCGGCGTTACATCTTGACATTTTAGCCGATCCATTTTTTCCGATTGCGGCAATGGGGATCGTGCACGTCGCCAACCGCACCGAGGAACGCCTGCGTCTGCCAGCAGATGCCGCGCTCGATCTGGTGGCGCGCGTGGCCGGGAGCCGCGAGACCGAGCTCGGAGTCGAGATCGACCTTTGTACCGAGGCAACCTACGGGGGTGATCTGGCGTGGCAGACGACCACGACGGCGCTGGCCCGACGCCGGGGCGATACGACCGGCACGCGGACCAGCAGGGAGGCCTCGATGGCGGGCATCGAGGGGTCACCCCGGCGCTCGGTGATCGTTCGCGTGCCTGCGGACATGGGTCGCCGGTATGCGCGCATCGCTGGCGACCTCAACCCGATCCACCAGCGGGCGTGGATGGCGCGACCGTTCGGATTTCGTACTGCGATCGTGCACGGAACATGGACCGTCGCTCGAGCGCTCGCGGAGTGTCAGGACGATCTGCCGTCGTGGCCGCGGGTGGTCACGGTGCGCTTTCGCAAGCCGGTTCCGCTTCCGTCGTCGGTGGTGGTCACGTCGTGGCAGCGGTCTGACGGCGCGCTCGACATCAGGGTCAGCCCGCCGAAGGGCGGTACCGCGCACGTCGAGATCAGGGTCTCCGCGGCGCAGCCCTGAGCGAGGGCGGGCGGGGTTTTCGCTATTCGCGTCGACGGGCCGCTGCGGTGGTCCCCGGAAGCCGGTGCGCCGGACGCTCAGCCTGAGCGCAGTAGCATCTCGGCTCGTTGCGCCCGCCGCGACCGCTGCGCGACCGTCGCCCGCGCGATTCCCTTGAGTTCGTCGATGGCAGTCTGGAGATCGTCGTTGACGATCAGGTAGTCGAAGAGGCCGTAGTGCGCGACCTCCTCTCGCGCGTTGCGCATCCGTCGCTGAATGACCTCTTCGGGCTCGGTGCCACGGTTGCGCAGTCGCTGCTCGAGCACCTCCCACGACGGCGGCAGCACGAATACCGCCACTGCATCGGGAATCGCGGCTTTCACCTGCCGGGCCCCTTGAACATCGATGACGAAGACCACCCCGCGATGCGTCTCGCGGGCGAGGCGCACCCTCGACATCGAGGTGCCGTACCGATGCCCGTGCACCTCGGCCCACTCGCAGAGATCCCCCTCGGCGATCATCTCGTCGAAGCGCCCGCGGTCGAGGAAGTGGTAATCGCGTCCGTCGATCTCCCCCGGTCGCGGCGCTCGCGTGGTGTTGGAGATGCTCTGCACAAACTGCGGGAAGGACTCCAACAGCGCGCGCACCATCGTCGTCTTCCCTGCGCCGGAAGGCGACGTCACGATCAGGTGGAGAAAGCCATCCATCCGTTCACTCGATGTTCTGCGCCTGCTCGCGCATTCGCTCAAGGTCTGCCTTCAGCGCCACTACTCCAGTGGTCACCGCCGCGTCGGTTGCCTTCGCCCCCAGCGTGTTGGCCTCCCGCGCCATTTCCTGCAGCAGGAAGTCCATCCGCCGACCGATCGCGCCCTCTTCGGCGAGCAGCCCGCGCATCGCGTGAGTGTGCGCCCGCAGCCGCGTCAGCTCCTCACTCACGTCCGAGCGCTCGCTCCAGAGCACCAGTTCCTGGGCGAGGCGCCCTTCGTCGATGGAGAGTTCACCGAGGGCGCCCAGCACCCTCGCCCGCGCCCGTGCCCGCAGCCGCGCCGTCATCCCCACGGCCTGCCCGGACACGGCCTCCACCGCGCTCGCGACCCCTTCGAGAAGGGCCTCCAGCGCCCCGCCGAGGTGCCGTCCCTCCACCGCGCGGCTCTCCTCGAAGCGAGCCAGCGCCGCGACCAGCGCCACTTCGAGCGCCGCACGCGCATCGTCCGGCGCGAAGGCACCCGCCGCGGAAAAAAGCTCCGGCATCGCCCCGAGAACCGCCAGCGGAACCCGCTCGGTATATCCAAGGCCATCCGCCATTCGTTGCATCGCGGCCAGCACTGCGCGCGCCCGCTCCTCGTCGAAGGTGTGCCGCGCGCCGACCATTCCTTCGATGTGTCCGCTCACGTCCACCCGGCCTCGCGTGAGGTGCCGCCGCACCCGCTGCTCGACGAAGACACAATGCTCGGTAATTTCGCGCGGCAGCCTGACGCGCACTTCAAGGTAGCGATGGTTGACCGAGCGCACTTCTAGCGACAGCTTCGCCCCGGAGAGCTTCGCATCGCCTGCGCCGAAGCCCGTCATGCTTCGCACCGCAACAGCCTCCGTTCCGCTACGCGCCGACGGGGTTCGCGCGGTACCAGTCGACGGCCTTTTTCAGGCCCGCGCGCAGGTCGTAGAGCACCTCGTAGCCGAGGAGCTTCTTCGCCGCCGTGATGTCCGCGAGCGAGTCGCGCACGTCGCCCGCGCGCCCAGGCTGGTACTCAGCCTTCACGTCGGTCCCAAGCTCTTCGTTGATCAGTTGAATCAACGCGTTGAGGGACACACGCGCGCCGCATGCCACGTTGACCACCTCACCGTGCGTCGTGGCCTTCGCTGCGAGGAGGTTGGCGCTCACCGTGTTGTCGATGAAGCAGAAGTCCCGTGTCTGCTCGCCGTCCCCGAAAATGATCGGCCGCCCGCCGCCGAGAATCGTCGTGACGAAGCGTGGAATCACCGCCGCGTACTCGCTCTTCGGATCTTGCCGCGGACCGAACACGTTGAAGTACCGCAGCGAGACGGTCTCGAAGCCGTAGAGCTTTCCAAACACCGAGACGTACTGCTCCCCCGCGAGCTTGCTGATGGCGTAGGGGCTCATCGGACGCGGGGTCATCGTCTCGATCTTCGGCAGCGTCGGCGTGTCGCCGTAGGCGCTCGAGCTGGCTGCGTAGACAACCTTTCTCACACCCGCGAGCCGCGCGGCGTTGAGCACCGACACGGTTCCGCCGACGTTGGCCTGGTTGCTCGCTACCGGGTCGGCCACGCTTCGCGACACGCTCGGAATCGCAGCTTCATGAAACACGAGCTCGACCCCGTGAACCGCCCGCGCGATGGCCTCCGGGTCGCAGATGTCGGCCTCGATGAAGTCCACCTTCCCAAGCACGCGGTCGATGTTCGCGCGCTTGCCGGTGGAGAGGTTGTCGATGACCCGAACCTCTGCGTTTTGCGCGAGCAGAGCGTCAATGAGGTGCCCGCCGATGAAGCCCGCCCCGCCCGTCACCAGCACTTTCACGCGAGCGACCCCTTCACTTCTTTGGCGCGAAGAGCGCCGCCAGTTTCGACTTGGCCTTGAGTTCGCCCTCGTTGCTTCCGGGCTCGCCGTTCTTGAAAGTGAAGAACGAACAGAAGTTCGCGGACTCGCGATCGGGGATGTACTCGGTGATCTTCTCGCGGCACTGGTTGTGCGCGCTCACGTCCCAGAACTCGCAGTTCTTGCAGCACTGCAGATCAGCGCCGCAGTGCGGGCACTGGTCGCGCCGGCCCATCTTCACCTCGAAGACCAGCTCGTTCTTGCACTTGTGGCAGAAGTGCTTCTTCTCTTCGACCTTCGGGATCCACATGGTGACGTCCTGGCCCTTCGCTTCAGGTGATGCCGCGACGGCGCTTCACCTGCTCCGTCACGCGTAGGTACTCAATCTCCCAGGTGCGGGTGCCCTCCTCGAGGTTCTTCATCTGGTCGCGGACTTCCTTGTCCAGCTCCTCGTCGGCGGCCATGTGACGCTCGAGCACCTTCTTGGCCTTGCGCCGAATGACGTCATCTTCAGAGAAGACCTCATCGACGTGCGGTGAGCGCATCATCATCACGATGATCTGATTGAGGATGAACGAGATCGCGTCGCCCCCGAGGCCGATGTTCTTCGCCTCGGCCATGGTCTTCTTGACCCGGGCGATGTCTTCGCGGCCGCCGCCCACCTGCTCGACTCGATCCTTGGCCTTCTCCGTGAGGTCGCGCTCCATGCGCAGGTACTCCCGCAGTACGGCCTCGATGTCGGCCTCGGCCTCGCGCGCACTAGTCACCTCGATGTCCTTGTCGGCGGTTAGCACCCGCACAACGTCCATCGCTATCACCGGGACCTTGCTGGAATAGAGCTTCATGCAGCCGAAATCGTATGCCCCGCTGCCCCGGCGGGTGTCAACGTACGAGTGCGCCCCGGGGTCCGTACGCTACGGATTCACCGTCCCGGCGGTGCCCAGGGCCACGACCCGCTGCCTCAGACGGCGCAGTAACTCCGGAAAACCACGGTCACGCACGATGCGCGTGTACCCGTCGCGGTACGACTGAACCAGGGAGGAGCGGTTGGTCACGATGTCGAAAACGATCCAGTCGTTGCCGCGGCGGCGGAGGTGATAGTCGATGGTCACCGGCTCGGTACGGACGTTGGTGCGCGAGCGCGCGGTCGTCGGCACCACCGCGGTGCCGTCCGCAGCGGTCGCAGCGACGCCATAGGTGACCTGCCAGTGGAGCGTGGACTCCAGGTTTTGACGGTAATTACGCTCGATGAGTTGGCGCAGAAGCCGGACGAATTCCGTCTGGTCGTCGGGGGTCTGCTGCGCGAAGTACGGATCGAGCGCGCGGCGACCGAGCTCTTCGATGTCGAGCATTCCGTTGAGGATGCGCGCCACCTGGGCATCGCGGGTCGCCGTCGCCACTCCCGCGTCACTGACCTGCCCGAGTAGCCGGCTGACGGCCCCGAGGCGGCTCTCCACCCAGCGCCTCGGGTCCACCGAAGCGGGCGACGGCTGTGCGAAGGACGGAGCCGCGACCAGCGTCACCGCGGCGGAAAGGAAGAGCGAGCCCAGACCTCGTCGATCAAGAATCATCATCGGCTTGTACCTCCGAACATCATGGTGTCCAGAGACGTTGCTCGGTGCCCGAAGGATTCACTGACCCTGCATCAGCAGTGGGTTCGTGAGCCGATCGCCGATCGCGCCGGGCAACGTCGGCCGCTCGCCTGCCTTCTGCGCCGCCCGCTCCTGGAAGTACGTCTTCTCGTATTCCCCTACGAACACCGTGTAGCGCGAGGTGATTGCGAGCAGGTGGTAGAAGAAATCCATGTCCTCCTGGGAGAGAAACGCACCGCAGAGGGCGTAGCCGATCCACGACGCCTTCACCGCGACGAGCATGTAGCGCGGCTCGGTCCACTCCTTCTTGTGGATGCGCTCCATACGCATCTCGCACCAGCTCGCGACGAGCCAGCACATCACCACCAGGTAGAGCCAGATGCCGAGGCCCACGAAGCCCTGCTCGCCCAACAGTTGGTAAAGCGACGAGTGCGCCACGTGGATGTCCGTCGGCACCGGCGCGTACTGCTGAAACCTCACGAGGAAGTTGCCGCTGCCCATGCCCCAGAGCGGACGGTCCTTCGCCATGTTGCGCGCGGCAGACCAGGCGTTGAGCCTGCCGATGGCGCTCGCGTCGGTCTTCGAAGCGCGCCCGATGGTCATGAAGCGAGCCGTGACCTCCGTGGGCAGGTTGGCCAGGCCCACCAGCGCGACCATCACCCCGACCACCATCAGCCAGCGCTTGTGGTGAAGCCGGTAGAGCAGGTAGCCGCCCACCGCGCCGAGGCCGAGCATTCCGCCGCGCGACAGGCTGAAGAGCACCGTCAGCGCAAGCGGCAGAATCCAGAACCAGGCAAAGAGGCGGACGTACATCCGCTTCGTGGTGAGACCCAACATGAAGAGAAACGGGACGGTCATCACCATCGTCATCGCCATCTCGTTTCGGTCGCCCGTGGCGCCTTCGAAATTGCGTTCGTTGAGGTGAAACTTCCCGTAGACAAAGCGCATCGCGACCACCGAACTGGCAGTCGAAATCGCCCAGAACAGCTCTCGCAACTGCCTGTCATTACGCATGAAAGCGCAGATCAGGTAGTACTGCAGGAGCATCTTGTAATAGTTGTCGATCTGCACCAGCCCGGGGCCGAAGCAGGGGGCGTGCAGCACCGAGTTCACGACGCTCATGAAGAGCAGCAGGATCGCCCAGTGGAAGCGATCCGACGTGATGCGGTAGCGCTTGTAGAAGACGATGAGCAGGCCGAGCGCGACGGCGTAGTAGGTGATGGAGAAACGCACGGTCTCCATCCCAAACTCGATGAACTCATCGCCCGGTCGGATGGTGTCGCAAGCCACCATCCCGAACACCGCGAAGCGCGGGTTTCGGACCAGGGCGATGAGCACCGTGATCAACAGGATCGCGTAACCAAGTCCCGTCTTCATGCTGTCTCAGGTGTTGGAGAGGCTGCCGTCTTCGAGAGATTTCACCGTCGCGTAAAGCTCGCGGGCGGTGACGTAATGGAGCACCCAGCGGCGGGTGTCATCGCAGGCGCGCTCGAGCGTGCTCAGTAGCTCGTCGAAGGGACCACCGGCGCGGAGAAACCACTCCGGCCCGTCGCCGTTGCAGCCGTGCGCATGCAGCTTCACGAAGCGATGGTTGGGCGCGCCGCGAAGGGACACCCCGTGCTCCATCCAGCTCGCCACACGCAGCGCAAACGGCACCGGGTTCTCGGGTTCGAGCATCGCCGCCTCGATGCGCGGCACCAGCCCCATGGCCCGAGAGCGCCAGTGCAGCGCGAGCGGACCAGGAATGAGCATGATCTCTCCGTCCCGGGCAGCGCTGCCCACGTGCGCCTCGCGCCCGGTGTCGTGGCCCCGCGAGCGACCCGGCTGGCTACGCGCGTAGTAGATCTGGTTGACCACCCGGCCCTGCGCCGGGGACGGCACGCACGGCATGGTCATATCGACGTAGCAGCCCGCGTCGAGCAGCACCGAGAGTTCGTCGTTTACGCCGCAAAACCGGCCGTCCGGCATCGCGTTGTCGAGCGCCCAATTGCCGTGGATAAAAGCCCAGGTGATCTTGCCTGTCACCGGATCCTTGCGCAGCAACCCGTGCTCGTCGTGGAGCAGCGTGGCGAAGTCTACGAGGGTGCGACGGAGGTGCTCGGCGGTGTCGTTCTCGTGGTGCAGGTGCACCTCGACATCGACAAGCTGTTTGGCAACAAGCTCGTTGATCGCGTGCAGATGCTCCGGGCGGTACTCCTCTACCGGGAAGAAGAGCGTGCGCTGGTGGGACCGGCCAAAGCTGTCCCGATGCCGCGCCGCGAGGGCGGGAAACCCATCGGCCCAGAGGCGCACCCGGCGGCGCTCGTCCTCGAGAGAAGGGTTGCGCCAGCGCGGCTCGAAGTGGTCCGCGACGCAGACGTAGATGTGCACCGGGTGGCCCTCCACCGGGGCCTCCCGGCGGAGCAGCGAGGCCGCGAGATCCGGCGCCCAGAGGTGGGCGTTGCGACGATCGACGCGCTCGAGCGCGCGGGCAAACCAGGGTGGGCTCATACAGGGTCTCGTAAAGGTTGCGCGACGCCAGAGCGCGCGGCGAGGCAGCGGTCGAGGAAGGTGCGGGCCCGGTCGTCCCAGGTCTCGCCGACGAGGAGCGCGGCGCGGGCGGCGCGGCGATCTGCGGGCCCCGCGAGGGCTGCGGCGATGGCAGTCACCATGTCCGCCGTGGTGTCCGCGAGGCTCACCTCCGGGGCGTAGCGGGCGACCTCCGGGAGCGACGTGGCTACGATAGGCCTGCCCGAGGCGAGGTACTCGCGAAGCTTGAGAGGATTGATCGAGCGGGTGAGTTCGCTCTGCACGTACGGCAGCAGCGCCACGTCGAAGGCCGCCATCGCCTCGGGCAGCCGGGCGTACGAGACGGCCGGGAAGAAGCGCACGTTGTCGCCGCGTAGACGCGGGTCCGGAGCCGTGTCCGTGGGCCCGACGAAGACGACGTCCCAGTCGGGCCGCGCGCGGGCCACGCCCATGACCAGCGCCACGTCGAGCCGCGCGTCGACGAGTCCCAGATACCCGAGCACAGGTCGGCCGCGACGAACGCCCGGCAGCGCGGCGGTCGCCGGGTCGCACGCCCGCGCGAGGTGCTCGACATCGACGCCGTGCGGGAGCAGCGACGCTTCGCCGCGGCGTGGGCATCGGGTGTCCGCGAGGTTCTGGCTGGTGGCGAGCACGGCGTCGCAGTCGGAGAGAAGCTCGCGCTCGAGGTTTGTCGCGGCGACGCGGTCTACGCCGGGCCAGTTGGTGAAGTCGTCCACGCAGTAGTAGACGAGGCAGCAGGAGCCCGCGAGGCCGCGGCCATCGACGCCGTTGGGCACGGTGGTGACGACGATCGGATCGCGCACCCCGAGGCGCGCAGCGGCGCGGTTGACGACAAGGCGCACGGACTCGCGGTTGGCGAGGCGCAGCGCCGCGGGGCGCATCCACGGGAGCATCGGGGGCGCGACCACGTGGAGGTCGAGGTCGAGGTCGCGAGAGGAGTCGCCGGTGGGCTGGGCCGCGGCCGGGGAGAGCATCCCGCGCAGCTTGCGGACGACGCGGGCGGCGTCACGGCGATCGAGGCGCGGCGGGCGCAGGCCGAGGGTGTTGACCCAGAGGGTGCGGTGCGTGCGAGCGATGCGCTTGAAGAGGTGCTGCACGCTGGAGGGGTGCGCGCCCCAGTCGTCGCCGAAGACTATGAAAGATGGGTCAGCCATCGGACGGGCTACGCGGACTCCGTCGCGAGGACGACGGTCGGGAGCGACGATGGCAGCAGGTCGATGGACTGAAGCACCGCGCGCGCAGAGGCGAAGGAGTACGCCCGGATGAGTTCGGTCAGGCGCGGGACGATCTGGTCGACGTGGTGGTAGCTGCGAAGCGTGGCGAGACGCCCGAGGGGGAAGCGCGGCTGCTGCGCGTCGATCTCCCAGGGGTGGAGGTAGACCATGAAGGGAGATCCTTCATGGGCGATGCGGTCGAGCGCCCAGCGGGTGTAGGCCATCGGGAGCAGCCGGAGGTAGCCGCCGCCGCCGACCGGCAGGTTGCGTCCCGCGACACGGATGGTGCTGCTCGGAAACTCCACCAGGCCGACGCCGGCGCCTGCGGTGATGCGGTGCGGTGCGCGCGTCGCCGTGGGGATGCCGTAGCGGTCGTGGCGGATCGGGAAGATGCTGGCGTCGTAGGCGAAGCCCTCGTCGCGGAGGACGTCGAGCGCCCATCGGGTGCCCTCCACCACGGAGAAAGTCGGCGCGCGATAGCCGTCGATTCGAACGCCCGCGATGTCTTCGAGCGTGGCCTTCGCAGCGCGGACGTCGGCGCGGAAGTCCGCCGGGGACATCTGCGTGATCATGCGGTGGGCGTCGCCGTGGCAGGCAAGCTCGTGGCCCTCGGAGACGATGCGGCGCACCAGCGCGGGGTGCCGCCGCGCGACCCAGCCCAGAGTGAAAAACGTCGCGTGCACGCCCTCCCGCGCGAACAACTCCAGGAGCACCGAGGTCTCCCATACGACGCGGGACTCCAGGCGGTCCCACTCGTCGCGCTCGACGTGGTGGGCGAGCGCCTCGACCTGGAAGTACTCCTCGACGTCTACGGTGAGCGCGTGGATGGTCATGGCGTTGTGGACCGAGACTAGCCTACGGGCGCGGCGCAGCGCATCGGTCTGTCACGGGATCCAGCGCACGATTCGCGGGCCCGCGAGAGTGGCGACGGGCACCGGGAGGCGCTGCCAGGCCGCGATGACCTTCGCGAACCTGGGGTTGTCAGGCTTGAGTTCGGGCATCGCCTGACCCTCCCCGAGGAGGTAGTGGTACGCGAGCGGAACAGGGACCGCGCCCCAGTTTTTCTTGAACATGTAGGTGCCCGAGTCGAGCGACGAGCGGCCGAAGGAGAAGGTCTTGTACCCGCGGCGAATGGCCTCGGACAGGATGGTCCAGTAGAGGAGCATGTTGCCGCGAAGGCGGGTGAAAGGGTGCAGTGAGCCGGCGCAGGGGATCTCCAGCGTGTCTCCCATGCCCGCGAGAAACCCGCCGCCGATGGGGCGGCCCTGGTAGCGCACCACGGCGACCCAGCAGCGGTCGGGCATGCGTCGGATCGCCTCGCGGAAGAGCCTCGCACTGTGCCCCGGGCTGCCGAGGTCGCGCATCACGGAAGAGTACGCGGCGTGGAATTCGGGGATGAGCTCCTCGCCGCCGAGGTGCGCGGTGAGGCCTTCTTTTTCTGGGCGGCGGATGTCCGCGCGGTTCTTTGGGCCGAGGGCCTTGAGGAGAATCTCCGGGTCGTCCGGGAGCGCGAGCTGCATCAGCACCTTCTCGTCGCGCGTCGGCATCCCCTCGGACGGTACCGCGTGGGCGTGGCGAAGCTCGGCGCGCACGGCTCCCACTGCGGGGAGTAGCTCGCGCGCAGCGGCGAAGAGAGCGCGGTAGGTGTCGTCGTCGTCTGCGATGACGCCGCCGTGGCCGAAGTACGGGAGCGATACGAGCTGCGTGCCGAAGGGGATGGATGATAGGCGCACCAGCGGGAGCACGCCGGAGACTCGGTTGCCGCGCATGGCGATGAGGGGACACCAGCGGGTGCCGTAGACGTCGCGGAAGAGCTCGCCCCACTCCCAGCGGTGATAGACCGAAGCGTGGGGATGGTGTTCGACGAAGCCGTTCCAGCGGGCGCGGTCGTCGAAACGTGCGGCGCGCACGACGGGCGAAGCGAAGGACTGTGGGGTCGTCGGATCCATGGCGGGCGCAGGGTAGCGCGACCGGCGCGCACGGCGGGAGCGTCCCCGGAGGTCCGGGGCGCGGTGGCTCCCGTGGAGATGCCGTAGGCCGTGTGCACCTTGCGGATGTGATCGAGGACGATCTTTCCGGCACTCTGCTCGAGCACGTCGTCGAGGCCGTCTTTGTCGTTCAACAGCACCACCAGCGCGGCGCTCGCCCGGCCGGACTCCTTGAACTCCTCGGCTGGAAGCCGCACGAAAGACCGCAGGAAGGCGACGATCGCGTGGTCTTCCAGGCGATCGTCGGCGCTGACGCTCGGGCGCAACGATTCCGCCTCCGGTCCCAATGCCCTTACGAGGGGATCGAGCGAGGTGCGTAACGCATCGGCAGCCTCCAGTCGGGGGACGCGCAGCGTGTGGGACTGCGTAGCGATGCCCGCCAGTCAGTCCCCGCGCGAAGCCCTCGCAGCCGGATCCTGCCGGTAGAAGTCCGCGAGCAGCGCGTAGAGCGCAGGCAGCGCATTCCGCAGGGACTCCGGGCGCTCGAAGAAGGCCTCCGTAGCCACCGCGAAAAACTCCGCCTCGTTGCGCGCTCCGTAGGGGTCGATCACCCGCCGCACCGCGCGGTCGCCGCCCTTCAGCGCCAGGTAGACCTCCGAGCACACCTCCGCCCAACTGCGCCGCGCCGCCCGGTCCGGCAACGGAGGAGTGCCGTCCACTGACCCTTCGGCCATGTCGATCTTGTGCGCGAACTCGTGGATCACCACGCTGCGCCCGTCGTCCGGGTCGCGCGCACCATGCTTCACCGCGTCCCACACCAGGATCACCGGCCCGCCCTTGTACGCCTGCCCGAGAATCGCCTCGGACTCCTCCACCACCGCCCCACCGCGCTCGAACACCCCCGCGGTGCGCTCTGCCGCGATGACCGTGCTCGGGTACACCAGGATGCTCTCGACGTCCGCGTAGAGGTCGTGGTCGCGGCCGAGCAGCAGCAGGCACGCCTCCGCCGCCACCGTCACGCGCACCTCGTCGGTCATCTTCAGGCCGCCGCAGCCCTCCCAGTTCTTCTCCTCGACGAAGACCTGCACCAGGTCGCGCAGGCGGGCGCGCTCTTCGTCATCGAGCAGCGCCCAGTGCCCGATGTTGCGCCGGACGATCGCCTCCCATTCCGGCGGAAACGCCGTCTCCAGGATTTGCGCCCGTCGCCGTCGACTCAGCCAACTGAACAACATCCCTTCGCGATATCGCAGCCTCCGCGCCCGGGATAGGTATTTCAACCGGCCAGATTCATGTCACAAGATCTGGAGTTCGGGGTCGGCGGTGGCCTCGCTCAGCACCCCTCGAGTGCCGAGCGCTGCGCGCCCGACCGACCTCCGTCCCTGCTCGACTACATTCTTCGCCAGTCGTCACCGCCGTCGTCGTCGTCGTCCCACCAACGCCATCGCCAGCGCGACGACGCCCCACCCGCTCGGTGTCTTCGCGCGGGCCGCCGCGCGGCAATCGCAGTCGCCCTCGGTCACCTCGCGCAGCGTCTCGACTCCCGCATCGACGCCCGTGTCCAGGCCCGCATCGACACCCGAATCGACGCCCGTGTACGTGCCGACGTCTCTCGCCGCGGTGCCGACGTCCGTCACCGAAGTGCCGACGTCTCTCGCCCCCGTGCCCACGTCCATCATCACGGGCACATCGACCCCGACCACGCCCGCGTCGAGCGGCGGCAGCGATGGATCGATCACCAGCCGCAGCACCGGTCCGCGCGTCGGGGAAACCTCCTTCGCGTCGAAGTGCGCTGCGTTCGTGTCGCTCGCTTCCGGCAGCACGGCGAACGCGTACGTCCCCGCCGCGGTCACCGCGGTCACGGGGAGCGTCAGCGTGTACGGCTCGTTGACCGCCACGCCGTCGATGCGCGCGAGCCGCGGGCCGCGGGGTCCGGGTCGCGCGGTCCAGGTGAGCGTCGACTCCGACCACCCGCTACTCGCCGCCGCGTACACGCTCGCGCCGCTGCCTTGCGCAGACGCGCCGGTCGCGCTGTTGAACCGCAGCTGCGCCTGCACCACGCGCCCCGGCAGCGCGCCCACCCGAAACTTCACGTAGAACTCGCTGTCGCCCGCGCCCACCGCAAGGTCGCGCGCGTCGGGGTACACCGTCGACGCGAGCGTCGGATCGACCGTGACGTCCTCCACCGCGGGGTACTCGAGCACCATGCCCGACATCGTCGGAGTGCCCGCGTCGGTGACCGTCGCGCCGGGGCAGCGGGCGAGCGCGCCCTCCACGCCGTCGACCACGAGGTCGGAGAACACCGCGCCCACCGGAAGTTGCGCCTCCGTCACCGCGCTCGGGCGCGCCGTTCCAAGCGACAGGTGCAGGTCCGACGGACCGAACGTGAGCCCCGAGTCCGCCCAGCGGATCGACAGCACCTCCGCGCCGTTGCGGAGGTAGCGCGTGCGCCCGCCGCCCCACTCGACGCGGAGGCGCTGCGGGGACCCATCCCAGGTGCCGTTGCCGCCGAAAGGCTCCTCGAAAAACGACCCGCAGCCGCAGGCCCCGAAGCCCGGCGCTCCGCTCGGGCACATCCCCCACATCAGCTTCTGCTGCCCCGGCCGCATCGGCTCGTTGTTGGGGAAGATGCGAAGCATGCACTTGTAGTGGTTCTCGCGAAACTCTGACCCGTACCGGATCGGCTCCGCGATGCCGTATCCGCCCTCGTACATCGCGAAGATCTCGTTGTCCGTCGTCGTCCCAAGGCTCGCCATCGTCACGTGGGTGAGCGTGAACTCCACCGACCCCGACACCAGCCGCGGCAGCGCGTACCACACCCGATCGGCGCGGTCGGTGACGTGCCACCCATCCGCCGCGAACGACCCCCCCACGGCGTTGCCGCGGGTGCCGCCGCGCAACCCGTCCTCCAGGTGAAACGCCGCTACCGATCGCGTCGCCAGCAGCGCCCCGAGCGCGCCGCAGAGCCAGCGAGCTCTTCCAGCGCGGCGAAAGGGTGCTCTCGACGGCGCAGGACAAGGGAGATTCGCATCGGAGGGAGCTTCGGTCACGGGACGGGATGCGTGCCAGAAAGGCTGGGAAATTGGGTCGTTGATCCGCCAAAACCCCGTTAGTTTCCCTGCCATGGCGGGGATCCTAGACGCACGCCATCATCCAGCGCAACCGTGGGGATAGGTACTTCAACCGGCCACATTGCTGGAACAAGGTTGCTCGGGTGGACCGAACGTCGCTCGGTGGTTCTGCGCATTCCGCTCGCCGGCTGACCCTCGCGGCCAGCGCGCGCGGAGACACACCCTCAACGGGCGGCCGCGCTGCGCCGCGAGCGCCGGCGGCGGCGGACGAGCGCGGCGAGACCTGCGAGCGTCGCCAACCCGCGAGCAGGCGCAGACCCGCGCGCGCCCGCCGTGCGGCAGCCGCAACCGCCGTCGTCGATCCCGGCAAGCTTGCCGGCATCGGCGGGCGAGGGCCCCGCGTCGACGTCGCCGCCACCCGCTTCGACCGGCGCCCCGAGGTCGGTCGCCCCGCCGGTATCGCGCGCGCTCACGACATCGGCTGGAGGCCGCGGCACGTCGAGCACCCGCGGAACATCGACCAGCACGCCGCCCCCCGCGTCGGGCATCGCCGCGCAGGCGTTGCTGCCCGGAACGCAAACGCTCAGCGTCGCGCTCGCCGTGAAGCAGCGGTAGCCGCGCGGGCAGTTGCAGTCGTCTTCACAGCGCTGCGAGCAGAACGGCGCCGCGCCCGAGACGCCCACGCAGGGGCCGCCCGACGAGCAGTCCGAGGCCGTGCGGCACGCGCCGCCGAACCCCGTGGTGCCACCGCCCCCGGGGCACACCGAGGGTTCGATCGCCCAGGCCCCCGCGCAGGTCTCCCGCGCCGGACCCGACGCCATCGTCGCGTACATGCAGCGCCCCGCGGCTCCGCACCAGCCGCAGTTGTTCGCCGCCGCGCACGTCGAGCACGAGCCGTAGCCCATGCAGGGGTCGGCGACCGCGGTGGCATCACGCGGCGCGACGCCCGAATCAACCTCCGTAGTGGAACAGTTCATCGGAAACGGCGCCCATCCGCCCGGGCAGGTTCCGACGGTGGGGCCGCTGACCTCTCCGGTCATGCAGAGACGGGTCGAGGTACACCACCCGCAGGCCGACTGCGGCGTGCACTCGCCGCACGACGTGATCGCGTTGCAAGGATCGCTCGGGGGGCCCGCGTCGATGGGACCTACGCCCGCGTCGGGGCCTGGCCCGCTGCCGGGATAGAGCGCGCAGACGCCCGCGATGTCGTCCGTCGACATCACCCGGCTGGGACGACCGGGGTAGGATGGAAACATGATCGACTCGCGCGGCACCGTGGTGTGGCCGAGCCCGAGGAAATGCCCCTGTTCGTGAACGGCGATGGACTGCGTGTCGACAGTGCCGCGACGCCCGTCGAGGGACCATGTGAAGCCCACGGCGTTGTATAGGATATCGGCGTCGATGTTGGCGCCGCCGGAGCTGACCGGCAGCGTCACGCCGATCACGGAGTTCACCGCGCCCAGCTCGGCGGGCCAGGCGCCGGAGATCCAAGCGAAGGTGTTCACCCGGTCGCGGGTCGAGCCGCGTACCACCGTCGTGGTGCCCGCGTTCACCGCGCGAAAGCGCGTGCACGAGGCCGACGACCACGTTGTGAAGCCCGCCTCGAAGGCCAGGCGGCCGTTGTCCATTCCGCCGAGGCTCGCGGGCACCGTCGCGGGGTTCCAGAACCAGCTGACCGGCAGGGTGCGCCACACGCCCCCCGTGCGGCTGTACCCGCTCGCCGCGGCCGCGTACGAGAGCGCTGCGACCGCGAGCGCCGAGGCGAGGCGCTGCTTCACTGCCCCCTCCGCGCGACCGACCGCAGCAGTTCAGTGAAGCGCCCGAGCGCCTGGTCAGGCTCTTCCGGCGCCTCGGACGCCACCAGCGCGCCGCGCTCGTTGGGCGCGGCAAACTCCACGTCGTGCAGGTCGCGGTGCACCATCGGCCCCTGCGGCGTCGCGACGACCTCATAGACCGACTGCGCCATCGCCGTGAGGTAGACCACGCCCGCCCCGCGTCGGAGAAAGAGCACCGCCTCCTCGCCCGCGCGAAGGTGCCCATCCCCCGGAACCGTCAGCGTCATGCCCTCGAGCGTTCCGCCGAACTGCCGGAGAGTAAGCTGCGTCGGCCCGTCTCCCTTCAAGTACTCCCGCACCTCGAGGCGCGTCAGCGTGAGGATGCGGGTCTCGTCTTCGTTCCATCGGGTGGCGGCGGGGCCCACCACTACGCGCACGACCAGCTCAGACTGCGCGAGGTGCTGCTCCTGCGCGAGCTTCACCATCACCGTCGCATGCACCGCGGCCGGCGCCGCCGCGAGCCCGACTGCCAAGACGAGCGCAGAGATCATATGCCGACGTGAGTTCATGAGACACGAGCTCCTTTGGGTGTTTCGCTTGCGAGGGTTTCGACGTGATGCGCACGCCTCGCGAGGTGCAGATTCTAACCCAGCGTCCGGCTTCGCCGTCACCCGCGAATATCCATCGCACGCGTACGACAGCGCATGGACGAGCCGCGACGCCTGCCCGGCAGTGCTGAAGTTCGGAGTACGTTTTGACGACGCTGAAAGCGGCACTGCGAGGTCGCAAGGGTCGCAAGCGAATAGGGAATCCAATCATCCACTTACCCGATGACCGGGAGCGCGATCGCCGCAGCGCGGATGCACTGGCTCGCAGTGCTCACGCAGGTGACGCTGCGGCGCATGCCCGCGGGCCCCCAACCGCATCTGCACTCGCCTCTGGAAAGGCAGTGATCCGTCCCATGCGCGCCGTATCCCGGTCGTGTTTGCTGCACCGCTGCCACCTGTTTGGGAGCATTCCCGCTGCGCGGGTGGTCCGGTCGGCCCTTGCGGACGCCGCAACCGTCGGCGGGTGCGTCACGGGTGGCCCTTGCGGACGCCGCAAGGGCCGACCGGTACACACCTCCACCCGACCGCAGTCACCGCAGGGCCCTCCGGGTACGTCACGGTCGGCCCTTGCGGACGCCGCATGGGCCACCCGTGACGCACCAATCCCCGATTGCGGGGTCCGCAACCCCCGACTGTGCCCGGTGGGTTGATCGGACGCGTGCCCGCAGGCGCGGTCCTCGTCACTCGCGATCCTCGCGGGAGTGCTCGTGGGGTGCTTCGATGTTGGCGTCGATGAGCTGCGGGGAGTGCTCGCTGCCAGCGATGCAATCGACCCATCAAGTCGTAGAGGCCCGCGACGGTGGGCCTTCACCCTGAGGGCGGTGGCCCGAAGGCCCGTCCGCGAAAGCAGAGCCGGTGTTCCCCCCCCCCGCCAACCGACGCCACGGACCGCTCCGAACTCCAGCAACGCACTGAGGTTCAGAGTACGCCGCCTCGGCCCGCCGTGCCGCGTGCTGAAGCACACGGCACCCCCGCGAAAGCCCGCAGCGGGCTCCATCCCGGGTCCCACGGGGCAGCGCTTCTCCATCGGGACATCGTAGGAGCCCGGGTCTGCCCCGGGCTTCCACACCGTGCCGTGTGCTTCAGC